>NZ_JBFTOU010000010.1:0-153500 GCF_056398125.1 Pseudomonas sp. 05L36 | reverse complement strand
AGTACATCCGCCGGATTTTTCCCAACATTTCCATGCTGATCACCCTGTGTTCTCCTGCTCGAAAAGTGAGCAGAAGCAATTGAACACCTGGGTCAGTTTTCAGTCGGCAGAACAGCCTTTACTGGGTCAGTTTTCGGTCAGCGGCAACAGGCTTCGGTTTCCATGGCAGAAAAGTATTCCTCGCTCAATGCCGCCTCGAATTTATGGCTCTGCATTACCTGTCGGGAAGCTCGCTGAAGAACACAAGGAGGTGCTTAAGGCATGAATCCAGCGAGAGAAGCCATACGCTGCTAGTCTTCGAGAATGCCCGCCATCGGGAAAAGGCGCCAAAAATCGATTGCATATTGACATCACAGAGGCGCGCGCCGAAACTCAAAAATAACCCCCACAATGATAGGGACATCCAAATGAAAAAGCGTTCTTTTCTAGTTCCTCTGACTACTCTGGCTGCAGCCATAGCCACAGAACAAGCTTCAGCGATAACTACTCATGAGGTTGTCGAGCCCAGAACCGACGCCACACACACGTTCCAAACCGATGCACAAAGCGAAAACCTTTTGGTACGCAGTGGCGATGATCAATTCGCCTTTGTTCTCAAACGCGGGGACCAAGGTCAGATGATGGCTTACCACAGTTCTCACAGTTCACATGCCTCTCACGTTTCTCATGCCTCTCATACCTCGGGCTCCTAATGGCACTCTCGGATACGCTTGTCTTTGATGAGCGGCTTTATGACGCGCAGGTTCTGCAAAAAGCCGCTTATCGCTCAATCAATTCACTGACGGTTGATATCACATCAACAGGGGGGCAATTTATCTGTGCCTTATCCTCGAATATTGGTGTTGACGAGCCTTCCTTTCTGACTGCCGTGCAAGAGTTCAAGAAGGACGTACTTGACTACCAACTGCGCCACCGGCTGAACGTTGAGACGCAGCCGATCAAGAACCTGATCCTTGGACTGGCTTTTTCAAAAACCGGGCTGACTAGTGAGTAAATTCCAGAAGCTGGAGTTCTACGCGCAGCAACAGACCTACGAGTTGCTGCCCTTTAAGTTTGACCGCCTGAATGACGACGAGTACGTCATCACCAACATGGCTGGCGAGTTTCATGTCATACCGGCGCCGATGCTTGAGCCGATCATAAGCAAGACGTTTGCGCTCTCACCAGAACTGATCGCTACGCTGCGGTCAAAACAGTTCATTCGATTCACCAATGAGCAGGCTCCACTCCAGCTTCTGGCACTCAAGATTCGCACGCGGCTGTCCAGGTTGGCCCAGTTCACCAATCTGCATATCTTTGTGGTGACCCTTCGCTGCGACCATAGCTGCCCGTATTGCCAGGTATCGAGGCAGTCGGAAAGCAAAGGCGAATTCGACATGACCACGGAGATGGCAGACAAGTCGTTAGATTTCGTTTTTAGGTCTCCGAATCCAGCCATCAAAATTGAGTTTCAGGGTGGCGAGCCGCTGCTGAACTTCGAAATGGTGAAGTACGTCGTTCTTAAGGCAAAAAAACGTAACCTTAAGGAAGGACGTGACCTGCGGTTCGTCATTGCGACCACGCTATCGCTACTGACCGATGACATGCTCGATTTCTGTAAGCAGCATAATATCGTGCTTTCATCTTCTCTCGATGGGCCGATGGATCTGCACAATGCAAATCGTCCACGGCCAGGCCGAGATAGTCATCAGCGTTTCGAGGCAGGCTTGAAAAAAGCCCGTGCAGCCCTTGGCTATGACCAAGTGTCTGCCCTGATGACAACCACCGATAAGAGTCTGCCACGAGCACGTGACATTATTGATGAATACTTACGCTTGGGCTTTGATGGCATCTTCCTGCGCACGCTTTCCCCTTACGGCTTTGCGATCAAGACCAAGAAGTTCATGTCGTATGACACGGAGCGCTGGCTGGAATTTTACAAGGAGGGTCTTGAGTACATCATTGAGCTAAACAAGTCGGGCATACGATTTGTAGAGCAGTATTCCGCGATCGTGCTGACAAAAATGCTGACATCAGGGGACCCTGGGTTTGTTGATTTAATGAACCCTGCTGGTGCTGGTATCGCAGCCATCGTGTTCAACTACGACGGATCGGTCTACGCCTCAGATGAAAGCCGTATGCTTGCCGAAATGGGTGATCATACGTTCCGGCTGGGCAGTATTCTTGAGCATTCATATGAGGAGATCATCCTCTCTGATCAGCTTCTGGATGCACTGGAAAACTCCTTCACTTTAAGTGCCCCCATGTGTTCTGACTGCGCATTCGAACCTTACTGTGGCGCTGAACCTGTCTACCATCACGCAATACACAAGGATGTGGTGGCAAGAAAGCCTGAATCTGCTTTCTGCAAGCGGAATATGGCGATTTTCAAGCACCTCATTGAGCTGATGGGAAGCGATGAGCAAACGAAACGGATTTTTATGGGGTGGGCCAACCGATGCTGAAACTCGGCGGAAAGATAATCCGTATACATGCGGTTGACGTTGACAAAGTCATCACCTTGGCCAAAGTGTCAACCAGTCGGAATCTGCCTGAAGTTTTGCGACGAGAAATGGCCTACCTGGTTTCTGATAACCAGATACCCCACGGATTCGCGCACTATCTGCTGGTTGATAAACATCGGCAACTGGTTGACGCGCTCCCTTCCGATTCCGACTTCTCAATTCTACCGGAGGAATATAGCTATATCGGTGATGGCGACATTATCCGGCTTTCAGCGGATCGTCATAACATCCGAGTGCTGTTTCGTGCATCGTCGCCGCACAACAGTATTCTGGTCACAGAGCAGTGTAATCATTACTGTCTCATGTGTTCCCAACCGCCGAAAGCAGCTGATGACTCATGGATACTCGACGAAATCGAGAGCCTGATTCCGCTGATTCCAAAAGATACCCGCGAGCTGGTGTTTACCGGGGGCGAGCCGACGACCAACCGGGAGCGTTTCCTTAATATCATCAGCCTGACAAAAAGTTATCTGCCACGAACCGCGATTCACATTCTCTCGAACGGGCGCAGTTTTAAGGACCCAGCGTTCGCTGAACGGTATGCGCAGATTGAATTGCCCGACGCGATGATCGGAATCCCTGTCTATTCAGACGATCCAACTCTGCATGACTACATTGTCCAGGCCCAAGGTGCATTCGATGAAACCATTCAGGGCATTCTCAATCTGAAGCGCTTGGGCCAGAAGGTTGAGATCCGAGTCGTCATTCACAAGCTATCGATACAACGCCTTCCTGAACTATGTGAGTTTATCGCACGCAATCTTTTGTTTGTTGACCATGTGGCGCTGATGGGCCTTGAGATGATGGGTTTTACCAGGGCCAATCTTGATGAGCTGTGGATCGACCCATTCGATTACAAAGACACACTCAGCAAATCGGTTGGCATTCTGGCCAAGTATGGCATGCATATCTCGGTCTACAACCACCAACTCTGCCTAGTGAATTCAGACATTTATCCCTATTACCGCAAGTCAATCAGTGACTGGAAAAATGAATACGCCACCGAGTGCGAGGTATGCACTCGAAAGTCGGACTGCGGAGGATTTTTTTCGTCAGGGATCAAGCATGGTTACAGTAAGAGCCTAATACCTTTTTTTGATCTACGTTAAAGGTTGGCATACAAATTATTCTGTAATTTGTTGCGCTGCGGAGTAAATTTAATTATAGAAAAATACAGTCGACATAAAAAGCCAATATCCAATGAGCCGTCAGGTTTTTTGGTGAGAGAGATATCAGGGCTGAATTTACCTGAAGGGTCTCTTGCTCTTGATTTGGGGTGCGGCTATGGTCGTAATTCCGTCTTATTGTCAAGGTACTTTGCGAATGTAATAGCTGCTGATTTTTCTTGTAAAAGTTTCAGCGACTTATGGTATTTAAATTGCAAAAACATACGCCCGGTGATCCTCGATTGCGGGCAGTTACTGCCGTTTTTAAATAATGCATTCTCAGCTGTCATAGTTGTTCATTTATACCATGAGAATTTAATTGCTAATTTGATTGATGTAATCCAGTCGGACGGTTTTTTTATTTATGAAAGCATTGCTGGTAATGGCGAAAACTGGCGAGAGCTGAGTCTTCCCGGAGAAGTAAAAAGGCTTTTAGAAAAACAGTTCATTATCAAGTATTACTTAGAGCGACCTGTAGGTCCTGATAAAAAACATGCCACCGTGAAAGTGGTTGCACAGAAAAAACCTGAATCGCTCGCAGCTTTATAGGCGCATCTGATTGTCGGCTTCAGGTTCAGACTGTGTGAAAACGCCGTGGATTGACTAATCTTCTGATCGTCGAGATAGTATCGGGGGACGATCATTAAGCGATTCATTGAAGGTGTATCCATCACATCGTTGTGACGGTGTGAGCCGCCGAACGCTAATCGCACTTTGGGAGAATCACCACGGTGGGGCGTAGCCTTAAAGGTTCTGTCTACCTGGGTTGCTGTCAATGACAGCGCTTTGCCCGATCTTTTCTACGCCTGTGGATAATTTGGGTCAAGGCTCGAATTTTCGGGAATTCTGCGGCTGTGGATGAAATTATCCACTGCTAGGAATTTGTCGTTTCCACAGACTCGCCAGTGACGTTTAGCTTTTCTAAGCCAGATCCTTCCAACCAAGGCGGTTTTGCAGTCCGTGCTGGGTGTACGCCTACTCTATTGCTCCATGTTTTGTCTTTCTCCGACGACCTTGAAAAACGCCACCGCCAGTTCACTCAATTTCAGATGATTGATTGCAAGATGCCATCCTTGCGCTTCAATTCACCTTAGTGTCATCCCGGCACATAGACTCCCTGACGGGAAAGGAAATCTGAATGTCTTCCCTGCAAGCCGAGATGTTAATTGAGCAAAAGGTCGCCAACGCTCAAAAATCAACAGGCGTGGCTTATCTGCTGTGGTTTTTCCTGGGAGGCTTCGGTGGCCACCGGTTCTATCTCGGTAAGACCGGAACTGCGGTCGCACAATTGATTATTACGATCGTCGGGTTTTTTACTCTGATCCCTCTTATCGTCACAGGCATCTGGCTGCTTGTGGACCTCTTTTTGATTCCGGGCATTATTCGTGAGCACTCCGAAAAAGTTCGACATGATGCCCGCCTTGAAGTGGCTCTCATCGAGAAAAACTGAAGTTCGTTACCCGATTCGAGTCAATCTTGCAGGTCGCTGAGCAAGTACGACTGATGAGGTTCTGCGCCGTTGGATCATCCCTGAAAAGGATCCAGGCCCTGTCAGCTCTTGCTGGTAACGGATCAATTTGAGTACCGGCAATCTCATCTTTAGCCAGCCTGGTCATCTGTGGATAGGTCGGGCTGTTCTACGCTGAGGGCCAGCTGTCGAAGGCCCCCATGTAGTTTTCTCCAGGCAAAGAAAACCCGCACGATTTGAGCTTGCTGACTGGGTCAACCTAGGCTTGGCGGGTGTATTAGGGGGCATTTTAAGTCGCTGGAGCAGATCGTCAACGTCACTCTGAAGTGAAGTTGTAACAGTTAGGTGTGCCGCCAGATTTTGGTGCAGGTGGGGGGAAGCCTGTATCTACAGGGGCTGTTTGTAGCCGCTGGATTTCTGGATGCCAGAAACAACAAAGGCCCGCATTTCTGCGAGCCTTCGTTTTATATGGTGCGGCACCAGACGAACGGTGGTGGTCCGCGAGGCTAGGTTTTCTGCGGGTCTGGAATTCGCTGGAAAATTTGGCGTACCTCAACCAGTAACTATAAATAAATCAGCTAGTTATGGCTTTCGGTGGAATCGAATCGGGGATTTATAAGGCATCAGCACGTTGTCGACCTGCACGTAAATCATCCAGAGCAGCATACGGCATAATAAACCTCCTGAATTTGAACATTGCAGCCTATTAACTCCATGGGCAATAGGCTGGAGTCGACCCAGGCTGTGTGAAACGCATGCCCCCGTTTTGAAGGCGCGCTGCTACGTCAAATCTGCCAGCATGTGGGTTAGTCAACAGACCTTGAGTTTGCGAAGGAGCGCGATTTTCGTTGCGTTTCTGACTACCAAACTCGGTCTAAAACGGTTTCACGCGAAGCAGCCAGTCGGATCAGAGCCTTCGCAGCAGCAGCTGCTGTGGGAGGGAGGGAATTCTTATACGACAAGCGCTAAGCCGCTGATCCTAAAAGGGCATTTTCCACCATCTTTAGGATGAATGCAGGCTAGCCCCTCGTTCTCTGCGTGACAGCGCTGTGCCGCAGACGCGGCGGAGCCTTCTCCGCAGCTGATCACGTCAAATGAAACTGAGTAAGTAGCTCGAGCGCGATCGACTTCTCATTAGCTGTGCAAACAGCTGATTAAGTGCAATGGACTGTCGCAAAAACTGTCCATTTATCGACAAACGCAAGCTTTTCATCGCTCTGCAGCGTCAGCGGATCCGACAGCATCCGTTGAGTGAATGACAGGCTCCTATGTGCCCTAGAAGCCAATTGGAATCAAGGATTGACCTTCAATTGATAGGATACTATTCATGGCGAATAGCCGCTGCTACTATACTTGCGATTACTGTAGGTATACCTACAGCGTCGGATGTCAGGTGAAAGGCAATCGGGCTTTGGTGTAAAGCTAATTTGGGGTGTTATGAAAGCAACAATTGTGCCATATAACGAGGAGCGTGGACATGCGATCCGCAACGTTCTCTTTGTTTTCGAGTACGCACAACCTATTGAACCCCACGTTTTTGCCGATTTCCAGCCTGGCACGGCGCTGCATGCCCAGCTAAAAACTATTCTCCCGAAATTTGGAGAGCAGCAGCAGCTTGTGGTGAATTTTCCTGCGGGCGGAAATTTTTTTAATCAATCCGTTCCACACCCTATGATGATGAGCGGTGTGACCTTTGAAAAATTCAAGGTAGATGGTGAGATAGCTCTCGCCTTAAATATCCAAGCAAATAGTCTTTCCATAATTTGCGGCGAATACAGTCGCTGGGCTCAAGTATTAGCTGAAGTAAGCAGCGTGCTAGGTATTATCTCAGACTGGCTGTCGAAACATGTGAAGGCATCTATCTTTGCCTTGCAGTACCTTGATGAGTTTAAAGTAACTTTTGAGGATGGCGTGTTTCGGCCATTGGTAGATCTTTTTGATAGCGCCTCTCCTTATTTGACAGCTAATTTCGTCAATGTTGCGCAAGAGTTTCATTCGCATCACGGATTTTTCAGCGACCCAACATTTGATGTTCCGGGTAGATTGCTCACCAACGTAAACGTAAATGTTACCAAGGTGGCCAATTTTCAAAATGTCCAAATCCAGGCTACGCACAAGTACTACGCGCAAGCTAATCTTGACATTACGGAGGAAGGCAGGGAGTTAAGTTCTCTGCTGAAAGGCGTTTTTGAATATCTACACCAAGAGAACAAAGAAATTATAGGTAGTATGCTTAGCTCGGAAGTCAAGGAAGCTATTTCTTTTAGCTCTAGAAGGCATGAGGAGTAGGATATGTCAGTAGCTCGCAACTATTACGGTGATCTTTCTTCGACTATGAGTGATGCTACCTATAGTCAGCCAAGTAGCAGTCAGACTGCAAACGGCGCCTTCGTGCCTACAAGCTATGGATCTTACAATCTCACCCATGAAACGTTGATACCATCAACTCATGAAATGGGTAAGATTCTTAAGTCTCAAAAGCTCTATCAGGATTTGGCTGCTTATTCAAAGCTTGAACCAGGCTGGGACGGGTATAACGCTGATCCAGTGATGCCGGGATCGCTTATAGATGCACGGGTTTTCGTTTCTAGTTTGCCACCGCAGTATTTTTTGCCTGAACCTATGCTGGCGTCTGATGGTGAAATCTCTCTTTATTGGGAGATAAATGGCGTATATTTGGAAGCCTCCTTCCCGGGCGACGGTACCTACCATTATATTTTTAATGCAGGGTCAGTACGATTTGCTAGCGATGATGTGCATGTGAGCTCGCCACTTGTAAATCGCGAATTTCTATCTTATTTAGCTTCAATTTAAATCTATGGTTTGTCGCACCTTTTTCGAAGCCCTGCCCGTTGATCGAGACAATATCAAGCAACGGGCAAACCTCATCGATCAACAGTTCCCGAACGGTGTCTGTCAGCTGGAGTCGGTTAGCGACTGCTCGCACGGCATAGTATCTGATGAAGAGTATGCCCATCGGTTCGTGTTTTCGCCCATTCACATGGATGGGGATGTGATCAAGACGGCATTTTTCAGTGATTGCCAGCATGTAGGGCTGTCTTGCCAGCGCAGCGCTGATGGAACTATAGACCCAAGTGTTCATGCTCGCGGTAAACAAATTGTAGAGGCACACAACAGAAATAATAGCGATTCCGCAAATGATCGCTCCTATTTAGGTGTTGTTACTGCTAAATGTGGCGATGTGCGAGCGCTTAAGCCTAGGCCTGATGCTGGGCCTAATAGCGCAATTTTCGACCAGCCTATGATGGCTATCTATGATACCGCTAAGCTTGGGGATGAAGCGCACATTGATATATTTCAACTATCTGTAGACAGAAAAAAAGCCTTAATAAAACAGGCTCGAAGAGACCTTGCCTTGATTTTTACACGTACGCCTATCGTCTAGTCTTAAACGATTTTTGACTAGGTGGGCTCCTGCTCTAGTCTAAATTTTATCCATCACTGTCGTTAAATACTTCACTTGCATAAAATCTATTGCAGATGTTTTGGTTATGTTTGGTTGTGTATTTCTTAGGCGTTGGGTATATCAAAGATCACTATATGTGCTATATAACTAACTAGTTATATAGCGTTTTGTCACGTCTTCTCAGGCGCAAGATTGTAAATATTGCTTTCCACTATCCAGTTTATGTGTGCGGATAATCCATCTAAATCTGGGTAAATTGATGAGGTGTTTATGCCGTAAAAATTTAAATCTTGAAGAAGAGTTTTTCGATATTCTTTCGATATGGTAATAACCTCTAATGCTTCGTCCTCTCGCATTAACTCATCAATTCCTTTTTTGGGGTTTGAGCTTATTGTAAATATCCCGCTCTGCCTGATAATTCTAGGGGCTAATCCAGTCGGCTTAAACTTTCCCGCGCTCTTGATGTCAAATGGGCTTTTGATTTTTTTTGTATCAAATTCCCACATGCATTTATAACAAAATATTTTTGCATCTTTATCTTGATGATTTTCTGAAACCGCAAAAAAAGCGGCAACTAAAGGGTTGTAGCTCCAATCAAGCAATCTAGTAGCTAAGCCGTGATGCTGAGCAATAGCGAGCCATTCCCAATCAGAGTCGGGCCTTTCCTTTATAAACTCATTGGCTCGACGTCTCCAAGCTTTAAAAATAGCTTGCTCGTTTGAATTTGAGTAAGGAGTGCGGCCGGATTTAGGCTTGAGTTCCCATGATGGATCACCATGGCCTCTAAATATCCAAGCACTACTATTTTTATATTTTTCAAGGGTTTTATGGAGTTCTATGAAGTTGGTGATTATCATGGTGCCCCTGGAAACTATAAAAAGTATTCAAGCGCCAAACTTGGTGGATGCGTTTTTTGTAGTTGTGCCACTTCCTGGTTGGCCCGAAAATCCAGCATAGTGTAAGCGTCTGCGCGTTCAGGACGGTAAGCGTAAACCCGAGGCCATTTATTTGCCATTATTTCGTATGTCGTCGGCTCTTGGCCGATCACTGACCTTTGCCTAGCAGTTGAACTGCCAGGATTTTCCTAAGCGAAGAGCGAGCAAATGTATGGTCAGCAGATAGTAATAGCGCGTCGATTCAGCGTGCTGGTTCAGGTGGTGATTTAGAAACCAGTCGAGATGCTTTTGCTGCCAGGTCCATGGATTGTCGCGGTGCCAGCGATTAGAAATCGCCGCTTGAATGGCCTTTGCTTGGCATAGGTGACGCTCGCGTGTGGCATGTGACCCGGTCAGAGCGCCGGCCAGGAACAGTTCCATATCGAATGCCTTGCTCATGTTCGGCCGCCAATGTAAGCCGACACCACGTCGATACGGCCGTGCCCGAGTTCATAGCTGATTTGCACTCGGGCTTCCTGATCTAGCCGTCGGTTGAGCTGATAGCAGCGGCCACCGTTGATGGGCGCGAGATGATGGGTGATTTGCTCGTAGCGTTCGCAGGCATAGGCCGCCCGCAATTCGTGGAAGCCTTTAAGGTTGTGCTGATGGAGGATGTGTCGGGCGGGGCGGACGATTCCCCGTTGGAAATCGATGTAGCGTTCGTTCGGTGCAAGCAGGTTGCGGCTACCGTCGGGTGAGACCTGTTCGGCAAGCCTCAGCGCGTCACGAATATGGTCATCCACCATGATCCAGCGAGGTGCCGACGCACCGGAGCGGCCACCTTTGGTGCCGTCCTGGATGTTGATCTTGCCGTATTGTTCGGCCTCACGTTTTAGACGTGGTAGGTCGGCCAAAATGGCCTCGCGTAAGCGCATGCCGGTGGCTCGCGCTAACTGCGCGATGGCAGCGGCGCGCGGCATTTGATGTTCGCACAGCACCTCGACGATCCGCTTCACGTGTTCGCGGTCTTGGCCTTGTGGCACCGAGCGACGAACACTGGTGCGCCGCATTCCCAGCACCTTGCTCGGACTCGGCACTTTCACATATTGATCACCGCGAAGCGCCGCCATCGTTCGGTTCACGCTGGACAGCCGGTTTTGTGCGGTGGCGATGCAGATAGCCCCTTGTTCAACTTGCTGCCGTAGATGTCCGGCGTAGTCCAACAAGGTCTGCCGATCAATTTTTCGCGAATCGTTAAACCCCGGTCCATCCTCCGACCGGCACCACCGCACAAACGCCTGCCACCGATCACTGTGTGCTTTGACCGTGCCATAATGCCCGCCTCCAAACATATCGCGCAATGCCTGCGGCCCGGCATAGCTCAGTTGCCGACCCCATCCAAAATTACGCTCGCCCCGTCTACCGACCAATGCCATGATCAAACTCCTCTCAAAGCTAAACCCCTTGAAACTTTCCCCACGTCATCCCGCCATGGATGTTGAGTGCTATCAGGGATCAAGGCCCCTGCGACCTGTGAGGGTTGTCCACTAACGCGGGACTGGCGGCTCTTTACGACCGGGAGCTTGGGCATCTCATGATCTGGCCTCCTGAGCACTTCCGAGGAAGTGGGCGGGTGGAGGCTGCGCTGGCTGACGAGACCGGCGCCGCGAGATCTTGAGTCAGGTGAAGGCAGGGATGCGATGACCGGGGCATGCCTGACTGTCAGTCAGGTGCAGTCCATTCCGTGGGCTGCGGCACCATCATCTGCATCGCTGTTGCTGGTGACTTCGGTGTTTGTCACGCCGATTGTCACAAGGGGGAATGCCGCAAAGCCTTGTACGAGTTGGGCTGCAGCAGCGGTAAGAGCGTTCGTCTCTTCCAGGAAGTAAGAGACGAACGCAGGTTGGCGCAGTGAAATGGTCAAGCGGATAGG
Organism: Pseudomonas sp. 05L36; assembly: GCF_056398125.1. Lineage (NCBI taxonomy): Bacteria > Pseudomonadati > Pseudomonadota > Gammaproteobacteria > Pseudomonadales > Pseudomonadaceae > Pseudomonas > Pseudomonas sp. 05L36. The sequence goes on along the minus strand of NZ_JBFTOU010000010.1, from coordinate 142,127 downwards.
TTGCTGCAGGGCAGCCGGGTAGGGTGGGTTTTGCTGCAGTAGGCAAAGCTGAGAAGTAGGCATCCATCACATTGCTGTGACTGTGCGAGCCGCCGGACGCTAATCGCACTTGGGGGTGAACCACCACGTTCGTGGCGTAGCCTCAAAGGTTCTGGCTACCTGGGTTGCTGTCAACGACAGCGCTTGCACGATCTTTTTTACGCCTGTGGATAATTTCGGTCAAGGCTCGATTTCTCGGGGATTCTGGGGCTGTGGATGAAACTATCCACCGGTGGAAATCAGTAGTTTTCCACAGACAGTTGCGCCGGCTTTAGATTTTTTAAGTGAGGCCCATCCAAGCAGGGCGGCTTTGCTGCCCTGTTTGGATGGGCCCGCGTGGAAGGGCGGACTGCGGTGACCTCACAGGCTTACCCACGATGGAATGTGCCACGACTGTTTGGCAGGGCGGTGATGTTGTCGCCGACCGGGTGGGCGAATTCGTGGGGCGTCAGATGCCCATGGCGGTTGGCATCGAGGTAGTTGCTCCACCACGCCATGATCAGCCTGCGCTGTTCTAGGAATTCGGCCTTGTGGATATACGCGGCGCGCACGCGGTTGCGTTCCTTGTGGCTCATCTGCCGTTCGATGGCAGCATCTGTCCACAGCCCTGACTCTAGCAAGGCGCTACAGGCCATAGTTCTGAAACCATGGCCGCATACATCCTTGGCCGTGTCATATCCGACATTGCGCAGCACCTGATTCACGGTGTTTTCGGACATGGGTTTCCAGTATTTGTGATCACCGGGCAGCACCAGCTCTGAAAAGCGGCTCAGGCTGCGCAGCCGCTGCAGAATCTCGATAACTTGTGGTGAAAGCGGGACGATTTGAATGTCGCCGTTCATCTTGGTCCCACGTGTGGAGTTACGTACCCCGTCAATCGGTGCACGCACGTCGGGGATTTCCCACATGGCCCGTTGAAAGTCGAATTCACTCCATCGCGCGAAGCGCAATTCGCTGGACCGGACGAACACATGGAGCGTTAGCAGGACGGCGAGGCGCGTCATCTCACGGCCGTGGTAGTTGTCGATGCGGTGTAGCAGTTCGGGCAGGCGATTGAGCGAGAGTGCAGGGCGATGGATTGTACGCGGCGCGTGGATCGAGCCTGCAAGATCCAGCGCGGGGTTCTCGCTGATCTGCCGAGCTCTTTTGGCCCCGCGCATGATGGTGGATAAGTAGTTCTGCACCCTGAGCGCCACATCTATGGTGCCGCGTTCCTTGATGCGCTGGGTGATTTCCAGCAGGTCGTGGGTATCGAGTTCGGCGATGGGCCGTTGGCCTATGAGCGGGAACACGTGGGTGCGCAGTCGGCTCATCACCGTTTTTGCATGGCCTTCGGTCCAGCGGCGGGACATGTCGGCGTGCCACTCAAGGGCAACGGTTTCGAAAAGCAGAGCCGCTCGCTGAGCTGCGATCTTGGCCTTTCTCTTCTCTTCCATGGGATCTAAGTTGTCGAGCAGCAGCGCTTTGGCCTCGTCGCGCTTACGCCTTGCGACGGCCAAGGACACGATGGGGTAATTGCCGATGATCAGCGTGGCTTCCTTGCCGCTGGGCTTGAAATACCTCAGGCGCCAGGTCTTGACGCCGTTGGGTTTGACGAAGAGGTACATGCTGCCGCCGTCGAAAAGCTTGTAGGCGCGTTCGCGGGGTTTAGCCGTACGGCATTGCAGGTCGCTGAGAGGGATCGCTAGACGTGGCATAGGGTACGGTCTCCAGATAACAAAGACGCTGTACCCCAAAGATAGCTGCTGGGAAGGGGGATTTTGTTGGATCCCGACAGAGGGTCCTGGAACGAAAAAACCCGCCAAAGGGCGGGTTTTCGGGGCTTCCAGAGCATTCGGTGGAATGCAATGGAGCCTAATGTGGTGCCGGCACCAGGAATCGAACCCGGGACCTACTGATTACAAGTCAGTTGCTCTACCATCTGAGCTATACCGGCGTGTCAGGGCGACGATTATAGCGATTGGTTGGCTTCTGTAAACCCCTGAATTCTGACTATTTTTGTTCGAGCTTCAGGTCAGGCGCGCAGCAGGGTTTTCTTGAGTTTCTGAATGGCTTGCCAGGTTCGACTGTTTTGCATCGCGCGCAGCTGTGCTTCGGCCTGTTCGGCGCGTTGCAGGGCGGCGGCGAGCTGGTGTTCGGCGTCGCCGATGGGGTGGCTGAAGTTGTGGCCTTTGCAGAACTGGAATTCGTCCAGGTTGCACGGCGGGATGTCGAAGGCAGGTTTGAGGTTCAAGTGTTCTTCGGCGAGGTAGTAGGTGTTGATGCCGTCGAACAGGATGGATTGGTAGCCGGCGTCAATGACGAGGTTTTCCCAGGTCTGGTCGCGGGCCCAAGGGGTTTCGATGAGGATTACCCATGGTCGCCATTGGGTGAAGTCCATGCCACGCAGGACGGTTTCTTCGTGGCCTTCGACATCGATTTTGAGGAAGTGAATGGCGCGGTCCCGGGCGTGTTCTTCGCAGATGGAGGTCAGGGTGCGGGACTTGATCGTTTGGCTGCGCACGTCCATGCCGGCGTCTTTGTGCATTTTGGCCATGGCCGGGTCGAGGGTCGAGAGGCCAGTGCCGGTGATGCCGTAGAAGGTCAGGTCGTCAGCACTTTCCCCGGCCGCGCACTGCAGGTTGGTGTCTTTGGGGCGTTGCTGGCACAGGGCTTGGTAGTAGTTGGGCATCGGTTCGATGTTGATGCCGGTCCAGCCGTTGTCGTAGAACGCCTTGGTGACCGAGTCATGGGTGGGATGGTTCGCCCCCACGTCGATGTAGAAGCCGTTCTCGACAGTCTTGAGGGCGCGCCACAGGCGTATGTCTTCGAAATTCTGTGCGTAGGAAATGAAAGTCACTGGCGCATCCTGTCGGAAGAATGTTCTTGTTCGTGGCCGCGCATGCTGGCGCCCTGGCGTTTGTGTATATCAAGAGAAGTGCGGCGGTGCAATTTCCCCTGTCAGCGGTCCGGGATTAGGCATTTATGTCGTTTTCATTAAATGCTTATGCACAATGCCATCGGCAGCGCACTGGGTTTAGGCCGATTTTGTGGATCCGTTCTCATTTGTCCGTAAATACCTGTTTTTTCGATTTTTTATGCAGGTGTACAAAAAATGAACAGTATTGATTTTGCCCTGAAACAGGCGTGGATATTGGATCCGTGATTATTCCATCAACAGAGTTATCCACAGGTCGGACGGGTTTAAGCGCGTTCGGCCAGGAGCAGGAAATTACGCGGCGTGAGCGGGGTGTCGCAGAAGGTGCCGATGCGGACGCTGTAGCCCTGTTCGGCGAGGAAAAGTGCCCGGTCAAGGACCAGCCAAAGCTCCAGCGGGCGTCGGAACAGTCCGCGTAGTAGTTCAAGGTTGCGCACTTCGGCCAGTCGCTGCCAACCGGCAGCTTCGAGGGCTGGCCAATCTTGCGGGACGATTGTGGATAACTCTTTGAGTGCGGCCAGGTGATGGCAGTAATCGGCGAAAGGTTTGTCCAGCCAGGCGCTGGGCAGGGAAGGGGTTGGCAGGTACTCGTCCATGCTGCGCAGTTGCCGTTGCAGCAAGTCGAAGCCCAGACGCCGGGCCATGGAGGTGTCGCGTTGACGTCGCACGCGGGCACCGGCGGTAACGGTTTCGCTCATGGGCAATGCGAGGTCGTCGAGGGAAAGCTGTAAGCCGGAGCCTTTGGCGGCTGAGGAAATCGGCGAGTATTGGGCAAGACCGATCCGGTTGTAGCAGCACGGCGCAATGGCGATTTGTTTGCAGCCTGTTGCGCTGGCGAGTTGAATCAGTCGCACATGCAAATCACCGCAGGCGTGAAGCGCGATGGGCGTGTGATACGCACTCAGTAAAGCAGCTGCGTCTGCCGCGAGCACATCTTGTTCAATATGCAGTGCGTGCAGGTGATGACGTTGGCTGAGTGCCTGGCCGCTGGTGACCAGTGCCGGGTCGTATTCCAGGCATGTCAGTTGTTGCCCCGCTTGTAGCAGGCGGCGCCCCAGATGTCCCTTGCCCGAGCACCAGTCCAGCCAATGCCGCGGTGCCTCGGAAAACTGTAATCGACTGGCGAAGGCTTCGATCTGTTGCCATTTGCGCCCCGGCACATCGACGTTCAACCGATGGCCGGCCGCTTCAAGCGCGCGTGCGGGCAATTCATCCACGGCACTCAAGGCAACGGACATCGTTGCCAAGCAAGCAAAGGGTTCCGGTGCATTCAGGAGGGCAGGTTGGTTGTGAGCGTTTTCCGCGTCTTCCAGCGTTCGCTCGCGTAGCCATGCGGCTAACTCCGGGTAGGACGCTTCCCAGGGAAGTTGCCGATGAGTGAACGGCCGAGGTTTCCACAGTGCCTGATGCTCTGTCAGAAAAGCATCCAGCGCGGTGAAACGGGCGAGCAGGGCCTCGCCCGTCAACACGCAATCCTCAACGCCCTTGGCAGGCATCGACGCGCAACCAGCGCTCCAGCAGCTTGAAGCCGCGCACCAGCACATAGGCCATCACCAGGTAAAACATGCCCGCGGCGAAGAAGATCTCCACCGGCAGGTAGGTCCGGGCAATGATGGTGCGGGCCATGCCAGTCAGTTCCAGCAAGGTCACGGTGCTGGCCAGGGCGCTGGCCTTGAGCATCAGGATCACTTCGTTGCTGTAGGCCGGCAGGCCGATGCGCGCGGCGCGCGGCAGGATGATATAGAGCAGCGCTTTGGGTTTGGACATGCCCAGTGCCCGTGCCGCTTCGATCTCGCCCGGTGGAATCGCCTGGATGGCGCCGCGCAGGATCTCGGCGATGTAGGCCGCTGTGTGCAGGGTCATGGTCGCCGTGGCGCACCAGAACGGATCGCGCAGGTACGGCCACATCGAGCTGTTTCGAATCGCGTCGAACTGCGCCAGGCCGTAGTAGACCAGGAACAGCTGAACCAGCAACGGCGTACCACGGAAAAAGAAGATGTAGCCGTAGGGAAATGCCCGCACCCACCACAGGCGCGACGAACGGGCGATGCCCAGTGGAATGGCCAGTAGCAAACCGGCGATCACGGCGATGGCCACCAGTTCCAGGGTCAGGGTCGCGCCCTGGGCCAGTCTCGGCAGCCACTTGATGATGACTTCCCAGTTCATTGGGTGCTCCTCGCGAAGCCGCGAGCGGCGCGTTTTTCCAGGAAGTGCATGCCGGTCATCGCCAGCACCGTCAGGCCCAGGTACATGAACGCGGCCACCATAAAGAAGGTGAACGGCTGTTTGGAGACGGTCACGCCGATTTGCGCATGACGCATGATTTCTTCCAGGCCGATCACCGAAACCAGCGCGGTGTCTTTCATCAGGATCATGAACAGGTTGCCCAGGCCGGGCAGGGCGATGCGCCACATCTGCGGCATGATCAACTTGGTGAAGATGCGCCACTTCGACAGGCCCAGGGCCACGCCGGCTTCACGATGGCCTTTGGGGATGGCGAGGATCGCGCCGCGAAACACTTCCGTGGCGTAGGCGCCGAAGCACAGGCCCAGTGCAATCACGCCGGCGGCGAAGGCGTTGAGTTCGAGGTCGGGGTTGCCGAAGAACTCGCCCAGGGCACGCATCAGGTTGACGGTGCCGAAGTAGATCAACAGCACCCAGAGCAATTCAGGGATGCCGCGAACCAGGGTCGAATAAGTGCCGCCAAGCCATTGCAGCGGCTTGTACGGGGAGGTCTTGGCCAAGGCGCCGAGCAGACCGAGCACCAGCCCCAGGCATAGGGCCGAGAGTGCCAGTTTCACTGTCATCAGCGCGCCAGCGGCGAGCGCCGGGCCGAATCCGTAGAGGTCGATAATCATGGATTTCTTTTCAAATCGCGGCAGGCAAGGCCGAGAACCGGCGCCGTCAAACGGCGGCACCGGTCAGGCAGGTCAGAATCAATAGATGCTGAACGGGAAGTACTTGTCGTTGATCTTCTTGTAGGTGCCATCAGCGACGATTTCTTTCAGGGCGGCGTTCAGCTTCTCGCGGATCGGGTCCTTTTTACGGACAGCGATACCGATCTTGTCGCTTTCTTCCACTGGGTCGCCCTTGAACTCGTAGCCACGGCCAGCGTCGCTTTTCAGCCATTCGTAGTTGACGTACTTGTCGGCCAGGATGCCGTCCAGGCGGCCGGAAGTCAGGTCGAGATAGGCGTTTTCCTGGGTGTCGTAGAGTTTGACTTCAACGCCCGGCATGTTGTCTTCCATGAAGGTGCCTGCCAGGGTCGAGCGCTGGGCGCCGATCACCTTGCCTTTCAAGGAGTCCTTGTCGGTTTTGAAGTCGACGTCTTTCTTGGCGATGAATTGCAGCTTGTTGGAGTAGTACGGGTCGGTGAAGTCCACCGCGCCCTTGCGCTCGTCGGTGATCGACATCGAGGAAATCAGGAAGTCGAACTTCTTGGCGTTCAGGGCCGGGATGATGCCGTCCCAGTCGGAGGTCACGACGGTGCACTCGACTTTCATCTTGGCGCACAGGGCGTCGCCGATCTCTTTGTCGAAGCCGACGACATTGCCACTGGCATCTTTATTGTTGAACGGCGGGTAAGCCGCTTCGATGCCCATCTTCAGGGATTCGGCCATGGCACCGGCGCTGAACGCCAGGGTGACGGCGGCAGCCAGGAAGACCTTTTTGTAGTTCTGCATGTGGGTAGCTCCGTTAGCGGTTGCTGGACATGAATTGTTTGCAGCGCGCCGAAAGCGGGTTTTCAAACACCTGCTGTGGCGATCCTTGCTCTTCTACCAGGCCCTGGTGGAGGAACACCACTTCACTGGAGACCTGACGTGCGAAGCCCATTTCGTGGGTCACGAGCAGCATGGTGCGGCCTTCTTCGGCCAGCGCGCGGATGACATTAAGTACTTCCTGGACCATTTCCGGGTCAAGCGCCGAGGTGGGCTCGTCGAACAGGATGACCTTGGGCTGCATGGCCAGGGTGCGGGCGATGGCCGCCCGTTGTTGCTGGCCACCGGACAGTTGCGCGGGATAGGCATGGCGCTTGTCGGCGATGCCAACCTTGGCCAGCAGGGCTTCGGCCACGTCGATGGCTTCGGCCTTGCTCTGGCCGAGCACGCGGCGCGGGGCTTCGATGATGTTGTCGAGCACGCTCATGTGCGGCCACAGGTTAAAGTTTTGAAACACAAAACCGATTTCGCTGCGCAGGCGGTTGATCTGCTTGCCGTCGGCGGCCACCAGTTCGCCGTTCTTCGCGGCCTTGAGCTTGAGTTCTTCGCCGGCGACCAGGATCTGGCCCTGGTGCGGGTTTTCCAGCAGGTTGATGCACCGCAGGAACGTGGACTTGCCAGAGCCGGAGGAACCCAGGATCGAGATCACATCGCCGTCGCGGGCGGTCAGCGAGATGCCTTTGAGCACCTCCAGCGAACCGTAGCGTTTGTGCAAGTTGCGGATTTCAAGCGCGGGCGTGGCCTCAGCCATGTGCGTTCCTCATATATGTTGCGCTCCTGCTGTTGGCGGCCTTCCTGGCGAGGCGGCCAACCTAGCATAGCGTTTCAATGGCAGCCAACAGCGCTACGGACGGTAAACGGCTGGCGTGTGGCAGGTTGTCGCATCGGTGCAGCAGACTGTCGCCCCATCAACAACCGAACAGCCGTTTGAACCTTGCCTGTCGATAAAAAGCGCGGCGGCTGCCGCAAAAAAAGGCGCGATGTTGCCAGCTTTGACAGGGTGTTGGAAGCGCTATCCGGCCAAATGCACCGGTTGCGCACTTTTAATGTGCACAGAGCCAATTTCAGGTGTGTTTCCGGTGCACTGATTCGCCCCACAAAGTGGGTTGCAGGGTAACGCTCTGGCAAAGTGCCATTAAATTCAATGGGTTGCGATGACCGTCCGATCAGAGCGAGATCTCCGGGCTAGAGGGTTTTGAAATATTTTGGCGCAATTATTGCGTGCAGAATCCAGAACGCCCCGTTGGCTTCTTTTTACGAGAAGGACCGCCGAACGGGATGCACGCATTCGCTTCTCCTTACAAAGGTAGTTTTAATGAGCAGTACCCAAAGCTCTAATGGCCTCGAACAGGGGCTCAAACCGCGCCACGTGACCATGCTGTCGATTGCCGGGGTTATCGGCGCCGGCTTGTTCGTTGGCTCGGGTCACGCCATCGCCGCTGCAGGTCCGGCTGTTCTGTTGGCTTACGCCGCCGCCGGCATGTTGGTGGTGCTGGTGATGCGCATGCTCGGCGAAATGGCCGTTGCCTCGCCGGACACCGGTTCGTTTTCGACTTACGCCGACCGCGCGATCGGTCATTGGGCCGGTTTCACCATCGGCTGGTTGTACTGGTGGTTCTGGGTGCTGGTGATTCCACTGGAAGCCAACGCCGCCGCGACCATCCTGCATGCCTGGTTCCCTGGTGTGGACATCTGGGCCTTCGCCCTGGTCATCACGATGCTGTTGACCGTGACCAACCTCTTCAGCGTAAAAAACTACGGTGAATTCGAGTTCTGGTTTGCCCTGATCAAAGTGTTGGCCATCATCGGTTTCATTGTTCTGGGCCTCATGGCGATCTTCGGCTTCCTGCCGGGCAGCCAGGTCAGCGGCGTTTCCCATCTGTTCGACACCCAGGGCTTCCTGCCAAACGGCATGGGCGCGGTGTTGGGTGCCATCCTGACCACCATGTTCTCCTTCATGGGCACCGAGATCGTGACCATCGCGGCCGCGGAGTCGAAGAACCCTGGCAAGCAAATCTCCAAGGCCACCAACTCGGTGATCTGGCGGATCGGCTTGTTCTATCTCGTGTCGATCTTCATCGTCGTGGCCCTGGTGCCTTGGAACGACCCGGTACTGGCCAGCCTCGGTTCCTACCAGACTGTGCTTGAACGCATGGGCATCCCGAACGCCAAGATCATCGTCGACATTGTGGTGTTGGTCGCCGTGACCAGCTGCCTGAACTCGGCGCTCTACACTTCGTCGCGGATGTTGTTCTCCCTGGGCAAGCGCGGCGATGCGCCGGCCATGTCCACCCGCACCAACAAAAGTGGTACGCCTTACTGGGCGGTGATGCTGTCCACTGGTGCCGCGTTCCTGGCAACTTTCGCCAACTACGTGGCCCCGGCGGCGGTGTTCGAATTCCTGCTGGCCAGCTCCGGCGCTATTGCTCTGCTGGTGTACCTGGTGATTGCGATCTCGCAACTGCGCATGCGCAAACAGCGTGTGGCTCGCGGTGAGAAAATCGTCTTCAGCATGTGGCTGTTCCCGGGCCTGACCTACGCGGTGATCGTGTTCATCGTCGCGGCCCTGACCATCATGCTGTTCCAGGAAGCCCATCGTGTGGAAATTCTCGCGACCGGCTTGCTCAGTGCTCTGGTGGTAGCGGCCGGCTTGCTGGTGGCTCGCCGCCGCAACCTGGAAAAACGCGGCGCGGTGGTGCTGAACTGATCCATACCGCGTAATGCAAAACGGCCGCTGTCAGTGATGACGAGCGGCCGTTTTTGTTTCTGTCGATTGTTCGGTGTTCAGTCGACATGAACCCAGTCTTCTACGCGTAACCCTGGAACGCGCTCGAACTCCCGCAGGTTGTTGGTGACCACGATTAACCCGCGTGAGCGTGCGTGCCCGGCAATCATCTGGTCGTACGGGCCTATGGGTGTGCCGGCCTTTGCCAGTTCGGATCGAATCATTCCGGTGTGCGCTGCTGCTTCGTTGTCGAAGGGCAGGACTTCAAGTCGGGCGGCGAAGCCCTCGATGACCGCCAGGTTTTTTTCGGGCGCTGCTGATTTTTCCGCGCCGTAGATCAGTTCCATCAGCGCGACCGCACTGATGCACAGTTGGCCGTGATGACGGTTGAGCGCCTCCCGTACCACCTGTGGTTTGTTCTTGATGGTGAAGATGCAGATGTTGGTATCGAGCATGTACTTGATCATCAGAACGACTCACGCTCCTGCTCGGCGGGTTGCTCGCGATCGGTCATGAAGTCTGCCGTGATGCTTTCGCCATCGAACCAACTGTCCCAGGTTTCACCGGCGGGAGTGATGATTCGGCTTCGACCTACGGCGACGACGTCGACTCGTTTCACGTCGCTTGGCATGGCTACAGCTTTCGGCAGGCGAACGGCCTGGCTTCGATTGCTCATGAAAAGGGTTGTCTGTTCCATTTGGACCTCCTGCGCTTTTGCTGGCGCGATGTGTCCAAAGGATAGATTTTGCGCTGGATATGTCAATGGGATATACGCGGTGCCTGACGGAAGGAAAGCACTCGATTCAGAGCTAAAAAGGCCGCTGTCAGTGATGACGAGCGGCCGTTTTTGTTTGAGTCGTAACCCTTACTCGGCTTTTTCTTCCGGTACTTCCAGCGACTCGCGGTAGACATCCAGTGCAGCGCTGAAATCGGCGATGAACTGCGGCTCGCTCAGCCATGCCTGGGCGGCGTCGCGGTCCATGCCGTCGGCCCACATGCGGTAGTCGATCAGCATGTCGGCGGCCAGGTGGGTGGCGGCCATGCCTTCGTCATCGGCGTTTTCCATGTCCAGCAGTTCTGGATGGTCGATGATGATAAAGGCGAGGTTCGTCAGCAGCACCGAGAGCATTTCGCTGCGGTTGACGGCTTCCGCGTCGCGCATTTTGCTGAACATCGCCAGGGTGTATTCCGGGATCGGTTCGGCGAGGTGGCCAAGGTCATCGTCCAGCGCGGCGGGTTTGCGGCCGTGGATATTGATCTGCTTGGCTTTGGCTTTTGCACGCTTGGCGCGTTTCTGTTGCTTGTTCAGGGAGGCCATGGGAACTCAGTTCGGTTTCTGTTGGGTTTGCGCGGCAATGGCGTCGGACGCCGCCACGTAGTCAGCCTGGAAGGCCGGTGATTCGATCCACGCCAGGGCGCTGGCTTCGTCGGTTTCGGTCGACCATTGGCGATATTCGATCAGAGCAGCGAGGATGAAGTCTGTCGCTGTTTCCTCACCTTCCTGCTCCAGTACCAGTGCGATAAGCGGATGTTCCAGAAAGGCCGCGCACATGGCCTGCTGGCTGATCTTTTGTGCGTCGATCATCTCCTTGAACATGTCGGTCAGGTCCACCGATTCGAAGTCGATGCGATCATCGTTCGGGTCCAGTTCCACCGGCGCGGCAGCCCGCTGGGTGCGGTTCTGCTTGGCCTTGGCCTTGGCGCGGGAGGCGCGTTTTTGCTGCTTGTTGGCGGAGGCCATGGGCATCGTTCCGTATTCGTTGAAAGGGCAAAAGGCCTAACTGCGTGGTACTCGCCGCCCGGGGGTATCGGGGGCCAGTTCGCCGTTTTGCAGCCAGGTCAATGCAATGGGCCATAGTGTGGCTTGGTATGCGCTGCGAAAAAAGGCGAAATGTCCGACTTCTTCTTCGCCGATGTCTTCGGGATGGATACGCAGGTGAGAGTTTGTGCTGCCGGTGAAGTAGCCGAGCAGGCGTTCGATGGCCGGGATTGTGCCGTAGGGATCGTCGCTGATGCTGATGGCCAGGGTTTGCGCGGTGACACCGGCAAAGGGCAGCTGCCCGGCGGTTTTGCTGATTGTGCGGGCGCTGGAGCGTTTCTCGAAACGGGCAGTGGAGAAGCTCCAGTCACGGACCACGCCGGCGGGTGTGTCTTCCAGCCAGCCAAGGCGTTTGCCCGGAAAGTAGCCGTAGATCATCGTTACCAATGGCATCAGCACATGCCACTTGCCGAACATGCGCCAGCGATGGGCCGGCGCATAGTCGCGCCAGTAGGCGAATTGCGCACCGACCGTCACCAGACGCCGGATCAGGTGCCCGGACGCCCCCAGCCCCGCTGCACAGCCGCCAAAGCTGTGGCCGACCACATCGATAGGCTGCCTTGGGAACTCACGCTGTGCGCGCTTGAGCATCGCCTCGAAATCCAGCGCTCCCCAATCGGTCCACGAGGCTTGAAGCCCCTTGAGCGATGCCGGCCGCGACTCGCCGATGCCGCGGTAGTCATAGGTGATGACATCGAAGCCGTGGGCGAACAGGTAGTCGGCGAAGCGCGAGTAATGGCGGCAACGGACCGAGGTGGCGGCATTGATGATCACGACCGGACGAGCGGCGTCCTGAGAGGCGTGTCGCCAAGTGAAGCCACCGAGGATGAAACCGTCCGAAGCGGTTTCCTTGAACGGTTTGCCGGGCGTGGTAATCGGCAGCGGCAGCTCGATTTGAGTGGGGGCCGGTGGAGGCGTGTCCTGCAAATTCATCGGCGTCAGTCCTTTGCGGGTAGCTGCCAACGATAGTCTTGATGTCGTTGATGAACAATCCGTTCGCCTCAACGCGGTTGTTGATCGAGCAGTCGTTCTTCAAGTGCCGCCCATTGCCGATCCAGTTCGTTACGCAGTTCCTCTTCACTCGGCAGGACAAGCTTGTACTTGCTGGCGAGCAGTTGCTCGTTGCCTTCCAGCACTGAGCAACGCACCACGGATTCATCCTTTTGCGCGCAGAGAATGATGCCGACAGTGGGACTGTCTTGTGCGCCACGTTTGAGGTCGTCGTACATGCTCAAGTACATGTCCATCTGCCCCAGATCCTGATGGGTCAGTTCACCGCGCTTGATATCGAAGATGACGAAGCACTTGAGCAAGTAGTTGTAGAACACCAGATCGATGCAGAAGTCTTTGCTGCCGATACTGATGCGTTGCTGGCGGGCAATGAATGCGAAGCCCTTTCCCGGTTCCAGCAAGAAGCCCTGCAATTGTTCGATCAGCGCTTGTTCGATCTCGCTTTCCTGAAGCTTGCCGGCATTGGGTAAACCAAGAAACTCCAGTACCACCGGATCACGGATGAAATCCCGAGGGCTGGCCTTCATGTTCTGAATGTGGGTGGCGGCCTCCTGCTTGAGACTGCCGCGATCGCGGCTCGCCAGCAGGCGTTCGTAGTACAGCGTATTGATCTGGCGCTCCAGCGCTCGGCTTGACCAGTTTTGGGTGACTGATTCGTTCATGTACCAGAGGCGCGCGCTGTCGTTGTCGACCCGAAGCAGGCGGCGGTAGTGGGTCCAGCTCAATTCGGAACGCACTGCGTTCCAAATTGGAAAAGTTTGATAAAAATCCCGCATGTAACGCAGATTGCGTTCGTCAAAGCCTTTGCCGAAGTCGGCACTGAGCACTTTCGCCAAAGTGGCCAGTAAGCGTTTGCCATATCTCGCACGCCGAGCCCCTTCCTGCTCGAACTCGACAATATGTCGCCCGATCTGCCAACAGGTTTGTACTTGCACGGTATCGACCGCCCGAAGCGCCTTTTGACGTGCCTGATGGATCAATTTGCCAAGGCTGCCAAGCAGTGATGCGAGATGTGGGTCGTGAGTGTCGTTGGGTGTGAGGGCCGTCATGAAGTCTTCCGCAGCAGGTTGAACAGCGAAAGAGAATGACAAGTGAGCACCCTTCGAAGATGCCGGGAGTTACTGAAACACAGGCAGGAAATGCCGGGTTCGCTGGCAGGACGTGTCGGAGGGCAGGCGAGGGCTGAGGAACAAATGGCGTAGTACGTTTCGTACTCAGGCCAAATCAATCTGAACCCTTCCCTCCGACTGGAAATCCAAAGGATGTAACGATTGGGTTCTGCAGAGCCCGGGAGTCGTCATCATGAAATACCTCCATACACTCCTGTTGCCCCTCACCGCTGTAGGCGTGCTGATGTTTCCAGCGATGTCACCTGCCGCCAGCCTTGAGCCCATCGACAGCTCGGGGGTGCAGGTGCAAAGCCATGAGCAAAACGGCATCGCCTACCTGTCCGGCGGTATCGGCGAGGATGAGTCCAAGGCCATCCAGCAGACCACCGGCTATAACCTGCACATGACGTTCTCTGTCGGGACGGAAAATAAATACATTCCTGACGTGAAGGTAGTTATTCAGAAAGCCCCGGGGCAGACCGTACTGACGCTCAACGACGCCGGTCCGCTGGTTTACGTGAATCTGCCTGCCGGTAAATACACGGTCATTGCGACGCGCAACGGCGAAACACGGCAGGACGTTGTCGATGTTGGCAGTGGTGCAGCCCGTAACCTGGTTTTCCACTGGAATGATGCGAGTTAACGAGAGCTCTAAACCCTGGGTCCTGCGACTCAGGGTTTTTCGTTATTAACACCCGCGTACGCTTGGATGAGTGCAACGCGTAAAGGGTTGGTTTCTACGCTCAGCAGCTTGATGGCCAAGGCGCAGCAGACCACGATCAACATGGGTTTGATCAACCGTGGTCCGACCCGGACAGCGGCCCGTGCACCCAATTGAGCGCCGACGAAGGCTGCCAAAGCCATGGCAATGGCTACCGGCCAGATAATCACACCTTTGGTGATAAAGACCGACAGAGAACCGAGATTGCATGAGGCGTTGGCAAGTTTGGTAAAGCTCATGGCCCGCATCATGCCCAAGCCGCAGAGCAGTACGAATCCGACGATAAAGAAAGAGCCCACACCGGGGCCAAATATACCGTCGTAGAAGCCAAGAATCGGCGCAACGGTAAACGAAAAAAGCAGAATGCCGATTCTCTTGCGTCGATCTTCATTGGCCAGCTTTGGAGAGAGCGCAAAATAGATGGCTACCAGAATCAGCATGATAGGTACGCAAACTTCCAGATAGCGCTTATCAATAGAGCTGACCAGCAAGGCACCACTGGCGCCGCCAGTAAACCCGCAGACAACCAGGAAACGACCTTCGCGCCACTCGATCATCCCTTTGCGAGCAAAGGTTACAGTTGCCGATACAGTTGCCGAAGCGGCCTGGAACTTGTTCGTGGCAATCGCACTGATGGGGTCCATCCCAGCCAGAAAAAGTGCAGGCAATGTTATCAGCCCGCCCCCACCTGCAATGGCATCAAAAAAACCGGCGCAGAACGCGACGAGCGCCAATAGGCTAATTACATCCCAAGACATCCCAATCCCTCTTTTACAATTATTGGCCGGTCATCTACTTGACTGGTCATTCAATAGTCTGAAGCTGTGACAGACCTCAGCCCTGAAGTCGCAACGGGTCGTCTGTGATAACAATGGGGGAAGAAAACTTCGATAGTCCGAAAATGCGGACCAGAACACGTCTGTTGTCTTTGATCAGATCACGACAATGCAGTGCTCGAACGTTATTGATGACCATTGCCGACTCTTGCGTCAGCGTGTACTCGACTGGAGCTGCTTCGCCTACGCTCCGGCAAAGAGCGGCGTAGGCCGTTTTGACAAAGCGAGGGGCGTTATCGCTGACCGAAAATCGGTATGAGTTGAAACGGGCCGCGAATCCGACCTTGTCATCGAACTCCAGTATCGAAACATTGCGCCCGTCCCCTCCCTTGCCACTGACGAAGGAGTCACTGCGGGTGAACTGAAAATTCCCTGTAGTCAGGGCGAGGCAGTTGGTTACACCGATTTTTTCCAGCACGGGTGGCAGCGGAATTACCGAAGTCGGTTCCAGGCTCGAGTTCCAAAGGGCGGAGAGTATGAGCGACGACGGCGATGGGGAGTGCCCGTCTTTCGCGTTTATCGCGCACCAGTAAGGCGCCTCGGTGTGTGGGCCGAGCGCCAGGCCTGAGTGGGAACTCAGTTCTTTGATGTCCGGCTCGGCAGGGATTTTGGTCAGTCCGCCGCCCTTGAAGTTGGCCACCAATCGAACCAGTTTTCCTTCATTGTCCATGTCGTAGGCAAAGGCACTGTTATCCACCAGTTTCAACAAGATCTGATTACGGGCGGCCAGGCAAAGAACGTCGTATCGGTTTTCCAGGGATGTCAGGTCGGGCAGTTCATTGGGAGGGCTGACATCGGTGATTTTTTGCAGCCCTTCAAAGATCAATACGGAAACAAGGCCATCGGAGTAGGCACCCAGCAGTTCGCATTGGTCTTTCGAAAACGAGAACTTCAATTCAATGGCTGCCAAAGCGGCTTTGGACTTGGCTCCTGGTGCCTGCGGCCCGCCGATGGCGGCCAGCTCTTCGGCGAACATGTGCAGCAATGCTGACTGCTGGATATCAAAGCTGAACGTTCTGATTTCTTGTTCGGTAAAAAACTCAGCGGTTTCGACGTCTGGTTGAATAGCCTCAGTCATTGTCTTCCCTGTTGTGTATCTGCTCCCGCCTGTGCGGCAGCTTATCCTCCAATTCTGCACGAGCCGATGATCAGCGTATGTCATCCAATTCCGTTAAAGCATACGGAACGTTCCGACAAACCAAGAGACTGCCAGGAAGGGCCGATTTCCAATGTCTGAAGCTTTTGGGGGCTCAGCCCCGGCAACCATTACGGGCACTTGCTGGCGTGGCGAGAGGAGGTGGGAATTGTCGCTTCGATGGTGACTGGAGCAGTGCTTCGTCAAATCGCACGCATAAAAAAACCCTGAATCTTGCGATTCAGGGTTTTCGGTATTTGGTGCCCAGAGACGGAATCGAACCGCCGACACGGGGATTTTCAATCCCCTGCTCTACCGACTGAGCTATCTGGGCAACGGGGCGCATTAAACGGGTTTTTCAGGGGGTCGTCAAGCAAGTTTTCAAAAAAAATTTAATTATTACCGTCGCTTACGTTCCGACCCCCGATAAATCGGGGTTATTCCGACGGCGGCACGTAGCCTTCGGCCTTGGCGTATTCCTCGCCGGAGAAGTACTTGTCCATTTCGCCCTGCAGATATTTACGATCTTCGGCGTTCATCATGTTCAGGCGTTTTTCGTTGATCAGCAGGGTCTGGTGCTTCTGCCAGTCGGCCCAGGCCTTTTGCGAGACGTGGTCAAAAATGTCCTGGCCTTTGGCGCCCGGGAAGGGAGCGCGCTCCAGGCCTGGCAATTCTTCTTTGTACTTGCGGCACATGATGGTGCGGGTCATGACGACTCTCCTGCGTTCAATACGGCGGCCGCGCGTTCGAGCAAGGTTTTGACCGGGGCGGCAAGGCCCAGGCGCGGCGGGGTGGCGAGGTTATACCAGAGCCAGTCAGCCTCGGCCACGTGATGGCCGGACTCCTGGACCTGAACCAGCCAGGGTTCGATGGATAACTGAAAATGGCTGAAGGTGTGCACCAGGCTCGGCAATGCCTGTTGGGTGCCCAGTTCCAGCGAGTGCTGCGATGCCAGATGCGGCAGGTCATCGAGGTCGTCGAGTTCCGGCAGGCTCCACAAACCGCCCCACAGGCCCGTGGACGGGCGACGGTAAAGCAGGATTGCGCCCTCGCTGTTGGCGAGCATCGGCATCAATGTGCGTTTCTGCGGGATGGCTTTGCGCGGCTTGGGGATCGGGTAGCGGGTTTCCATGCCGAGCATGTGCGCCTCACAGCCCTTTTCCAGCGGGCACAGCAGGCAGCTCGGTTTGCTGCGGGTGCAGAGCGTGGCGCCCAGGTCCATCATCGCCTGGGTGTAGGCGTTGACGCGGGTCTGCGGCGTAAAGCGCTCAGCGTTGGCCCAGAGCTGTTTGGCGACCTTCGGCTCGCCGGGATAGCCCTCTTGTGCGGTAAATCGCGCCAGCACCCGTTTGACGTTGCCATCGAGGATCGGCGCGCGCAGGCCCATGCTGATGCTGGCAATGGCGCCAGCGGTGGACAGGCCGATCCCCGGCAGATCCGTGAGTTTTTCCACATCCCGGGGAAATTCGCCGCCGAACTGCTCGACGACGATCTTCGCGGTCTTCTGCAAATTGCGCGCGCGGGTGTAGTAACCCAGGCCCGTCCACAGGTGCAGCACTTCGTCTTCCGGTGCCGCCGCCAGGGCTTCGACCGTTGGCAACGAGGCCATGAAACGGTCGAAGTAGTTCAGCACGGTGCTGACCTGGGTCTGCTGCAACATGATTTCCGAGACCCATACCCGATACGGGTTGATGTCCTGCTGCCAGGGCAAATCGTGACGGCCGTGGCGGTCGAACCAGTCCAGCACCGCCGTTGAAAACTGCTCGGCTCTCATCGCTTGAACAGCTCCTTGAGCGCGTCTTTGAGTTTCGGGTCGACCTTGTCGCCCCATTTCTCGTCGATTTTTTCGCTGATCCTGTCGCCTGCCAGTTTGCCCGCGACCTGGCTCATGCGGTCGTTATCCAGGCGACAAGCCTTGGCGCCCAGCTCCAGCGGGCCGCGGCAGCGCAGTGGCCACTCGATGCCGACAAACTTGTCGCCGACCTGACAGGCCGGGTCCGGCATGGCGCTGGTATCGCCTTCGACGATGATGCCGACGCGGTAGTCCATGCCCAGCACTCGCAGATCGATGTCACCGTCACCGTTGACGGTCATGCCCGGGATGCGCACTTTCAGGTCGGGGTTGCTGGCCACGCCGTTACGCAAGGTCAGGTTGCCCTTGAGCTCCTGGAACGGTGTGTCCTTGCCCCGCGGCTCGCCGCTGAGGGTTTTGCGGTTGAGCGTGGCAATGCCTTTGCACAGCTGTTGCTCAAGGTTGGCGTTGAGCAGCACGCCATTGTTGATGACGAAACTGGCGTTGCCGTTGAGGGTTTCGATCAACGCTTTCTGGCTGTTGCCGCTGCCGGTCAGGCTGCTGTTGAGCGTGACCAGGCCTTTGACCGGCGGGTTCTTGCCCTGGCTTTCGAGGATTTTTTCTGCCGGTACCCGGCTGATTTTCGTCTGCAGGTTCAGCGCCGGCACTGGCTGGCGTACATCGAGCGTGCCGGTGGTTTCGAAGTTGCCCTCGTACAGGTCGCCGCGCAGGTTGGCCAGTGTCAGCAGGCCGCCCTGGCCGGTGGCCTTGAGCGCAGCGTTATTGATCGGCAGTTTTTGCAGGGTCAACTGGCCGAAGGTCAGGTCGGCGTCCACATCGAGCTTGCTCAAGCGTTCCACGGGCAACAGGCGTTCGTTGCTCCACGCGTCCTTGGTCGGCGCGGGTGGCAATGGAGTGCTGCCGGCGCCGGCCATGGCATTGGCTTCGGTGCTGGCGACTTCGGCCTGACGCACTTGTGTCGCGCTATTGGCCTCGGCGGATTTCGGTGGCAGGTAACGGTCGACGTTGAAGGTGTCGGCCTTGAGTGCTGCGCGCAACGATTGCTTGGCGAAGTCTTCGACGGCGATACGGCCGCTGAAGGTGCTGTCGTCGACTTTCAGGTTGAGGTCGTCGAGCGCCAGGCTGGTCGGTGTCGCTGCCAATCGGCTGACCAGCTCGACTTTGCTCAGGCTGCCTTCGGCCATGGCCGGGAGCTTCTGGCCGACGCTGTCGACGAATTTCGCCAGGTCGAACTGGGCAATCGAGATGCCGCCGCTGACTTGTGGGGTCTTGTCGAGGTCGTTGACCTTCAGTTCACCCAGTGCCCGCAGTTGGTTGGCGGAGATCTTGATACCCGTCCATTCGGCAACGTTGGCGGCCTTGTCCAGCACCAGCTGGCCCTGGGCGGAGAACGTCATGGTCTTGCCCTGCAATGGGTCGCCGGTCACTTCACCGGACAACTTCATGTCTTCGAGTTGATAGCGCTGCAGTGCGCGTGCGATGCGCACCTCACCATTGAGCTCGGTACGCACACGCAATGCCGGCTGGTTGGCTGACAGGAAAGCCGTGAGCTTGAGCGGAATGTTGACGGAGTCGTGAACCGCACCGGTGCTCAACTGAATGCTTTCGGCGCTGAAACTCTTGCCGGTTCGTTCGTCGGTGTATTCAACCCGTGCGTTGTTCACGGTCAGGCTGTCGATGTCCAGGCGAATCGGTTGCGGCGGTTTTTCCGCCGCGACGCTGGCTTCGGGCGCAGGTTCGCCAGCGGCCGGCGGGGTGCTGGTCGCGTCGGTATTGGCCGGTGCCGGCAGCTTGCCGACGTCTTGCCAATTGCCGTGACCGTCCTTGTCGCGGTTCAGGCGCAGGTTCAGGCCCTCGACGCGCACGTCGCTCATCTGCACTTCACGGCGCAGCAGCGGCAGTACGCGTACCGACAGGCCGAGCATCTGCAAGTCGGCAAACGGCTCGGCAGGCTTGATCAGGGTCGCCACACTGGCGTCGTGCAGCTCCAGGCCCAGCCACGGGAACAGGCTCCAGCCGATATCGCCATTGAGCGTCAGCTCGATGTGGGCCTTGTCGCGGGCAATCTGGCGAATCTCGTCTTTGTAGTCGTTGGGATCGAAGAGGTGGGTCAGGGCAAAGCCCAGCGCCACAATGATCAGCAACAGCCCCAGAAGTACCAGACCCAGGATTTTGCCGAACGCTTTCATGGGCGAGTCCTTGTAATTAGTCGAATTCAAAATTTAGCCGAGGAGTATAGCGCCCCCGAACAGACGACCGGTCAGTGATCACGCCGGCAATACATCCAGCGGCAGTTTCAGCTTGGCGGCCAGTGCCTGTGCCTCCAGATGCCCGGCAGGCGCGAGCAAGCGCAGGGTCATGCCCGATTGCGCGGCCATTTTCTGGGCTTCGGCGACCAGTCGCTCGGCAACACCACGGCGACGGGTAATTTTTCGCACACATATTTGGGACAAGTGCCAGGCGTCTTGGTGCCTTTGCAGGCGGGCCGCGCCCAGCAGGCGATCGTTGAAGCGTCCGGCGATCAGTGTGCCGTCGCGCAAACAGTCTTCGATCAACTGCGCGGCCCCTGAAAAAGGGGCGAACATCCAGTCCGGGGCGTCGCAGTAGATCTTCTGCAGATCCTGCCGATCCTGGGCAGTGGCTTGGTTCAGCGGCTCGACAATGATCGGCATGGTGATTCCTGTGAGGTCATGAAACGATGGAGATCAGATGACGTACAAAAGGTGATGTCAGTTTGGATTTTCTGTCACTTGCAGATGGTAACCTTTGCCCGTTCGTCCGTCCTTCTGCGACCTGTTGTCGCACAACAAGGTGCTCCACCAAAAAAAACGGTCATGCTTGCGTGCATCAAGGCCGGGAGTGAACCGTGGCTGGCGAACCCTACTGATAATTGGGGATACACAATGACCACGAGCATCACGGCGGACGGCTTCAGCGCCGACCAGCCTGCGTTCCTGTCCAAGGAACGGATCATCGCCAAGCCCGGTTTCAACCGTTGGCTGGTGCCACCGGCCGCGTTGGCCATCCACCTTTGCATCGGCATGGCCTACGGCTTTTCGGTGTTCTGGTTGCCGCTGTCCAAGGCGCTGGGCATCACCGCTCCAGTGGCCTGCGCACCGGACATGAGTTTTATCGCACAAGTCTTTTCGTCCCAGTGTGACTGGCCGATCTCGATGCTCGGCTGGATCTACACCCTGTTCTTCATCTTCCTGGGATGCTCGGCCGCCATCTGGGGTGGCTGGCTGGAACACGCCGGACCGCGCAAGGCCGGTGTCGTATCGGCACTGTGCTGGTGTGGCGGCCTGCTGATTTCGGCGCTAGGGGTGTACACCCACCAGATCTGGCTGATGTGGATCGGCTCCGGGGTCATTGGCGGTATCGGCCTTGGCCTGGGCTACATTTCGCCGGTGTCGACCCTGATCAAATGGTTCCCGGACAAGCGCGGCATGGCGACCGGCATGGCGATCATGGGCTTCGGCGGCGGCGCAATGGTCGGTGCTCCACTGGCGGCGGCGTTGATGGGGCATTTCGCTTCGCCAACCAGCGTCGGCGTGTGGCAGAGCTTCCTGGTGATGGCCGCGATCTACTTCGTGTTCATGATCGGTGGCGCATTGTCCTACCGCGTCCCACCAACCGGCTGGAAGCCTGAAGGCTGGACTGCCCCGGCGAAAAAAGCCTCGAACGCAATGATCACTCATCGTCATGTTCACGTGAATGTGGCCTGGAAGACGCCGCAGTTCCGTCTGGTGTGGTTGGTGCTGTGCCTGAACGTATCGGCCGGTATCGGCATCCTCGGCATGGCATCGCCGCTGTTGCAGGAAGTGTTCGGTGGCAAGTTGCTGGGCCATGACCTGGCATTCGGTCAACTCGATGCTTCACAACTGGCTTCGATTGCCGCCATTGCTGCCGGTTTCACCGGTTTGCTGAGTCTGTTCAACATCGGCGGGCGTTTCTTCTGGGCTTCGTTCTCGGATTACCTGGGCCGCAAAAACACCTACTTCGTGTTCTTTGCCCTGGGTTTTGCCCTGTACGCACTGATTCCGAACCTCGGCCACCTGGGCAACGTCGCGCTGTTCGTGGCGGCGTTCTGCATCATCCTGTCGATGTATGGCGGTGGTTTCGCGACGGTTCCGGCGTATCTGGCGGACCTGTTCGGTACGCAAATGGTCGGTGCGATCCACGGTCGCCTGTTGACCGCATGGGCGGCGGCGGGCGTGTTGGGTCCGGTGCTGGTGAACTACCTGCGTGAGTATCAGCTGAGCATCGGCGTCGAGCGCGCCGCCGCTTACGACATCACCCTGTACATCCTCGCCGGCCTGCTGGTGCTGGGTTTCCTGTGCAACCTGCTGGTGCGTCCGGTGGCGGACAAGTACTTCATGACCGACGCCGAACTGGCCGCCGAACAGGCGCTGGGCCATGACAAAGGTGCCGACAGCAGCACCGTGCTGGAGTGGAAAGCCGCGCCGGGCACCAAGCCGCTGGCGGTTGCGGCGTGGCTGGTGGTGGGCATTCCGTTGGCGTGGGGTGTGTGGGTGACTCTGCAAAAAACGGCGGTGTTGTTCCATTAAATAGACGCTTTGTGCCTGGCCTGTGTTGTGTCAGGCACATTGGTTTTATGCCCGAAAAGATCGCAGCCTTCGGCAGCTCCTACGGTCAGCGTTCACATCACATTGTGTGGACGCGGTCGGCGTAGGAGCTGCCGAAGGCTGCGATCTTTTGCTTGTGCGGACATGTACATCCTGACGACGCGGCGTTCACTCCGTCAGGGATATCACCTCGCGTGTTTCTGTTTGGCGCCCGCGCCCCTATAATGGCTGCCTTTTTCGCCCAATGATTTTGCGGAGCTGGTGATGGCCGAACGTAAGGCGTCTGTCGAGCGCGACACTCTGGAAACCCAGATCAAAGCCTCGATCAACCTCGATGGCACCGGAAAGGCCCGATTCGATATCGGTGTTCCTTTTCTTGAGCACATGCTGGACCAGATCGCCCGTCACGGGCTGATCGACCTGGATATTGTCAGCAAGGGCGACCTGCATATCGATGACCACCATACGGTGGAAGACGTCGGTATCACCCTCGGCCAGGCGTTTGCCAAAGCCATCGGCGACAAAAAAGGCATCCGTCGCTACGGCCACGCCTACGTGCCGCTCGATGAAGCGCTGTCGCGCGTGGTGATCGACTTCTCCGGCCGTCCAGGCCTGCAGATGCATGTTCCGTACACCCGCGCCACCGTCGGTGGCTTCGACGTTGACCTGTTCCAGGAATTCTTCCAGGGCTTCGTCAACCATGCTTTGGTCAGCCTGCACATCGACAACCTGCGTGGCACCAACACCCACCACCAGATCGAAACCGTGTTCAAGGCTTTCGGCCGCGCCCTGCGCATGGCCGTCGAGCTCGATGACCGCATGGCCGGGCAAATGCCATCGACCAAGGGCGTCCTGTAATGCAGACAGTCGCGGTTATCGATTACGGCATGGGCAACCTGCACTCGGTGGCCAAGGCCCTCGAGCACGTCGGTGCCGGCAAGGTGCTGATCACCAGCGATGCGAACGTGATTCGCGAAGCCGACCGGGTGGTTTTCCCCGGCGTTGGCGCGATTCGCGACTGCATGGCGGAGATCCGTCGCCTCGGCTTCGATTCGCTGGTACGTGAAGTCAGCCAGGACCGTCCGTTCCTCGGCATCTGCGTGGGCATGCAAGCCTTGCTCGACACCAGCGAAGAGAACGACGGCGTCGACTGCATCGGCCTGTTTCCGGGGGCGGTGAAGTTCTTCGGCAAAGACCTGCATGAAGACGGCGAACACCTGAAAGTCCCGCACATGGGCTGGAACGAAGTGAAGCAGAAGGTCAGTCACCCGCTGTGGCACGACATTCCGGACCTGGCGCGGTTCTACTTCGTGCATAGCTACTACATCGCTGCCGCCAACGCGCGGCAGGTGGTGGGGGGCGGTCACTACGGTGTCGATTTCGCCGCGGCGCTGGCCGAAGGCTCGCGTTTCGCCGTGCAGTTCCACCCGGAGAAAAGCCATACCCATGGCCTGCAATTGCTGCAGAACTTCGCTGCGTGGGACGGTCGCTGGTAAATGGCAATCAAGAAAAAGCCGCCGATTCTAACCCTCACTCCCGAGCAGGAGAGCGAGGCCAATCGCAAGATCAAGCGTTTCATGGAAGACCGCTTCGAACTCGACCTCGGCTCGTTCGAGGCAGCGGAGATTCTTGAGCTGTTTACCCGTGAAATTGCTCCGCACTATTACAACAGGGCGATTTTCGATGTGCAGGCGCACCTCAAAGAGAGGTTCGAAAGCATCGAAAGCGACCTGTGGGCGCTCGAGAAAAACTGATTTCCGAGCCAAGCTGAACATTCAAATTTGAAGGTTTGCCAGATGCTGATTATTCCCGCTATCGATCTTAAAGACGGTGCCTGTGTTCGTCTGCGCCAGGGCCGCATGGAAGATTCCACGGTGTTCTCCGATGACCCGGTGAGCATGGCTGCCAAGTGGGTGGAGGGCGGTTGCCGCCGTCTGCATCTGGTCGACCTGAACGGCGCGTTCGAAGGCCAGCCGGTCAACGGCGAAGTGGTGACGGCCATTGCCAGGCGCTACCCGAACCTGCCGATCCAGATCGGCGGCGGTATCCGTTCCCTGGAAACCATCGAACACTACGTGAAAGCCGGCGTGAGCTACGTGATCATCGGCACCAAGGCCGTGAAAGATCCGGCCTTCGTTGCAGAAGCCTGCCGCGCGTTCCCGGGCAAGGTGATCGTCGGCCTGGACGCCAAGGACGGTTTCGTTGCTACCGACGGTTGGGCTGAAATCAGCACCATCCAGGTGATCGACCTGGCCAAGCAGTTCGAAGCCGACGGCGTGTCCGCCATCGTTTATACCGACATTGCCAAAGACGGCATGATGCAGGGCTGCAACGTACCGTTTACCGCCGCACTGGCTGCCGCAACAAAGATCCCGGTGATCGCTTCCGGCGGCATCCACAACCTGGGTGACATCAAGACCCTGCTCGACGCCAAAGCGCCAGGCATCATCGGCGCCATTACCGGCCGTGCGATCTACGAAGGCACCCTCGATGTCGCCGAAGCGCAAGCTTTCTGCGATTCGTACAAAGGCTGAGGAAACGACCATGGCCCTGGCCAAACGCATTATCCCTTGCCTGGACGTGGACAACGGCCGGGTGGTCAAGGGTGTGAAGTTCGAAAACATCCGCGACGCCGGTGACCCGGTGGAAATTGCTCGTCGCTACGACGAGCAGGGCGCCGACGAGATTACCTTTCTCGACATCACCGCCAGCGTCGACGGCCGCGACACCACGCTGCACACCGTCGAACGCATGGCCAGCCAGGTGTTCATCCCACTGACCGTGGGCGGTGGCGTGCGTACCGTGCAGGACATCCGCAACCTGCTCAATGCTGGCGCAGACAAGGTTTCGATCAACACCGCCGCGGTATTCAACCCGGAATTCGTTGGCGAAGCCGCACAGCATTTCGGTTCGCAATGCATAGTGGTAGCCATCGATGCGAAGAAGGTTTCCGCTCCGGGCGAAACTCCGCGCTGGGAAATCTTCACCCATGGCGGTCGCAAGCCAACCGGTCTCGACGCCGTTGAGTGGGCGAAGAAAATGGAAGGCCTGGGTGCCGGTGAGATCCTGCTGACCAGCATGGACCAGGACGGCATGAAAAACGGCTTCGACTTGGGCGTCACCCGCGCCATCAGCGATGCGCTGGGCATTCCGGTGATTGCCTCCGGCGGTGTCGGCAACCTGCAGCACCTGGCCGACGGCATTATCGAAGGCCACGCCAGTGCGGTACTGGCGGCAAGTATTTTCCACTTCGGCGAATACACCGTGCAGGAAGCCAAGGCCTATATGGCCCATCGCGGAATAGTGATGCGCTAAACATACAGGCTAGTGGACATCATGGCGGGCCCAAGGCACTCTTGGGTACGCCATGGATTTCGGTAGCCAGACATGCTTAAACGCTTTCTACTCGTTCTCGCCAGCGCTTCTCTGTTGCTCATTAACGGGGCACATGCTGCAGACCATTCCGATACCGACCTAGTGTTGCTGACGGAAAACTTCCCGCCATACAACATGGCGAAGAACGGCAAGAACTTCGCTCAGGACGAGAACATCAATGGCATCGCCACCGATATCGTCCGCGAGATCTTCAAGCGCGCCGACATTACCTACAGCCTGACGCTGCGTTTCCCTTGGGAACGAATCTACAAACTCACCCTGGAAAAACCCGGTTACGGCGTATTCGTCATGGCGCGGTTGCCGGATCGCGAGAAGCTGTTCAAATGGGTCGGCCCAATTGGTCCGGACGACTGGATCATGTTGGCCAAGGCTGACAGCACGATCACCCTCGAAACCTTGAGTGACGCGCGCAAGTACAAGATCGGCGCCTACAAGGGCGACGCCATTGCCGAGACGCTGGCCAAGCAAGGCCTCAACCCGATCGTTGTGCTGCGTGATCAGGACAACGCGAAAAAACTGGTCAACGGCCAGATCGACCTGTGGGCCACCGGTGACCCGGCCGGACGCTATCTGGCGCGCCAGGAAGGGGTTAACGGGTTGAAAACCGTACTGCGTTTCAACAGTGCCGAGCTGTACCTGGCGCTGAACAAGAATGTGCCGGACGAGACGGTAGCCAAGCTCCAGGCGGCGCTGGACCAGATGCGCAAGGAAGGTCGGGTGGATGAGATCATGGCGCAGTATCTCTAACGCCCGACACCCTCTTCAGCCATGTGCATAACACTGTGGGAGCGAGCTTGCTCGCGATAGCGATCTGTCCTTCACCAATGATGTCGACTGACACGACGCCATCGCGAGCAAGCTCGCTCCCACAGGGGTTCTGCGGTGTAGATACTAGCGGTACACCCCATCCTTGCCATGCGCCGCCGTCGCCCGATTGCCGCGCACGCTGATCATCTGCCGGATATCAATCCACTCGATCCCCTGAGCCTTGAGCTTGGGTAATTCGCGTTCCAGCACCGCCAGGGTCTGCGGATACGGATGCCCGATCATCACCGTCGAACCCTGCTTGTGCGCGAGGCTGATCGCGGTCTGCAACTGGGTCAGGATTGCTGCTTCAGTACGTTCATCATCGAGAAACACATCCCGCGAAACACTCGCCAGACCGATCTTCTGCGCTTGGGCAGCGGCCACGGTCTGGGCGCTGGTGCGGCTGTCGACGAAGAATTTATGCCGGCGTTGCAAATCGGCCATCAACCACGCCATGGCCGCTGGTTGTGCGGTCATGTGGCTGCCCATGTGGTTGTTGATGCCGCTGGTGTACGGGACCATTTTGAACGCGGCGTTCAGGCGTTTTTCCAGCTCCTCGACGGGCAGCTCGGGATGCCAGGCGAACGGTCCGGTGGCCGGATCCATAGGCATGTGCAGAATGACGATCTTGCCGGCGCGATGGGCTTCGCGGGCGAATTCGGTGGCGTGGGGCGTGTCGGGCATGATTGCCGTGGTCACCGGGCCGGGCAGGGCCAGCACGCGGCGATCCCGGGGCAGGTTCTGCCCCAGGTCATCGATGATCAGACTCAGGTAGGCTTTGTGGGGCGTCGATCCGGCGGGTTCTGCGTGAGCAACACCCGCCAGACAACACAACAGCCCGATCAGCAACCGCAGAAGCATCTCAACGGCCGGACGTGATGCTCAGCCCTTTGAGCAGGCTCAGGGCCTGGGCCAACTGATAATCGTCGTCCTGCGGCATCGGCTTGCCTTTGCCGCTGGAACCGGTCGGTTTGTCGGCGCCGCCGTTGCCGTTGCCCAGGTGGCCCTGCAAGTCGGCTTCCTTGAAGTAGTCGCCGTCTTGCTCGCTGGTGATCTTGGCCTTGCGCACTTCGATGTCCGGGACGATGCCCTGGGCCTGGATGGAGCGGCCGTTCGGTGTGTAATACAACGCCGTGGTGATCTTCAATGCGCGCTCGTTGTTGAGCGGCAGAACCGTCTGTACCGAGCCCTTGCCGAAACTGGTGGTGCCCATCAGCACGGCGCGTTTCTGGTCCTGCAGGGCGCCGGCGACAATTTCCGAAGCCGAAGCGCTGCCGCCGTTGATCAGCACGACCATTGGCACGGCTTCGCTTTCGTCCTTGCCGGTGGCAGAGAAGCGCAGCTCGGAGTTGGCAATACGGCCCTTGGTGTAAACGATCAGGCCCTTGGTGATGAAGTGGTCGACCACTTCGACCGCCGCCTGCAACACCCCGCCCGGGTTGTTGCGCAGGTCGAGAATGATGCCCTTGAGTTTCTTGCCGTTGTCCTTGCGCAGCTTGGCCAGGGCCTTGGAAACCTCTTCGCCGGTCTTGACCTGGAACTGGGTGATGCGGATATAGCCGTAGCCCGATTCCAGCAACTGGCTCTTCACGCTCTTCACCTGAATGACGGCGCGGGTCAAGGTCACGTCGAACGGTGTGCCGCCGTCGCGCACCAGGGTCAGGGTGATTTTCTGGCCGATCTTGCCGCGCATCTTGTCCACGGCTTCGGTCATGCTCTGGCCACGGGTCGGCTGGCCGTTGATCTTGACGATGAAGTCACCGGCCTGGATGCCGGCCTTGGAGGCCGGGGTGTCATCGATGGGCGACACCACCTTGATGAAGCCGTCTTCGGCGCCGACTTCGATACCCAGGCCACCGAATTCCCCGCTGGTGCTTTCCTGCAACTCGGCGAAATCTTCAGGGCCGAGGTAGGCGGAGTGTGGGTCGAGGTTGCTGAGCATGCCCTTGATGGCGTTTTCCAGCAGGGTCTTGTCGTCCACCGGTTCGACATAAGCGGCTTTGATCCGGTCCATCACCTCGGCAAAGGTGCGCAACTCATCCAGCGGCAGTGGCGCCTTGGTGGTCGCAGCAGTGCCCGCAGGCGCAACCGCCGGCGCTGGTTGAGCGGCAAACGCCAGAGGCGCGCCGATCACCAGGGCGATCGTCAGGGCCAGCGAGGTAAGGCGGGACAAATGCAGCATGTCGAACGAACTCCTAATGTAGGTAACTCAACGCCTATCCTTGCGCGTGGCACCATTGCGCTGGGTCACTCGGGTGACCCAGCTGACGAATTGCGAAATACAGCGCTGGTGTGTCCTGCCCGCCACTGTTACCGACAGTGGAAATAGGCTCACCGGCTTTTACAACGTCACCCGCAGACTTGAGCAGCGTCTGGTTGTGACCGTACAGACTCAAATAACCATTGCCGTGGTCGAGAATCACCAGCAACCCGGCGCCACGCAACCAGTCGGCGAACACCACGCGACCACCGTGCACGGCATGTACCGCGCTGCCGGCAGACGCGCCGATCATCACGCCGTCCCACTTGGTCCGGGCATCGTCCCCACGGCTTTCACCGAAACGCGCCAGCAGTCGACCATCGACAGGCCAGGGAAGTTTGCCGCGGGTTGACGCAAACGGGCCGCCAAAGGTCTCGCCGGAACTGGAAACCAGTGCGCCTGGTGTCGATCTGACCGGTTTGCGTGGGGCGTCGTCGCTGGCATCCGCCTGCGCCTGGGCCTCACGTAAACGCTTTTTTTCGGCTTCCTGCTGGGCAATCAGCGCTTTTTGCCGCGCTTCTTCTGCCTCACGGGCCTGGCGGGCAAGAGTTTCTTCAATGGTTTTAAGGACTTTAGACAGGTCTGCCTGATCCTGCTCGCGAGCCGCCAGTTTCTGATCGCGAGCCTTTACGTCGTCATTGAGTTTGGCCAGGACTTGCTGGCGCTCCTGGCGAACTTTCTCGAGTTCGCCACGCCGGGTGTCGAGGCTACTTTGCTGCACCAGCAATTGCGCCTGCTGCATGGTGATATCTTTCTCGACATTGGACAGTTGGCGCAGGGTTTCGTTGAAATTCTTCAGCTGCTCCAGGCGAGCCTGGCTCAGGTAGTCGTAATAGGTAAGGGTGCGGGCGAATCTTTCCGGATTCTGCTGGTTGAGCAGCAGCTTGAGGTATTCCTGGCGACCGTTCTGGTAGGCGGCCCGGGCCTGAATGGCGATCAGTCGTTGCTGTTCAATGCGCGCGCTCTGGAGTTTTTTTTTCTCTGCATCGAGGCGCTGTAGCTCGGCTTCGCTTTTCTTCAGCTCTTTTTGCAGGGCTTCGACCTGCTTCTCGAGCTTGCCCATTTCGGTTTCGGTGCCCTTGAGCTCTTTCTGCACACCGGACTTCTCTTCCTGCAGCTTGCCCAGCAGTTTCTTCAACTCGGCAATGTCCTGACGCGTGGCGTCCAACTGTTGTTGGGTGTCTGCGCGCTCGTCAGCAAAGGCCGGTTGGAGCAGGCAAGTCAGAGCTAGGGCTATCAGGACGCGAAGCATAGGGGCGGGCGGCACCAGGGAAAGGGACGGCCTAGTATGCCCGCCATGGGCGGCAAAAAAAATGCCCATTTCTGACTGTGTGATGACTGGGCTGAAAAACACCCTGAACCAATGTGGGAGCGAGCTTGCTCGCGATGGCGTCTTAACATTCAACATTGATATTGAATGTCAGATTGCTATCGCGAGCAAGCTCGCTCCCACAGGTTTTGTGGCGTTTGGGAGATCCAATCAGACCAGAATCGAAGTCCCGGTCATTTCCACCGGTTGCTCAAGGCCCAGCAACTTCAGCATGGTCGGCGCCACGTCCGCCAGCACACCGCCTTCGCGGACCTTCAGGTCGCGCTTGCCGACATAGATGAATGGCACCGGCTCGGTGGTGTGCGCAGTGTGCGCCTGGCCAGTGGTCTCATCGGACATTTGCTCGACGTTACCATGGTCAGCCGTGATCAGCGCTTCGCCACCGACCTTTTCCAGTGCGTCGACGATGCGACCCACGCACAGGTCCAGGCATTCAACGGCTTTGACCGCAGCCTCGAACACGCCGCTGTGGCCGACCATGTCGCCGTTGGCGTAGTTGACCACGATCACGTCGTAACGCTGGTTTTCGATGGCGTCGACGATGCGGTCGGTGACTTCCGGTGCGCTCATTTCCGGTTGCAAGTCATAGGTGGCGACTTTCGGCGACGGAATCAGGATGCGTTCTTCGCCCGGGAACGGTTCTTCGCGGCCGCCGGAGAAAAAGAAGGTCACGTGGGCATATTTTTCGGTTTCGGCGATGCGCAGCTGGGTCTTGCCGTTTTTCGCCAGGTAGTCGCCCAGCACGTTTTCCAGGCTGCCGGCAGCAAAAGCCGACGGCGCAGGAATACTGGCGGCGTATTGGGTCAGCATGACGAAACCGGCCAGTTTCGGCTGGCGGGCACGCTCGAACTCACTGAAGTTGTCTTCGACGAACACACGGGTCAGTTCGCGAGCGCGGTCGGCGCGGAAGTTCATGAACACCACGGCATCGCCGTCTTCGACTTTCACCGGCTCGCCGATGGAGGTGGCTTTGACGAATTCGTCGCTCTCGCCACGCTCGTAGGCTGCTTGCAGGCCTTCCTGAGCGGTGGCGGCGTTGAATTCGCCCTGGCCATCGACAATCAGGTTGTAGGCCTGGGACACGCGGTCCCAACGGTTGTCGCGGTCCATGGCGTAGTAGCGGCCAATCAGGCTGGCGATCCGGCCTTTGCCCAGGGCCTGGAAAGTCGCGTCGAGCAGTTCGATCGACGACTGCGCGCTTTTCGGTGGAGTATCGCGGCCGTCGAGGAAGGCGTGCAGGTAGATGTTTTGCGCACCGCGCTTGAAGGCCAGTTCGGCCATGGCGACCAGGTGATCCTGGTGGCTATGCACGCCGCCATCGGACAGCAGGCCCATGAAATGCACGGCTTTGCCGGCGGCGACGGCTTTGTCCACGGCCGCGCAGATGGTCGGATTCTCGAAGAACTCGCCGTCGCGGATCGATTTGGTGACGCGCGTGAAGTCCTGATACACCACGCGACCGGCGCCGAGGTTCATGTGGCCGACTTCGGAGTTGCCCATCTGGCCATCCGGCAGGCCGACGTCCATGCCGCTGCCCGAGATCAGGCCGTTCGGCACGGTGGCCCACAGGCGGTCCAGTACGGGCTTCTTCGCGGCGAAGATGGCGTTGGATTCAGGGCTCTCACTGTGACCGAAGCCGTCGAGAATGATCAGGACCAAAGGTTTAGGCGTGGTAGTCATGGAATCCACTCGTGGCTGAGGTAAAAGGGGTAATGGAAAAGGGAGTGGCAGTTTAAAGCGAAGTTCCGGCCACGTCACCGCCGGACGGGGTTTGGCCCACCATAGTGGCTGTGTATACTGGCCGACATTTTAACGCCCTGGAACCTCCTTCGATGGTTGCTCACCTGATTGAATTCGCCACTAACCACTACATTCTCGTCGGTATCTTTGTCGTATTGCTGGCGTTGCTGATTGCCTATCAAATGCAGGGCGGCGGCCGTAGCCTGAGCACCGGCGAACTGACCGGCCTGGTCAACAAGGACGCCGGCGTTGTGGTCGATATTCGTCCGAGCAAGGATTTCGCCGCCGGTCACATTGTCGGTGCGGTGAACATTCCCCAGGACAAACTGGCCGCCCGCGTTGGCGAACTGGAAAAGCACAAGGCCAAGACCATCATCCTGGTCGACGCCATGGGCCAGACCGCCGGCACCCACGCCCGCGAACTGATGAAATCCGGCTTCACTGCCGCCAAGCTGTCCGGCGGTATCTCCAGCTGGAAAGCCGACAATCTGCCGCTGGTGAAGTGATATGAGTAGCGTCGTCGTCTATTCCAGCGATTACTGCCCTTTCTGCTCGCGAGCCAAGTACCTGCTCGAGAACAAAGGCGTGGCCTTCGAAGAGATCAAGGTCGATGGCAAGCCGCAGGTGCGCGCTGCGATGGCCCAGAAGGCCGGGCGTACGTCCGTGCCGCAAATCTGGATCGGCAGCACCCACGTGGGCGGTTGTGATGATTTGTTCGCCCTGGAGCGTGCCGGCAAGCTCGATGCGCTGCTCAGGGCCTGACGGTAATACCCCAAACAAGCAAACCTAAAAGAACCCTGGATCAAGAAGGATCTGCGATGACTGACCAACAGAACACTGCTGCGACCGAAGAAGAAACTGCACCGCAATTCTCCTTGCAGCGCATTTATGTGCGTGACCTGTCCTTCGAAGCTCCGAAAAGCCCGGCGATCTTCCGCCAGCAGTGGGAGCCGAGCGTCGGTCTGGATCTGAACACCCGTCAGAAGACGCTGGAAGCCGACTTCCACGAAGTCGTGCTGACCCTGTCGGTTACCGTGAAAAACGGTGACGAAGTGGCGTTCATCGCTGAAGTGCAACAGGCCGGGATCTTCCTGATCAAGAACCTGGATGACGCTTCGATGAGCCACACCCTGGGTGCGTTCTGCCCGAACATCCTGTTCCCGTACGCTCGTGAAACCCTGGACAGCCTGGTGACCCGCGGTTCGTTCCCGGCACTGATGCTGGCTCCGGTGAACTTCGATGCGCTGTACGCGCAAGAGCTGCAACGCATGCAGGCTGCTGGCGACGCTCCAACCGTTCAATAAAGAAGCTTCGTTTGGCCCATGAAAAAAGCGCCTTTGACGGCGCTTTTTTCATGGGGTAAACGAAACCTTCATGTAGGAGCTGCCGCAGGCTGCGATCTTTTGATTTTGATTTTGATTTTGATTTTCAAGATCAAAAGATCGCAGCCTGCGGCAGCTCCTACATTGGGTCATGGTGTTATTTGAAGTCGTTCTGACGCCAGGCTTCGTACACGGCCACCGCCACGGTATTGGACAGATTCAGGCTGCGGCAGCCCTCGCGCATCGGCAGGCGCAGGCGTTGCTCGCCGGGCAGGGCGTCCAGCACCTCGGCGGGCAAGCCCCGGCTTTCCGGACCGAACAGGAACGCATCGCCCGGGGCGAAGCTGGCGTCGTGGAACGGCCGCGAACCCTTGGTGGTGAAAGCGAACAGTCGTGGATGGCCGAGGCTTTCCAGGCAGCTGGCAAGGTCGGCATGGCGTTGCAGGGTGGCATACTCGTGGTAATCGAGGCCGGCCCGGCGCAGGCGCTTGTCGTCCATCTCGAAGCCCAGCGGTTCGATCAAATGCAGGTGGCAGCCACTGTTGGCGCACAGCCTGATAACGTTGCCGGTATTCGGCGGAATTTCTGGTTGGAAAAGGATGACGTGAAACATGCACGGCTCCGAAGGTAAAGATGACGCGCATTCTACGCCGCCAGAAGGCGTGCGTTCGAAACTATTCCTGCGGGTGATGGGCTCGCTGGCGATTGTCGGGGTGATGGTCGGGATGATGATCGGTCGGCTGACCACGCCAGACCCCAGCCAGTTGCAGCAGGTTGAGGTGACGAGCGACGGGCTGGTGGTGTGGTTCAACAACGAACCCAAGACCCACGGCGAGATGGTTGAGGGCAGTGTTGCGCTGCTGTTTGGCGCCGAGGGCAAGGCGCAGAAAGGCCAGCTCAAGCTCGGCGGCAAGGACGTGAACTGGCGGGTACGTTTGAGCGATGGGGGGGTGTTGCTGACACTGGTGGCGGCCCGGCCCCTGCAGGGCGAGTGGGCCGGTAGCGAGGTCGATGACCGCTGGCGGCTGGAGATCCATCTCCGGGAGCAATAAAAGAGGGAATCCCCGGCCTGCCTGTACCAAGGTTCCCGAAACGGGAGGCTCGTCGCGAGTGCGGTTTGAGCCTGGTGTAAAGAAGGAACCCCTGACCTGCCTGTATCAAGGGCCCCAAAACGGCTGGGCTCGTCGCGGATGCGGTGTGAGCCCGGTGTAAAGAGGGGAATCCCCGGCCTGCCTGTACCAAGGTCCCCGAAACCGGGTAGGTGAACTGATTCACTTGATAGGGTTATTGCAGGGGGCGTGCCAGGTTTTAACAAGTTGAAACAGAAAGCTGCGTATAAACGCCGAAAGCCCCGTAATCCGGGGCTTTCGTGTTTTTGCGATAGGGGTTCGATTGCGAACGCAGGCAGGGTTTCGACGCTGTTTTTGTGCGCGATTGCGGTTCACGGTGCATTGCGGCGGTGCACTGACAACCCAAAAAGCATCGCGAGCAAGCTCGCTCCCACAGGGTTCGATGGTGTCTACACGATAGTGAAAACACCGAAAATCCACTGTGGGAGCGAGCTTGCTCGCGATTGGGTCTAACGATCAGCGAAGTACTAGAGGCTGATTAGCCCTCATCCCCCTCATCATCATCCCCGCCATCCACCTTCATCCCCAATTCCTTGATCTTGCGGGTCAAGGTGTTGCGCCCCCAGCCCAGCAACACGGCGGCATCGCGGCGGCGGCCGGCGGTGTGCTTGAGGGCGGTCTCGATCATGATCCGCTCGAAGGCCGGCACGGCGCTGTCGAGCAGGCTCGACTGACCACGGGCCAGCGCCTGGTCAGCCCACTGGCGCAGGGCCTGCTCCCAGTTGGTCACGGGCGCCGAATCCTGTGGCAGGCTCAGCAGCTCCGGTGGCAGGTCGCCGATGTGCACTTCGCGACCCGAAGCCATCACCGTGATCCAGCGGCAGGTGTTCTCCAGCTGCCGCACGTTGCCGGGCCACGGCAGGTTCTTCAGGTATTCCTCGGTTTCGCTTTTCAGCAGCTTTGGCTCGACGGCCAGCTCCTGGGCTGCGCGGCTGAGGAAGTGCTTGGCCAGGGTCGGGATGTCTTCGCGACGGTCCGACAGGCGCGGGATGTGGATGCGGATCACGTTGAGGCGATGGAACAAGTCCTCACGGAATTTTCCGGCATGCACCAGGGTTTCCAGATTCTGGTGAGTCGCAGCGATGATGCGCACATCGACCTTCACCGGCACATGACCGCCGACGCGGTAAAACTCGCCATCAGCCAGTACGCGAAGCAAGCGGGTCTGGGTGTCAGCCGGCATGTCGCCGATTTCATCGAGGAACAGCGTGCCGCCGTCAGCCTGTTCGAAGCGCCCGCGCCGCAGGTTGGCCGCGCCGGTGAACGCGCCTTTCTCGTGGCCGAACAGTTCGGATTCCATCAGGTCTTTGGGGATCGCCGCCATGTTCAGCGCGATGAACGGCGACGCTGCCCGCGGGCTGTGACGGTGCAGGGCGTGGGCCACCAGCTCTTTACCGGTACCCGATTCGCCATTGATCAGTACGGTGATGTTGGAGTGGCTCAAGCGCCCGATGGCGCGAAATACTTCCTGCATCGCCGGCGCTTCGCCGATGATTTCCGGGGTGCGGGTCAGGGTCGGGGCGACTTCCAGGCCTTGTTGTTCCTGGGCGTGCTGGTTGGCGCGTTTGACCAGGGAAACAGCTTCGTCGACGTCGAACGGCTTGGGCAGGTACTCGAAGGCGCCGCCCTGATAGGACGCGACAGCGCTGTCCAGATCGGAGTGAGCGGTCATGATGATCACTGGCAGCCGTGGATGCTGCTCGCGAATCCGCGCCAGAAGGTCCAGGCCGCTGGCGCCGGGCATGCGGATGTCGGAAATGATCACGTCCGGCTGCTGGCGCGCCAGGCGGCTCATCACACCATCGGCGCTGTCGAAGCTTTGCGTGGTCATGCCTTCCTGCTGCAGGGCTTTTTCCAGGACCCAACGGATAGAACGGTCGTCATCGACGATCCACACGGTTTCACTACGGCTCATGTCGATGTGGCTCCTTGTTCCAGTGGCAGAAAGATCGAGAAAGTGGTGTGGCCGGGGTGGCTGTCACATTCGATCAGGCCCTGGTGCTGGCTGATGATGTTCTGGGTAATGGCCAGGCCCAGCCCGGTACCGTCCGGACGACCGCTGACCATGGGAAAAAAGATGGTTTCCTGCAGTTCCGCAGGAATGCCCGGGCCGTTGTCGATGATCTCGATCTTGGTCACCAGGCGATGACGTACATGGCCGATGGTGAACTGGCGCATGGCGCGTGTGCGCAGGCTGATGCGACCCAGGCGCAGTTCGTTCTGGCTGCTGATGGCCTGCATGGCATTGCGCACGATGTTCAGCACGGCCTGAATCATTTGCTCGCGGTCGATCAGGACGTCGGGGATGCTTGGATCGTAATCGCGCACCAAGGTGATGCAGCCCTGGCTTTCGGCCTCCACCAGATGGCAGACACGCTCAAGTACTTCATGGACGTTGCACATGGCCAGCGATGGAAGCTTGTTGGAGCCGAGCATGCGGTCCACCAGGTTACGCAGGCGGTCGGCTTCTTCGATGATGACGTTGGTGTAGTCGCGCAGGCTTTCTTCCGGCAGCTCCCGGGCGAGCAATTGTGCCGCGCCGCGAATCCCGCCCAAGGGGTTCTTGATTTCATGGGCAAGGCCGCGCACCAGCATCTTGCTGGTTTCCTGTTTCGATAGCTGTGCTTCTTCCTTGGTGATCCGCAGCAGGCGGTCACGAGGGTGGACTTCGAGCAGCAGCATCGTGTCGCCGTTGCTCAGAATCGGTGTTACCGCGTAGTCGACGGTCAGGGTCTGGCCGGTGAGGGCGGTGAGCATGGCTTCGCGCTTGGTGAACGGGTGAGCTTGTTCGACGGCCTGGCGCAACGAGTTCAGCGCCTCGGTCGATTCGGTAAACAACTCACTGATGAACTGCCCATGGCTGCGTTGACCGCTGATGGCCAGCAGCATCTCCGCCGCCGGGTTCATGTACTCGAGGCGCAGTTCGGCGTCGAGCAGGATGGTGGCAGTGGTGAGGTTGTCGAGTAGCAAACGGTGGAGTGCGTCGCTAATGGTCATCGGGACCTCTTTTAGGGCAGAGCATGCGCAAGAAAAAAGCGCTGGTACGGGCAAAATGCAAAAACCAAACCAAGGCTCCGAAAAGAAGCGTTCAGCGCCTGAAACGGGCGTTTGACGCTCGTTTGCGTGGCGCTTTGCCAGCTTTGGCGGGTACTTTCGAACCAAAATGGGTTGGGATGTGAGTACGGTGCAAGCAATTGCACCAATATAGTGCGCAAACCTGAACGAGGTTAGAACAGTCGCAAGAATGGATTTTTTTCTTCGGCGGGTTTGTTGTTGAGCTGGCATTCCGGCCGCTGGCCGTAGTCTTCGAGAGTGCAGGGTTTGATCTTGCGCTTCTGGGCGAGAGACGTGCGCTGCATGTGGAAAGGTTGGTTGGCGGTGCGTTCGACGATGCGCCCCTGTTCGTCGAGGATTTCCACCGACAGGGTATGGCTGCCGCGATCGATGTTGCTCAATGGGAACACCGGGCTCAGGCCGGGTTCGGCGGTGGGCTGGCCGTCGAGCAGCAACCGGTAGCTGTGACCGGGTTGCAGGGCGGGTTCGTTGGTGGCGCTGACGATGACTTCGCCGGTATTGCTGCGGATGGTTGCGTCGGGTTCCGGGATCAGGATGCGCAGCACCTCATAGTGGAGCAGCGCTTGTACTTCGGGACTGCTCTGGGCAAGCAACGGCGCTGCACTGTTGGGGTTGGCCGCTATTCGATTGCTCATTGTCAGCGGTACACGCTTGGCGTTGCCGGATTTGGGCTGGTCGGTGAAAACCCGATTGCCCTGGGCGTCGACATACATGAAGACCTCTGCCGAGGCGGGCAGGGCGATCAGGCAGGTGATCAGTAGCCACGCCTTCAAGGCTTGTGCACCCGCTGTACAGTGAATGTCTCCGCAGGGCTCTGCTGCACAACGTTTTCCCCGTCGATCACTTGTACGGCGAGACGGTGTTCGCCGCGATCGATGTTCACCAGTTGCAGGGTCGGCACATTGCCTGGCTGGCCGTAGGGCTGATCGTCCAGCAGTAGCTGCAACAGGTGGGGGGCTTGCAGGCGCGGCTTGATCAGTACCGTTATGGTGAACGTGCCGTTGTTGGCACGCAGGGCTTCGGTGGTGGGCAGGCCGGTCAGCGCCAGTACTTCATAGGCCTTGTGGGGCGGTTCATTGCGAGCGGCTTCAGCAGCAGGTGCGGCCTCGCCGGGAGGCTGGCGCTCGACGCTGTTGAGGGGCGGCAAGTCGACCGGATGGGCGCTGACGCCGTCAGGCGGTTGATTGCTGTACGCGGTGGCGCCGTTGGCGTCCGTGTACTTGTAGATCTGCGCCGTGGCGGGCAGAACGATCAGCAGCAGGATGAAGAGAAAACCGCGACCCATGGAATTGACCGGAAACGAAAGCATTGGGTTGCAGCATAGGCCAGGCTGGGTGTTTGTCCCAAGCAGGTAACATTTGAGTGTAATTTGTCGAGACATCCTGAGCGCAGAAAACCCCTGTAGGAGCTGGCTTGCCAGCGAAAGCGTCTGACCATTCAACATAAACGTCGACTGACATACCGCATTCGCTGGCAAGCCAGCTCCTACAAGGTTCCATAGCGTTTTCGATATTCATTGGCAATAAAAAAGGCCTCCACGAAGGAGGCCTCTTTTTGTCACGCCGCTTGCGCAGGCGCTACCGGATCAGCAGCTGTAGTACAGCTCGTATTCCAGTGGATGTACGAAGGTACGTACCTTGATTTCTTCTTCGCTTTTCAGGGCGATGTAAGCGTCGATGAAGTCGTCGCTGAAAACGCCGCCTTTGGTCAGGAACGCACGACCTTTGTCCAGCTCTTCCAGGGCTTCTTTCAGGCTGCCGCAAACTTGTGGGATCTCTTTGGCCTCTTCAGGCGGCAGGTCGTACAGGTTTTTGTCAGCGGCATCGCCAGGGTGGATCTTGTTCTGGATGCCGTCCAGACCAGCCATCAACAGTGCGGCGAAGCACAGGTACGGGTTGGCAGCAGGATCCGGGAAGCGTGCTTCGATACGGCGGGCTTTCGGGCTCGACACGTAAGGAATACGGATCGAAGCGGAGCGGTTGCGAGCCGAGTAGGCCAGCATCACTGGAGCTTCGAAGCCTGGAACCAGACGCTTGTAGGAGTTGGTCGCCGGGTTGGTGAAGCCGTTCAGGGCCTTACCGTGCTTGATGATGCCGCCGATGAAGTACAGAGCGGTATCGGACAGGCCGGCATAGCCTTCGCCTGCGAAGGTGTTCTTGCCATCTTTCCAGATGGACATGTGTACGTGCATACCCGAGCCGTTGTCGCCGTACAGCGGCTTAGGCATGAAGGTA
Source organism: Pseudomonas sp. 05L36 (assembly GCF_056398125.1). Taxonomy (NCBI): domain Bacteria; kingdom Pseudomonadati; phylum Pseudomonadota; class Gammaproteobacteria; order Pseudomonadales; family Pseudomonadaceae; genus Pseudomonas; species Pseudomonas sp. 05L36. The sequence continues at coordinate 102,403 of NZ_JBFTOU010000010.1, read as the reverse complement.
GCGGTACGGCCGTAGGCATCGGCTACGTTGTGCACGACATACTTCAGGGTTTGGGTTTCGTCGGCTTTCTTCACCAGGGTGTTGAACTTGACGCCGATTTCGTTCTGGCCGGCAGTCGCCACTTCGTGGTGGTGAACTTCGACGGTCAGGCCCATTTCTTCCAGTGCGTTGCACATGGAGGTACGGATTTCGTGGTCGTGGTCGAACGGTGGAACCGGGAAGTAGCCGCCTTTGACGCCTGGACGGTGGCCTTTGTTGCCGCCTTCGATGTCCTGGTCGGACATCCACGAACCTTGTTCAGAGTAGATCTTGAACATGGAGCCGGAAATGTCGGACTTGAACTTGACCTGGTCGAAGATGAAGAACTCTGGCTCTGGACCGGCGTACACGGTGTCACCGATAGCGGTGGCTTTCAGGTGCTCTTCGGCGCGCTTGGCGATCGCACGTGGGTCGCGATCGTAGCCTTGCATGCTCGAAGGCTCGATGATGTCGCAGACCAGGATCAGGGTCGGTTCTTCGGTGAACGGATCCAGAACAGCGGTGGAGTCGTCCGGCATCAGGATCATGTCGGAGGCTTCGATGCCTTTCCAGCCAGCGATGGAGGAACCGTCGAACATTTTGCCGACTTCGAAGAAGTCGTCATCCAGCGCATCGCGAGCCGGCATGGTCACGTGGTGCTGAGTGCCTTTGGTGTCCGTGAAGCGCAGATCAATCCACTTGACGTCATGATCTTTGATGAGTTGAACCGACTTCGACATAGTGTCCTCCGGGTGGCTTCGGGCTGGTAATGGATGCCCTTAAATGTGGGTGATGCCGGCGCGAATACTCTGCCAAGGCAACCTGCCTCACAAGGGAGCAAATTGCATGCCAGTGCCCCAGCATGGGTTTTTTGCCCCAATTTCACGCCTGTCAGGCGGAAAAGTACCTTAAAGCGGAAAATCCCGCCCTACAATGTGGCGCTCATTTCAACAAATGACCTGTTTTGGTGCGCGCGAAACCTTCTGCACATTAACTGGTTAAACCTTGAGCAATTTCCGCTATAATCCGCGCCCCCCTTTTTCGGCAGGCCCTGCGCGCGCTGTTTCCATGAAATTAATCGTAAAAGTCTTCCCCGAGATCACCATCAAGAGTCGACCTGTCCGGACGAAATTTATCCGCCAGTTGGCCAAAAACATCCGCGCCGTGCTCCGCGATCTGGACCCGGCCGTGGTGGTGAGCGGCGTGTGGGACAATCTCGAGCTGGAAACCCGCGTCACCGACCCGAAAGCCTTGAAAGAGATGGGTGAGCGCCTGACCTGCATGCCGGGCATCGCGCACTTTCTGCAGATCGACGAGTACCCGCTGGGCGACTTCGACGACATCACCGAAAAGTGCAAACACCACTACGGCGATGCGCTGGCCGGGAAGATTTTCTCGGTGCGCTGCAAGCGTGCGGGCAAGCACACGTTCAGCTCGATGGACGTCGAAAAATACGTCGGCAGCAAGCTGCGTCGCGAGTGCGGCGCCGCCGGGATCGACCTGAAAGCTCCGGAAATCGAAGTCCGGATCGAAGTTCGCGACCAACGGTTGTTCGTGATCCACAGCCAGCACAACGGCATCGGCGGATATCCGCTGGGCGCCCTGGAGCAGACGCTGGTGCTGATGTCCGGCGGCTTCGATTCCACCGTGGCGGCCTACCAGATCATGCGCCGTGGCCTGATGGCGCACTTCTGCTTCTTCAATCTGGGCGGACGTGCCCACGAACTGGGCGTCATGGAAGTCGCGCATTTCATCTGGAAGAAGTACGGCAGCTCCCAACGCGTGCTATTTGTCAGTGTGCCGTTCGAGGAAGTGCTGGGCGAAATTCTCGGCAAAGTCGATAACAGTCATATGGGCGTAGTATTGAAGCGTATGATGTTGCGCGCTTCCTCCCAAATTGCCGATCGACTGCACATCGAGGCGCTGGTAACCGGTGAGGCGATCTCCCAGGTGTCGAGCCAGACGTTGCCAAACCTGTCAGTGATCGACTGCGTGACCGACAAGCTGGTGTTGCGTCCGCTGATCGCCAGCCACAAGCAGGACATTATCGACACGGCAATCGAAATCGGTACCGCCGATTTCGCCCGGCACATGCCGGAGTACTGCGGCGTCATCTCGGTCAATCCGAAGACAGCGGCCAAGCGCTATCGCGTCGAGCATGAAGAGAAAGAATTCGATATGGCGGTACTCGAGCGTGCGCTCGAAAACGCCAAACTGGTGCCGATCGATCGCGTGATCGATGAACTGGGCCAGGACTTGCAGATTGAAGAAGTCAGCGAAGCGCTGGCCGGTCAGATCGTCATCGACATCCGTCACCCGGATGCCGCTGAAGACGACCCGCTGGACCTCGCTGGCATCGAGGTACAAACGATGCCGTTTTATGCAGTGAACGCTCGTTTCAAGGAACTGGACCCTACTCGCCAGTACCTGCTGTATTGCGACAAAGGCGTGATGAGTCGCCTGCATGCCCACCATTTGCTCAGTGAGGGGCATGCCAATGTGCGCGTTTATCGACCGAGCTAAGTGCCCGGGGCTGTTTGCCTGTGGCCTGCGTCACCGGCCCCCCGATGCCACCGTCAAGCTGTAACGGCTTTCACGGACGCTACTGTTAATCGCTGCCAAGACTTGTCAGCACACCGAATCCTCTGATCGAGATACACAAGTGATCGAAAATCTACGCAACATCGCCATCATTGCCCACGTTGACCATGGTAAGACCACCCTGGTAGACAAACTCCTGCGTCAATCCGGCACCCTGGAGCGCAACGAGCTCAACGACGAGCGCGTGATGGACTCCAACGACCAGGAAAAAGAGCGCGGTATTACCATTCTGGCGAAAAACACCGCCATCAACTGGAACGGCTACCACATCAACATCGTGGACACCCCGGGCCACGCCGACTTCGGCGGTGAAGTTGAACGTGTAATGTCGATGGTCGACTCCGTTCTGCTGCTGGTTGACGCTCAAGACGGCCCTATGCCGCAAACCCGTTTCGTGACCAAGAAGGCTTTCGAAGCCGGCCTGCGTCCAATCGTGTGCATCAACAAGGTTGACCGTCCAGGCGCGCGTCCGGACTGGGTTCTGGACCAGATCTTCGACCTGTTCGACAACCTGGGTGCCACCGAAGAACAGCTGGACTTCAAAGTCGTCTACGCCTCGGCCCTGAACGGTATTGCCGGTCTGGAACACACCGACATGGCTGAAGACATGACCCCGCTGTACCAGTCGATCGTCGACAACGTACCAGCACCGAAGGTTGACCGTGATGGTCCGTTCCAGATGCAAATCTCGGCACTGGACTACAACAGCTTCCTGGGTGTTATCGGCGTTGGCCGTATCGCTCGTGGTAGCGTCAAGCCGAACACCCCGGTTGTGGCTATCGGCGCCGACGGCAAGAAGCGTAACGGTCGTATCCTGAAGCTGATGGGTCACCACGGCCTGCACCGTATCGACGTTGAAGAAGCTTTCGCCGGCGACATCGTGTGCGTGAGCGGTATGGACTCGCTGTTCATCTCCGACACCCTGTGCCAGCCGGACAATGTCGAGGCGATGAAGCCTCTGACCGTTGACGAGCCAACCGTTTCCATGACCTTCCAGGTAAACGACTCGCCTTTCTGCGGTAAAGAAGGCAAGTTCGTGACTTCCCGTAACATCAAGGAACGTCTGGACAAAGAGTTGCTGTACAACGTTGCACTGCGCGTTGAAGAAGGCGACTCGGCCGACAAGTTCAAGGTTTCCGGTCGTGGTGAGCTGCACCTTTCGGTACTGATCGAAACCATGCGTCGCGAAGGCTTCGAAATGGGCGTTGGTCGTCCTGAAGTGATCATCCGTCAGGTTGACGGCGTGAAGCAGGAACCGTTCGAAAACGTAACCATCGACACCCCTGAGGAATCCCAGGGCAAGGTTATGGAAGAGATGGGCCTGCGTAAGGGCGACCTGACCAACATGGTGCCGGATGGCAAAGGCCGTGTGCGTCTGGAATACAACATCCCTGCTCGTGGTCTGATCGGTTTCCGTAACCAGTTCCTGACCCTGACCAACGGTGCTGGCATCCTGACCTCGATCTTCGATCGCTACGACACCATGAAGTCCGGCGACATGTCCGGCCGTCAGAACGGTGTTCTGGTATCGGTAGAAACCGGCAAGGCTCTGACCTACTCCCTGGAAACTCTCCAGGCGCGTGGCAAGCTGTTTGTTGAACACGGTCAAGAGATCTACAACGGTCAGATCGTTGGTCTGAACAGCCGTGACAACGACATGGGCGTCAACCCAACCAAAGGCAAGAAGCTCGACAACATGCGTGCTTCGGGTAAAGACGAAACCATCGCTCTGGTTCCACCTGTTCGCTTCACCCTGGAACAGGCTCTGGAATTCATCCAGGACGACGAGCTGTGTGAAGTGACTCCTAAGTCCATCCGTCTTCGCAAGAAGATCCTGGACGAAGGCGAGCGTACCCGCGCTGCCAAGAAAGCCAAGGCATAAGATTTAGCCTTGCTTAACAAAAACGCCCCCGGTCGAAAGGCCGGGGGCGTTTTTGTTTGTCTGGGGTTTGTGTGGCGTTTGTACTGGCCTCATCGCGAGCAAGCTCGCTCCCACAGTGTTCGAGGTGAACCACAAATTGTGTGAACACCACAGAACCCCTGTGGGAGCGAGCTTGCTCGCGATGAGGCCAGTACCAGCGCCGCAAATTCCGGGGGTATCAGAACCGCTCGATACTCCGCGAATTCTGCACGCGCTCCACTTCTTTCGGCTTGTACGCGCAATACCCCGGCCGCGGGCCGATTTTCGGGTGGTTGCGGCAGGTATCCGGGCGCTTTTCATAAATAGTGCACAGACGGCTCTTACGATCCAGGTACAGGCAATCGTTGTTGCTCATGCGCTGGAGGGTAAAGATTCCTGACTTCTGGTTGAAACGCTCGACCAACCCTTCCTTTTGCAGGCGTTTGGCGATGTTCTTCGGCGGATCGCCCAGCTCGAACTCATCAACCACGCCGATGCGGATCAGGTCCTTGATCTTGACCTCGACGGGCAGGGTGCAGCAGCTGGACATGCACGAGCCGCACATCGGGGCAGAGTACTTGGCCCAGGTATCGAGGCGGTCGATCTCTGCGGCAGCGATCAGGTTCGGCTTCATCATCGTTTGTTACCAGCGTGTGCATCAGGGCGCGCGATCATACCGGGACTGGTGGATTTTTGAACAACCTTTCGCCAGATTTTTTCACTGCCGGCCAATAAGCCGCTAATCCGGCACGGCCCCTGCATTGAATCAGGTATACGACAATGTATTGCCGACCCGATTCGCACTTACAGGAAAAACTGCCGAACCAGAGCCTCTACCGCCTGTCAGACCGTCTAGGCTCAGACAACCCAAGCTCGCTCGAGGTCCTATCGATGACTCAAGAACCACTTGTTCGCGAAGCAGAGGTGGCCGCATTTCGCGACGCCGTCTTGACCAAACTCACTTACGCAGTGGGTAAAGACCCGGATCACGCCTTCGACCATGACTGGTTCGAAGCCATTGCCCTGGCCGCGCGGGACCACATGGTCGAGCACTGGATGGACCATACGCGGCAGATCTACCGCAAAGGTCAGAAGCGCGTTTATTACCTCTCCCTGGAATTTCTCATCGGTCGGCTGCTGTTCGACAGCCTGAGCAACCTCGGCCTGCTCGACGTGGCCCGCGAAGCCCTGACCGAACTCGGTGTCGATCTTGAGCGCATCCGCTTGCTGGAGCCCGATGCGGCCCTGGGCAACGGCGGCCTCGGGCGTCTGGCGGCGTGTTTCCTGGAAAGCATGTCGACCCTCGGTATCGCCGGTCATGGCTACGGCATCCGCTATGAGCACGGGTTGTTCCGCCAGGCGATTGTCGATGGCTGGCAGCAAGAGCAGACCGAACACTGGCTGGATTTCGGCAACCCCTGGGAATTCGAGCGGCCTGAAGTGGTTTATCCGATCGGCTTTGGCGGCAGCGTTGAAACCGTGACCGATGACAGCGGTAAGTCCAGGCAAGTCTGGCACCCGGCGGAAACCGTACGGGCCATTGCCTACGACACGCCGGTGGTCGGCTGGCGCGGGGCGAGCGTCAACACCCTGCGCCTGTGGCGCGCCCGGGCCATGGAAGATCTGCACCTGGAGCGTTTCAACGCCGGCGATCACCTGGGCGCCGTGGCCGAAGTAGCCCGGGCCGAGAGTATCTCCCGCGTGCTCTATCCAGCGGACAGTACCGAAGCCGGCCAGGAACTGCGCTTGCGTCAGGAATACTTCTTTGTCGCCGCGTCCCTGCAGGATTTGCTGCGCCGCCATCGCAACATGCACACCTCGGTACTGACCCTGGGCGATCACGCGGCGATCCAGCTCAATGACACTCACCCCTCGATTGCCGTCGCCGAACTGATGCGCCAGTTGGTGGACGTCTACGACGTGGCGTGGGATGCGGCGTGGCAAGTGACGGTCGACACGCTTTCCTACACCAACCACACCCTGCTGCCCGAAGCGCTGGAAACCTGGCCAGTGGGTTTGATGGAGCGCATGCTGCCACGGCACATGCAGATCATTTACCTGATCAACGCCCAGCACATCGACTCCCTGCGGGCCAAAGGCATCCACGACTTCGACGTGTTGCGCGCGGTATCGCTGATCGAAGAAGACAACGGACGCCGGGTGCGCATGGGCAACCTGGCGTTTCTAGGTTCCCACAGCATCAACGGTGTGTCCGGGTTGCACACGCAACTGATGCGCCAAACGGTGTTCTCCGAACTGCACAAGCTCTACCCGGAGCGGATCAACAACAAAACCAACGGCATCACCTTCCGCCGCTGGCTGTATCAGGCCAACCCCGAGCTGACCTCGATGCTGGTCGATGTCCTCGGGCCGCAAGTGCTGGACAACCCGGAAGAGCGTTTGCTCGCCCTCGAACCGTTCGCCGAGAAAAATGCATTCCGCAAGGCATTTGCCGAGCAACGCCTGCACAGCAAGAAAGCCCTGGCGTACCTGATTCATGAGCGGCTGGGCGTCGCGGTCAACCCGGCAGCGATGTTCGACGTGCAGGTCAAGCGAATCCACGAATACAAACGCCAGTTGCTCAACCTGATGCACACCGTGGCGTTGTACCAGGCGATTCGCGCGGAACCTGAAATCGACTGGGTGCCACGGGTGAAAATCTTTGCCGGCAAGGCCGCCGCGAGTTATCACCAAGCCAAACTGATCATCAAACTGACCAACGACATCGCCCGGGTGGTGAACAACGACCCGACCGTGCGCGGCTTGCTCAAAGTGGTGTTCCTGCCCAACTACAACGTCAGCCTGGCGGAGAGCATCATTCCGGCGGCGGATTTGTCCGAGCAGATCTCCACCGCCGGTTTCGAAGCGTCAGGCACCAGCAACATGAAATTCGGCCTGAACGGGGCGCTGACCATCGGCACCCTGGACGGCGCCAACGTGGAAATGAGCGAGCGCATCGGCACCGAGCACATGTTCATCTTTGGTCTCAGCGCACAGCAGGTCGAGGCGCGTAAACAGAACCATGAGTTCAATGCGGCACCGGATATCGCCGCCTCCCATCGCCTCAACGATGTGCTGCAAGCGATTCGCGGCGGCGTGTTCTCGCCGGATGATCCGTCCCGTTACACCGGCCTGATAGACTCGTTGGTAGATTTCGACCGCTTCCTGGTCTGCGCCGATTTCGACTCGTACTGGAATGCACAGATGCGCGTCGAAGCCCATTGGCACGATTCGAACCAGTGGTGGCGTTCGGCGGTGTTGAACACGGCGCGGATGGGCTGGTTCTCGTCGGACCGGACCATTCGCGAGTACGCCACGGAGATCTGGAAGGCGCTGGAGTAAGTCTTCAGGCAGGTGGATATACTGGCGCGCCGGAAAAGATCGCAGCCTTCGGCAGCTCCTACAGGATCGCGTAGGAGGTGCCGAAGGCTGCGATCTTTTGGGCGCTGGTTACGCTAATCTTTCGGGATTGAGCTTAGGGATATCGACCATGCAATGGATTTTCATGCTGATCGGGCTGGTGCTCGGCTGGATACTCGACGAGTCATTCAGTGATGCACTGCTGGGCGCGTTACTCGGATTGGGTGTCGGCCAAGCCGTTCGCATGGCTCGCATGGACGCTCGGGCAGCCGAGCAGCAGCACTTGCTGGAACAGGCACAGGTTGCGCTGCAAGCGGTCGAGCAACGGCTGGCAGTGCTTGAAGCATCAGGCGTCAAGGCGCCGGAAACCCGTGAACCGCTGGTATCGCCTGAAGCCCTCCTTGATGAAACACCTGCCGTAGTCCCGGAATTGATCTGGGAGCTGCCGCCCGAGCTCGAGCCAATCCCCGCAGCGGCCAGCGAAGTCGCCGATGCCTGGAAATCCGAGCCGACTGCTCGTGAGGCACAACCACCTGTCCCCCCGCATGGCCCGAACCTCATCGACCGCGCCATCAGTCGCGCCCGCGCCTGGCTGTTCGGCGGCAATACAGTCTTGCGGGTCGGCGTGGTGTTGCTGTTCCTCGGCCTGGCCTTTCTGCTGCGCTATGCCACTGAAGGCGTGGTGGTGCCGGTTGAGTTGCGCTACGCCGGTGTGGCGGCCGCAGCCTTGGGGTTGCTCGGATTGGGTTGGTGGTTACGAGCGCGCAACAGCAGTTACGCGTTGATCTTGCAGGGCACCGGGATCGCCGTGTTGTACCTGACAGTGTTTGCCGCGATGCGCCTGCATCCGTTGCTCGATCCCTCGGCGGCGTTTGGCCTGCTGGTGGCGGTGACGATCTGTTCGGCGATTCTCGCCATTACCCAGGACTCCCTGGGGCTGGCCGCCGCTGCCGCACTGGGTGGCTTCGCCGCGCCCATCCTGGCCTCCACCGGCGCCGGCAGCCACGTCGCGCTGTTCAGTTACTTTGCCCTGCTCAATGCCGGCATCCTCGCCATCGCCTGGTTCAAGGCCTGGCGGCTGTTGAATGTCATCGGATTCACCGGCACCTTCGGCATCGGTTTCGCCTGGGGCCTGCGCTCCTACTCGCCGGAGTTGCTGTGGAGCACCGAGCCGTTCCTGATTGTGTTTTTCCTGATGTACCTGGCCATTGGTCTGTTGTACGCCCGGCGCAAGTTGATGGCGATGAGCGATGCACCGGCAGAGGGCAATCGCGAAGCGCTGCTGCAGTGGTCGGCGCGCAAGGGTGACTACGTCGACGGCACACTGCTGTTTGGCCCGCCGCTGGTGGGTTTCGGCTTGCAGTTCGCACTGGTGCAGCATCTGGAATTCGCTGCGGCGTTCAGTGCCTTGACGCTGGGCATGATTTACATGGGACTCGCCCGTTGGCTGATGGCCGGGCGCACGCTGTTGCTGGGGGAAACCTGCCTGGCCTTGGGGGTGATCTTCGCCAGTCTGGCGATTCCGCTGGGGCTTGATGCGCGCTGGACGACGGCGGCGTGGGCGGTGGAAGGCGCGGGGATCTTCTGGCTCGGTCTGCGTCAGCAAAGGCCCCTGGCCCGGGCCTTTGCCTTGCTCCTGCAACTGGGGTCGGCGCTGGCGTTTCTCAGCGAGTTGCACAGTAGCGAGAGCAGCCTGCTCGGCGGTGTGCCATTAGGCGCGCTGTTGTTGGGTGTCGCGTTGTTGTTCAGCTTCTACCAGTTACGCAAAGCCTTGCCGGAGCAGATCAGGCCCTGGGAGCTGATAGGCCTGCCAGTCCTGGCTTGCCTCGGGCTGGCGTTTCTCTATTTGCTGGCACCGCTGTTTTTCTTCAGTCACGGCACGGTGATCAGTTGGGCCTTGGCCGGGGGGCTGACGTTGTTGGTTGGCTTGCGTCTGCAATCGCGCACGTTCGTGTTCACCGCGCTCTCTGTGCAAATGTTGGGTGGCGCGCTGTTCCTGGTAACAGGACCGCAGCTCAGTGACGGTCTGCGACCCCTGGCCCATGGCGGGTTCTGGGCGCCGCTGGTGCTGGGGCTGGCCGCGATGTTCGGGGCCTGGCGTTTGCAGATGAGTCGTGTGCGTGGAGCGTTGAAAGGGTTGAGTCTGTTGCGGTTGTCCCAGGCGTTGCTGGTGTGGGGCGCAGGTTGGTGGGCGTTGGCCTGGGTCATCGAGGTGCTGCATTTCGCGTCGTTGCCGATGCAGGCGACTTTTTTGTTGAGCATGGCTGCCGTGAGTGTCGCGCTGTGGACAGCGTTGGCGCTGCGCCTGAGTTGGCCGTCACTGGGCGTGCTCTGCACAGTGTTGATTCCCGCGGCGGCGCTGGTGCTGCTGGCGGCCTGGCACTCGCGTTATCACCCGGCGGCCAACGCCGGCTGGCTGGCGTGGGCCGCCGTGTTCGTCGTGCATTTCATGTCCCTGCGGCGTCTGGCGCCCATGCTGCCGGCGCGCGTGCTGAGTGTCGCCCATGTGCTCGGCTGCTGGCTGTTGATGGGGGTGCTGGCTCTGGAGCTGCGTTACGCTTTGCTGGTGTTGTCCGAGCAATACAACGCCTGGCGCTGGTTGGGCTGGGCGATTCTGCCAAGTCTGTATCTGGTGCTGATGGCGGCACCTCGCGCGTGGCCTTGGCCGGTGTCGACATATTCGAGGGAATACCGTGTATACGCCGCCGCGCCGCTGGCGTTACTGATGCTCGGCTGGTTCTGGCTGGCGAATGTCGCCAGTGACGGCAACGCTGAACCTCTGCCCTACGTGCCATTGATCAACCCGCTGGAGCTCGGCCTGTTGTTCGCGCTGTTCGGCGTCTATGCCTGGTCCCGCAGTGCCATGACACAACTGGCGGTCCGCGAGGATTACGTCGCCATCGCCACGCAAGGGGTCGCAGGTGCCTCGCTGTTCATGTTCTTTACTGCATTGGTAATGCGTGCGGCGCACCATTGGAGCGGGGTGCCGTTCGAGCTGGATCTGTTGCTGGCGTCGATGCGTGTACAAGCCGGCCTGTCCATCGTCTGGACCCTGATGGCCCTGAGCTTGATGATCGGCGGCCATTTGCGTCGCCGCCGCGAAGTCTGGCTGATCGGCGCCGCCTTGATCGGCGTGGTCGTGGCCAAGCTGTTCTTTGTCGAATTGAGCAATCGTGGCGGGCTGGCGCGGATCGTGTCGTTTATTGGAGTCGGCGTCTTGCTGCTGGTGGTGGGCTATTTCGCCCCGCTGCCGCCCAAGCGCGCCGACGCTGTGCCGGATACCGGGAAACCGCTCGCGGAATCCGAAGGAGTGTCATCTTGAGTCAGAAGCTGAACCTGGGTTGGCTGGCCGCTGTTGCCATGGGCGTGGTGTTGTCGGCGGTTGCCCAGGAAAAACCGGCGGACTTCACCACCCAAGTGCCTTTGTCGGTGACGGGCGAAGGCCCCTGGTATCGCCTTGAACTGCCCCTGAGCGTGCAACTGAATGCACGGCAGGCCGACCTGAGCGATGTGCGGGTGTTCAACGCCGTCGGTGATGTTCAGGCCTATGCCCTGGCCCGGGAGTCGGCGCAGAGCAGTGAAACGCGTACCTTGACCGAGGTGAAATGGTTTGCGTTGTACAACTCGGTGGACGCCACTGAAACCGCGCCGAGCGTACGGGTGCAATCGAGCGCCAACGGCACCTTGGTCGAGGTGCAGCCCTCAAGTCAGCTGGAGGCGGGTGAGGAGGAGTTGCGCGGCTGGTTGCTCGACGCTTCCGCGATCAAGGCGCCGTTGCGGCAATTGATTCTCGACTGGACCAGCGAGCGCGACGGCTTCGAGCGTTTCACCCTCGAAGCCAGCGACGATTTACAGCATTGGCAGTTCTGGGGCGAAGGGCAGGTGGCGCGCCTGACCTTTGCCGACGAGCGGGTCGAGCAGCATGAAATCGGCCTGCCGGGCCAGTCGGCGCGCTACTTGCGGTTGCTGTGGATCACTCCGCATTCGGCACCGACGCTGACTTCGGCGCAACTGCAAAGCGCCAGTACCCGCAGCCTGCCGCTGCCGTTGGTCTGGTCCCAGGCGTTGACCGGCAGCAGCACGAAGGCGGGTGAGTACACCTGGCAGTTGCCGATGGGGCTGAATGTCGAGCGAGTGCAGGTCGAGCTGAGCCAGCCCAACAGCCTGGCGCCGGTGAGTCTGGCCGGTCGGCGCGACAGCAGCCTGCCATGGCAGTCGTTGGGCAGCGGTTTGCTCTATCGCCTGACCCAGAACGGTCAGGATGTGGTGCAAAACGAATTGCCGTTGTCAGGGCAAATCGTCCAGCAATTGAAACTGACCGTGGACGAACGCGGCGGCGGCCTGGGTGATCAGGCGCCGACGCTGAAGTTTGCCGTGCGCGCCACGCAACTGGTGTTCCTGGCGCGCGGGCCGGGGCCTTACACGCTGGTTGTGGGGAATACGACGGCGAAGGCGGCGAACTTGCCGCTGTCGATGCTGATTCCGGATTACGGCCCGGCGAAGCTCGCGACCCTGGGCCGGGCCATGGTGGATGTCGGGGCGCTGGTCTCGAATGCATCGACTGAGAAAACGCTGGCTACGACGGACACCCAGTGGAAGAAGTTCGGCTTGTGGGCAGTGTTGTTGCTCAGTGTCTTGTTCCTGGCGGCGATGGCGTTCAGTTTGCTGCGCAAGCCTACTGCCAAATCCTGACAGTGGGTGCTACGCACCCAATCGCGAGCAGGCTCGCTCCCACATTTTGAACGCGTACCCCTGTAGGAGCGAGCCTGCTCGCGAAAGCGTTCGCCCAGTCACTGAAAGTGCCGAAATGACTGCAGTTCTCAGGCCCAGACCCAGCCCATTTCCAACTACGCTCATCCCCGCACATGAACTCTCTTCAGCCGATCACGTCTGATAGGAGGAAATGCACCCCGACTCGCGCTAAACTGCTCGGGTTTTTAGCCCCCCCATTCCTCCGGAGCCTTCCATGTCCCGCGTTACCTTGAGTCGCTATTTGATTGAGCAGACCCGCAGCAACAACACTCCTGCCGATCTGCGCTTCCTGATCGAAGTGGTGGCGCGTGCCTGCAAGGAGATCAACCACGCCGTGTCCAAAGGCGCCCTGGGTGGCGTTTTGGGCAGCATGGGCACTGAAAACGTCCAGGGCGAAGTGCAGAAGAAGCTCGACGTGATCTCCAACGAGATCCTGCTCGAAGCCAACGAATGGGGCGGTCACCTGGCCGGTATGGCGTCCGAAGAAATGGACAACGCCTACCAGATCCCGGGCAAATACCCGAAAGGTGCGTACCTGCTGGTATTCGACCCGCTGGACGGTTCGTCGAACATCGACATCAACGCGCCGGTCGGAACCATCTTCTCGGTACTGCGTTGCCCGAACGAATACCTGAGCCAGAACGAACCTTTGAACGAAAAGGCCTTCCTGCAGCCAGGCACCCAGCAAGTGGCCGCCGGTTACGCGATCTACGGTCCGCAGACCATGCTGATCCTGACTTTGGGCGACGGTGTGAAAGGCTTCACCCTGGACCGTGAAATGGGCAGTTTCGTATTGACCCACGAAAACATCACCATTCCTGAAACCACCCAGGAATTTGCGATCAACGCGTCCAACCAGCGTCACTGGGAAGCACCGGTACAGCGCTACGTCGGCGAATTGCTGGCAGGCGATGAAGGCCCGCTGAAAAAGAACTACAACATGCGCTGGGTTGCCGCGATGGTGGCCGACGTGCACCGCATCCTGAACCGTGGTGGCCTGTTCATGTACCCACGCGACAGCCGCGAGCCGTCGAAGCCAGGCAAACTGCGCCTGATGTACGAAGCCAACCCGATGTCGTTCCTGGTGGAACAAGCGGGCGGTGCGTCCACCGACGGCCACCAGCGCATCCTCGACATCCAGCCGGAAGGCCTGCACCAGCGGGTTGCGGTGTTCCTCGGTTCGAAAGAAGAAGTTGCCCGCGTCACGGCTTACCACAAGGAATAAACCATGACTGCGCCCTGGCAGCCGTTGCTTTATTGGTGGTTCGGGAGTTCCGAGTCAGCGAGGGAAGTGGCGGCGCAGAAGGGCAAATTGTGGTTCGGCAAGCGCGACAGCCAGGACCTCGAAGCGCGCGAGCGTTTCGGGGACTGGACCGAGCAGGCACTGGCCGGCGGATTGACCGAGTGGATGCAACATCCCGAAGGTTGGCTGGCCCTGGTGCTGTTGCTCGATCAGATCCCGCGAATGATCTTTCGCGATATTCCCAAAGCCTTTGCAGGCGATCTCCGGGCGCAGAAGCTGGTAGCCCAAGGCATTGCCGCGGATTACGACCGGCAGTTGCAGCCGATTCAGCGGGTGTTCATCTACCTGGTGTTCGAGCATAGCGAAGACCTCGCGGTGCAGAACGAAGGCGTCTCGCGCTACATCGAACTGGTGGCGCAGCAACCGGAAATCGATCGGGCGCTGTTCAGCGATTACCTGGACTATGCCGAGCGGCATCAGAAAGTGATTGCGCAGTTTGGGCGCTTTCCGCATCGCAATGCGGTGTTGGGGCGGGAGAGTACTGCTGAGGAGCTCGAGTTTCTGTCGAAACCGGGCTCTCGGTTCTGATTTTTCGTTGTAGCTGATGCCGCCATCGCGAGCAAGCTCGCTCCCACAGGGATCTTTGTCGCACTGGAGATCCATTGTGGGAGCGAGCTTGCTCGCGATGAGGCCGGAGAGATCGCCTCAGATCCTGAAGCTACCAACTAGCTGCTTCAACCGCGCCGCCTGCTGCTCAAGATCGGCACACGCACGCAAGGTCGACTGCAGGTTCTCCACACCTTCCTGGTTCAGCATGTTGATCTCTGTGATGTCGACGTTGATCGACTCCACCACGGCCGTCTGTTCTTCAGTGGCAGTGGCGACCGACTGATTCATGCCATCGATCTCACCGATGCGCTGGGTCACGCTGCCCAGGCGTTCGCCCGCCTGGTTGGCGATGCCGACGCTGCTTTCGCTCTGGCGCTGGCTGTCAGTCATGATGCCCACCGCTGCCCGGGCGCCGACCTGCAGTTCTTCGATCATCGTCTGCACTTGCTGCGCCGAGTCCTGGGTGCGGTGAGCGAGGTTGCGCACCTCATCGGCCACCACGGCAAAACCGCGACCGGCCTCGCCAGCGCGGGCCGCTTCAATGGCGGCGTTGAGCGCCAGCAAGTTGGTTTGCTGGGAGATGCTGGTAATCACTTCCAGGATCTGCCCGATGTTGACCGTATTGCTATTGAGGGTTTCGATGTTGCCGCACGAATCGCTGATCTTGGCCGACAGCTGCTGCATCGCCGCGATGGTTTTATCCACCACCTGTTGGCCGTCTTCGGCCAGGCTGCGGGCATCGCTGGAATGTTGCGAGGCGAGGGCGGCGTTCTGGGCGATCTCCTGGGCGGCGGCACCGAGCTGGTTGATCGCCGCAGCGACGCTGCTGGTGCGCGAGGCTTGCTGGTCGGAGTTGTACATCGACGAGTTCGAGGCGGCGACTACACGCAACGCCACTTCGTTGACCTGGCCGGTGGCCGAGGACACTTCGATGATCGAGGTGTGAATGCGCTCGACGAAGCGGTTGAACGACAGCCCCAGCGCGCCGAATTCGTCATGGCCGTGAATGGTCAGGCGTTTGGTCAGGTCACCTTCGCCTTCGGCGATGTCGTGCATGGCGCGGCCCATGGTCAGCAGCGGCTGCATCAGCAGGCTGATCAGCATGCCCAGCAGGACGATGATGATCACCACGGCAATCACCATGGCGATGATCGCCGAGGTGCGGAATTCGCTGAGCATCGAGAACGCCGTTTCCTGATCGAGCACCAGTGCCACGTACCAGTTCGCCGATGGCACGCCGTTGACGTGGGTGAAGGCGATGAACTGGCGCTTGCCGTCGATCTCGACTTCTTTCATGCCCGGGCTGACTTTGGGTGTGTCGCTCGGATAGGCCTCGGTCAGGTTCTTGAGCACCAGCTTGCTGTCCGGGTGAATCAGGATCTTGCCGTCGGCACCGACGATGAACGCATGACCGTGACCGCCGAAGTTCAGCGAATTGATGATCGCGCTGACGCTGGACAGGTCGATGTCGGCGCCTGCGACGCCGATCATCTGGCCCTGGTGCTGCACCGGGGTGGCCACGGTGATCACCAGTTTGCCAGAAGACGCGGCAATGTACGGTTCGGTGACGATGGTCTGTTGTGCGCTATTGGCCGCCTTGTACCAGCCGCGGGCGCGAGGGTCGTAGTCCGCCGCACGGTTGCCCGCCGGGACCGAGAACATCACGCCGTCGGCACCACCGAAGTAGCTCAGCTGGAAGTTGCCGGTGTAGGCGGGCAGGTCGATGATTCGTTTCAGGCCAGCGGGAGCATTGCCGTCGGCGTTGATCTGTTGGGCCATCGACTGCAGCAATTGCATGCGGCTTTCCAGCCAGGTCTGGATGTTGCTGGTGGTCAGGCTGCCGAGTTCCTGCATCGAGGCTTCGGTGCTGTTGCGCAAGGTTTGGCGCTGGCGATAGTCGTTGAACAGGATGAAACAAGCGAATGCGACGGCCACCACGAGGGCGGCAGCCAGCAATATCTTGTGGCTGAACTTCATGTTTCTGGTCATGGATGAGCTACCGCAGAGGGGCTGTTCTACAAAATGGGGGAGCAAATGCCACCGACGTGGCTTTGCGTTGCATTTATGTCGACTGAACGGCGCCAAAGATTAGGCGAATTCTCTGAAAAACGACGAAATGCTCGATGAATAAGGAAAGTGGCTGATTTTCGGCAAAAGGTAGACGAGTGGCCCGATAAATAGCCTGCCGGGCACGGAACCTCGCAGGGGTTTTCTCTTCTAAGCTTCAGCTTGGCAGCCATGCCAATCCCCTACGCCCCCCGGAGTTTCACCATGTCGCTGCGTTCCATCGCCCTGCTTTCGTTTTGCGTGTTGCTGGCTGCCTGCAGCAAAGTCAATCAGGAAAACTACTCTAAGCTCTCGGCCGGCATGGCCAAGGCCGATGTGGAGACCCTGTTGGGCAAACCTGCCGATTGTTCAGGTGCGCTCGGCATGTCCAGTTGCACCTGGGGCGACAAGAACAGCTTTATCAGCGTGCAGTTCGCCGGTGACAAAGTGCTGATGTTTTCCGGCCAAGGCCTGAAGTAAACCGGGGCGTTTGCCCGCGGGAGAAAAATAATGAAGCGGTTATTGATCATCCTTTTTGCCGGTCTGTTGTTGGCTGGCTGTGCCACGTCTGGCCCGGACCCATTGGCCCCCAAGACTGTCAAAAGTGTCAATCTCAAGCGCTACCAGGGCACCTGGTACGAGTTGGCGCGCATGCCGATGTACTTCCAGCGCGACTGCGCGCAATCCGAAGCCCATTACACGCTCAAGCCTGACGGTAACGTGGCGGTGTTGAACCGCTGCCTGACGGCGCAGTGGCAATGGGAAGAGGTCAATGGCACGGCTTATCCACAGGTGCCCGGCAAGGGCGACAAGCTGTGGATCGAGTTCGATACCTGGTTCTCCAGGCTGATCCCGGGTACGGCGAAGGGCGAATACTGGGTGCTGTACGTCAGCGATGACTACAAGACCGCCATTGTCGGGGATCCGAGCCGGAAGTATTTGTGGCTGTTGTCGCGCACGCCGACCGTGAATGGTGTGGTGCGTGAGGAACTGCTGAGCAAGGCGCGTCAGCAGGGTTACGACACCACGCGGCTGATCTGGCGTGCGTCGGAACAGCAGATGGCCGAGACGTCCAACTAACAACGCATGACCCTGTAGGAGCGAGCTTGCTCGCGATGGAGTATCAGACACAACGATGTCGACTGACACACCATCGCGAGCAAGCTCGCTCCTACAGGGTTTTGTGTCAGCCTAAAAGTTCGCGCAGGACTTGAGTGAATGCACGGCTGCTTTCTTCTTCGCCGGCATGCCGCCCGTCACGCACCACCCACTGACCATTCACCAGCACATCCCGCACTTGGCGATCGCCACCGGCAAACAGCCACCGATTGAGAATCCCGTCACCATTGGCTGTCGCCAAATACGGATCGTTGCCATCGAGCACCAGCCAGTCGGCGCGTTTGCCGACTTCCAGCGCGCCAATCGGCTGGCCTAGCGCCTGAGCACCGCCATCCAGCGCCGCATCGAACAACGTGCGGCCAACCATTGGCTGATCCGCGCCATACAAACGATTACGCCGTTGGTCGCGCAGACGCTGGCCGTATTCCAGCCAGCGCAATTCTTCCACCACGCTCAATGACACATGACTGTCGGAACCGATGCCCATGCGGCCGCCCTGGGCGAGGAAATCCACCGCCGGGAAAATCCCGTCGCCCAGGTTGGCTTCGGTGGTCAGGCACAGGCCGGCGATGGCGCGACTCTTGGCCATCGACGTGACTTCTTCCGGGTTGGCGTGGGTCGCGTGGACCAGGCACCAGCGCTGATCGACGTCGATGTTTTCGTACAGCCATTGCAACGGACGACGACCGCTCCAGGTCAGGCAGTCGTCGACTTCTTTCTGCTGCTCGGCGATGTGGATGTGCACCGGGCATTGCTTGTCGCTGGCCGCCAGCACTTCGCTGATCTGCTGTGGCGTAACCGCGCGCAGTGAGTGGAAACACAAGCCGAGCGACTGCGCCGGTTGCTGCGCCAGCACCGGTTGCAGGCGCGATTGCAGCTTGAGGTAGTTTTCGGTCCTGTTGATGAAGCGACGCTGACCTTCGTTCGGGGTCTGGCCGCCGAAACCGGAGTGGCTGTAGAGCACCGGCAGCAGGGTCAAGCCGATACCCGCGGAACTGGCTGCCTGGCTGATGCGCAGAGCCAGTTCGGCCGGATCCGCATAAGGCTGACCATTGATGTCGTGATGCACGTAGTGAAATTCCGCGACCGAGGTGTAACCGGCCTTGAGCATTTCGATATACAGCTGGCGGGCGATGACACCGAGTTGTTCCGGGCTGATTTTTCCGACGAGGCGATACATCAGATCGCGCCAGGTCCAGAAACTGTCGTTCGGATTGCCCGCCACTTCCGCCAGCCCGGCCATGGCCCGCTGGAAGGCGTGGGAGTGCAGGTTCGGCATGCCAGGCAGCAGCGGACCGCTCAGCCGCTCGGCGCCATCTGCCTTGGAATCGGCCTGGATATGGGTCAATACGCCGTCGGCGCTGACCTCAAGACGTACATTGTTGGCCCATCCACTAGGCAGCAGCGCGCGTTCGGCAAAGAAGGCGGACATGGTTCAGCACCCCATCGTGTGTTATTTGTATATACATATACAGACGTTTGCCTGCCCGGTAAACTCCGGCAAGCTAGCGACATCAATCAAATGACCAAGGATTAACCGTGCCGACTCCGCCTCCAGTCTCTCCGTTGGCCGCGAACATGGGCGACAGTCCGGCGCCCTTGTACGCCCGCGTCAAACAAATGATCACCCAGCAAATCGACAGTGGAAACTGGCCGCCGCACTACCGCGTTCCGTCGGAAAGCGAACTGGTCAGCCAGTTGGGCTTCAGCCGCATGACCATCAACCGCGCCCTGCGCGAGATGACCGCCGATGGCCTGCTGGTGCGCATGCAAGGCGTCGGCACATTCGTCGCCGAGCCGAAAAGCCAGTCCGCGCTGTTTGAAGTGCACAACATTGCCGATGAAATTGCCTCTCGCGGTCATCGCCACACCTGCAAGGTCATCACCCTTGAAGAAGAGGCCGCCGGCTCCGAGCGCGCCCTGGCCCTGGACATGCGCGAAGGGCAGAAGGTGTTCCACTCGCTGATCGTGCATTTCGAAAACGATATTCCGGTGCAAATCGAAGACCGTTTCGTCAATGCGCTGGTGGCGCCGGACTACCTCAAGCAGGACTTCACCCTGCAAACGCCCTACGCCTACCTGAACCAGGTCGCGCCGCTGACCGAAGGCGAGCACGTGGTCGAGGCGATCCTGGCTGAGTCATCCGAATGCAAATTGCTACAGATTGAAAAGGGCGAGCCTTGCCTGCTGATTCGCCGCCGCACCTGGTCCGGTCGTCAGCCAGTGACTGCTGCTCGCTTGATCCACCCCGGTTCCCGTCATCGTCTGGAAGGTCGGTTTCATAAATAGAGAGCCATAAATGAGCAGTCTGAAAGTTTTACGTGCGCTCGATTACCCGCGCATGCCGTGGAAAAACGGCGGCGGCAGCACCGAAGAAATCACCCGCGATGCCGGCACTGGCCTGGACGGGTTTGGCTGGCGCCTGTCGATTGCCGACATTGGCGAGTCGGGTGGGTTTTCCACCTTCGCCGGTTACGAGCGAGTGATCACCGTTTTGCAGGGCGATGGTATGAGCCTGACGGTGGATGGCCAGGACACGCGGCCACTGTTACCGCTGGACCCGTTTGCCTTCAGTGGTGAAAGCAAGGTTTCCTGCACGTTGCTCGGCAGTCCGATTCGCGATTTCAACCTGATTTACGCGCCGCAGCGTTACGGTGCGCGGTTGCAGTGGTTGAGTGGCGAGCAGCGGTTCTTCAGTTCGGCGGGTACGATGTTGGTGTTCAGCATCAGCGAAGCACTGGAAGTGAAGGTCGGTAACAACGCTTCGAAGCTCGGTCGCCACGATTGCCTGCAACTCGACGCTAACACTGGCCTGCTGGAAATCTCCGTTAATAGCCCATGCTGTGTGATTGAGCTGACCGCACGCTGATTCTGAATTTTCAAAAGATCGCAGCCTTCGGCAGCTCCTCCAGGGTGCAAAGCATCCCATGTAGGAGCTGCCGAAGGCTGCGATCTTTTGCTTTTCAGCGTTCCCGAAAGCGCACCATGTTGTTACCGAACGCCCCAGCGTGGCGCAAAACCACGCTCAAGTAACAAAACCCCCTCGCCACAAAAATCCTCCCGAAAAAATTTCATCTACACCAGAACCCTTGTCCCAGGCGCTCTCCAGCCGTTTCAGAATTTTTCTTGAATGCTCATCCGGCAAGTTGGCCGCTTGATTGCATATGCTTGTATGTACAAGTAAAGACGTATGCGTATGAGTCACGAGGACTCAACCATCGTCCACTGTTCGCCGGTGTGCACTGATATGCCCATTGGCTTGCTCGCCCACTGCCTGGGTTGGTTTGGATTGATTGCTGAGGAGTCTTTTTCGTGACTGACATTAAACCTACTAAGTTTCGTGACGTTGAAATCCGTGCCGCACGTGGTAACAAGCTGACCGCCAAGAGCTGGCTGACCGAAGCGCCGCTGCGCATGCTGATGAACAACCTCGACCCGGAAGTCGCCGAGAACCCTAAAGAACTGGTGGTTTACGGTGGTATCGGTCGCGCTGCACGTAACTGGGAATGCTACGACAAGATCGTCGAAAGCCTGACCAACCTGAACGACGACGAGACCCTGCTGGTGCAATCCGGCAAGCCGGTCGGCGTGTTCAAGACCCACAGCAATGCCCCGCGCGTACTGATCGCCAACTCCAACCTGGTTCCACACTGGGCGAGCTGGGAGCACTTCAACGAACTCGACGCCAAAGGCCTGGCCATGTACGGCCAGATGACTGCCGGCAGCTGGATCTACATCGGCAGCCAGGGCATCGTCCAGGGCACCTACGAAACCTTCGTTGAAGCCGGTCGCCAACACTATAACGATGACCTGAAAGGTCGTTGGGTCCTGACCGCAGGCCTCGGTGGCATGGGTGGTGCTCAGCCTCTGGCCGCGACCCTGGCTGGCGCTTGCTCGCTGAACATCGAATGTCAGCAGGTCAGCATCGATTTCCGTCTGAAAAGCCGCTATGTCGACGAGCAAGCAACTGATCTCGACGACGCGCTGGCCCGCATCGCCAAATACACCGCCGAAGGCAAAGCGATTTCCATTGCCCTGCTGGGTAACGCGGCAGAAATTCTCCCGGAACTGGTCAAGCGCGGCGTGCGCCCGGACATGGTTACCGACCAGACCAGCGCCCACGATCCGCTCAACGGCTACCTGCCGGCCGGCTGGACCTGGGACCAGTACCGCGCTCGCGCCAAGACTGAACCTGCCGCTGTGATCAAGGCCGCCAAGCAATCGATGGCCGTGCACGTCAAAGCGATGCTGGACTTCCAGAAAATGGGCGTACCGACTTTCGACTACGGCAACAACATCCGTCAGATGGCGCAAGAAGAAGGCGTGGAAAACGCATTCGACTTCCCGGGCTTCGTACCAGCCTACATCCGTCCGCTGTTCTGCCGCGGTATCGGCCCGTTCCGTTGGGCTGCACTGTCGGGCAACGCTGAAGACATCTACAAGACCGACGCCAAGGTCAAAGAGCTGATCCCGGACGACGCCCACCTGCACAACTGGCTGGACATGGCCCGTGAGCGCATCAGCTTCCAGGGTCTGCCGGCACGTATCTGCTGGGTTGGCTTGGGCCTGCGCGCCAAGCTGGGTCTGGCGTTCAACGAAATGGTCCGTAGCGGCGAGTTGTCCGCGCCGATCGTGATCGGTCGCGACCACCTGGACTCCGGTTCGGTATCGAGCCCGAACCGCGAAACCGAGTCCATGCAGGACGGTTCCGACGCCGTGTCCGACTGGCCACTGCTCAACGCTCTGCTCAACACCGCGAGCGGCGCGACCTGGGTTTCCCTGCACCACGGCGGCGGCGTCGGCATGGGCTTCTCCCAGCACTCGGGCATGGTGATTGTCTGCGACGGTACTGACGAAGCGGCCGAGCGCATCGCTCGCGTGCTGCACAACGACCCGGCCACCGGTGTCATGCGTCACGCCGATGCCGGTTACCAGATCGCCATCGACTGCGCCAAGGAACAAGGGCTGAACCTGCCGATGATTACCGGCAAATAAAGAAAGCGGGCCTTGGCCCAATGCAAACCTGTAGGAGCTGCCGAAGGCTGCGATCTTTTGGCGTCGTTACTGACGCCGAAGATCAAAAGATCGCAGCCTCGTTTCACTCGACAGCTCCTACACAGCACCTACACAGATACAACCAACACCGACCAACAATCCACAGAGGTTGAACCATGGCTGTTAACAGCGATCGTGCAGGCAACAAACCGTTGATCGAGAAGCGCTCGATCGACTACATCCCGGAAGCGGAAAGACACGGTCGTCTGTTGAGCCAGTTCACCCTGTGGATGGGTGCCAACCTGCAAATCACCGCGATTGTCACCGGGGCCCTGGCCGTGGTGCTGGGCGGCGATGTGTTCTGGTCGTTGATCGGTCTGTTGATCGGTCAATTACTGGGTGGCGGCGTGATGGCGCTGCATGCCGCGCAAGGGCCCAAGCTCGGCCTGCCGCAGATGATCTCCAGCCGGGTGCAGTTCGGCGTGTACGGCGCGGCGATCCCAATCGTGCTGGTCTGCTTGATGTACCTGGGCTTCACCGCAACGGGAACCGTGTTATCCGGGCAGGCGCTGGGCCAATTGTTTGGCGTCAGCGACACCGTCGGTATCCTCCTTTTCGCCAGTGTCATCGTGCTGGTCACGGTGCTCGGTTATCGGGTGATCCATTGGATCGGCCGTGTTGCCAGTGTCATTGGCGTGATTGCCTTTGTTTATCTGTTCAGCCGTCTGATGAACCAGGTCGACGTTGGCGCACTGTTGCAAATCCGCCACTTCAGCTGGAGCAGTTTCCTGCTCGCGGTGTCGCTCGCGGCGTCCTGGCAGATCGCCTTCGGCCCTTATGTGGCTGACTATTCTCGCTACCTGCCGAGCAAGACGTCCGCGGTGAAAACGTTTTTTGCCGCAGGCGCAGGTTCGGTCATTGGTGCGCAGGTGGCGATGGTCCTCGGCGTGTTCGCGGCCGCTTCGGCCAACGGGCAATACGCCGGCCACGAAGTGGCCTACATCGTTGGCCTGGGTGGTACCGGTGCCACCGCTGCGCTGCTGTACTTCAGCATCGCGTTCGGCAAGGTCACCATCTCCACGCTGAACTCCTACGGCAGCTTCATGTGCATTGCGACCATCATCAGCGGTTTCCGTGGTGACCTGAAGGTAACGCGCTTGCAGCGCCTGGTCTTCGTGCTGGTCATCGTCGGTGCTGCGACCCTGATGGCGTTGCTCGGTCAGCACTCGTTCCTCGGCGCATTCAAGTCTTTCATCCTGTTCTTGCTGGCGTTCTTTACCCCCTGGAGCGCGATCAACCTGGTGGACTACTACTGCATCACTCGCGAGCGCTATGACGTACCGGCTCTGGCCGATCCGAATGGTCGCTACGGTCGTTGGAACCCACTCGGGATCAGCGTCTATGTCTTCGGTGTGCTGGTGCAACTGCCGTTCATTTCCACCAAGTTCTATACCGGTCCGCTGGTGGCGGCCCTGGGTGATGTGGATATTTCCTGGATCATCGGTCTGGTGCTTCCCGCAGCCCTGTATTACCTGTGCGCAAAAAAATGGCACGGCACAGTGCCCGATCAATTGATCCTGCCGGTCGAGCAGGACAGCGTTGTACAACCTAAAAAAAGCGGGGCCGGTCGCGCTGCGGCGCAGGCCTGATTGGACGTGGACAGGGCTGGATGCCTCTTGACTGCCGTAAGCCAACTCATGATTAGGAGCGTCACAACAATGAAATCGAACAAGACCCTGCTGACCACATTGCTTTCCATGGGCCTGCTGGCCAGCGCCGGCGCCACTCAGGCGGCGGGTTGGTGCGAGTCGGGCAAACCGGTGAAGTTCGCCGGCCTGAACTGGGAAAGCGCCATGCTGCTGACCGACGTGTTGCAAGTCGTGCTGGAGAAAGGCTACGACTGCAAGACCGACAGCCTGCCAGGCAACTCCATCACCATGGAAAACGCCCTGAGCAGCAACGACATTCAAGTGTTCGCCGAAGAGTGGGTCGGCCGCAGCGAAGTCTGGAACAAGGCCGAGAAGGCCGGCAAAGTCGTCGGTGTCGGCGCGCCAGTGGTGGGTGCCGTCGAAGGCTGGTACGTGCCGCGCTACGTGATCGAAGGCGACGCCAAGCGCAAGCTGGAAGCCAAGGCGCCGGACCTGAAAAACATTGCCGACCTGGGCAAGTACTCGGCGATTTTCAAGGATGCCGAAGAGCCATCCAAGGGTCGTTTCTATAACTGCCCGGCCGGTTGGACCTGTGAGCTGGACAACAGCGAAATGCTGAAGAGCTACGGCCTGGAAAGCACCTACACCAACTTCCGCCCAGGCACCGGCCCGGCGCTGGATGCCGCTGTGCTGTCGAGCTACAAGCGTGGCGAGCCGATCCTGTTCTACTACTGGTCGCCAACCCCGCTGATGGGCCAGATCGACGCGGTGAAACTCGAAGAGAAACCAGGCGTGAACAAGACCGTGGATATCAAGGTCGGCCTGTCCAAGACTTTCCACGACGAAGCGCCTGAATTGGTGGCCGTGCTGGAAAAGGTCAACGTGCCAATCGACCTGCTGAACCAGAACCTGGGGCGCATGACCAAAGAGCGGATCGAATCACCAAAACTGGCCAAGATCTTCCTGAAGGAACATCCTGAAGTCTGGCACGCATGGGTGAGCGAAGACGCAGCCAAGAAAATCGACGCGGCCTTGTAGGTTGGGCTTCTCCGACTGTCGGCGACGGCAGTCGGATGCTTGATCGCAACCCCTTGATTGAGAGTCTCTTATGTTTCCCGAAAGCTTTACCTTTTCCATCGCCGACTGGGTCAACGGTTGGGTCGATTCGCTGGTCACCAACTACGGTGACGTGTTCCGGCACATCTCCGACACCCTGTTGTGGGCCATCGTCAATCTCGAAGGCCTGCTGCGCGCTGCACCCTGGTGGCTGATGCTGGCGATCGTGGCTGGTGTGGCCTGGCACGCGACCCGCAAGGTCGTGACCACTGCCGTCATCGTTGGTTTGCTGTTCCTGGTGGGGGCGGTTGGCCTCTGGGACAAGCTGATGCAGACCCTGGCACTGATGATGGTGGCGACGATCATTTCGGTGTTGATCGGCATTCCGCTGGGCATTCTCTCGGCGCGCAGCAACCGCCTGCGTTCGATACTGATGCCATTGCTGGACATCATGCAGACCATGCCGAGCTTCGTGTACCTGATTCCGGTGCTGATGCTGTTCGGCCTGGGCAAGGTCCCGGCGATTTTCGCTACCGTGATCTACGCCGCGCCGCCGCTGATCCGCCTGACCGATCTGGGCATTCGCCAGGTCGACGGCGAAGTGATGGAAGCGATCAACGCCTTCGGTGCCAACCGCTGGCAGCAACTGTTCGGCGTGCAACTGCCGCTGGCCCTGCCGAGCATCATGGCCGGGATCAACCAGACCACCATGATGGCCCTGTCGATGGTGGTGATCGCCTCGATGATCGGTGCCCGTGGTCTGGGTGAAGATGTGCTGGTGGGGATTCAGACCCTCAACGTCGGACGTGGCCTTGAAGCCGGTCTGGCGATCGTGATTCTGGCTGTGGTGATCGACCGCATTACACAGGCGTACGGTCGCGCACGGCATGAGGTGAGCAAATGAACAACGCAACCGTGAGCAAGATCGAAGTCAAAAACGTCTTCAAGATTTTCGGCAACCGTGCCAAGGACGCGCTGGCCATGGTCGGCCAGGGCAAGACCAAGGATCAGGTGCTGGCCGAAACCGGCTGCGTGGTGGGTGTGAACGACCTGTCGCTGAGCATCGGCAGCGGCGAGATCTTCGTGATCATGGGCCTGTCGGGTTCCGGCAAGTCGACCCTGGTCCGCCACTTCAATCGCCTGATCGACCCGACCAGCGGCGCGATCCTGGTGGACGGCGTGGACATCCTGCAATACGACATGGAAGCCCTGCGCGAATTTCGTCGGCGCAAGATCAGCATGGTGTTCCAGAGCTTCGGTCTGTTGCCGCACAAGAGCGTGCTGGACAACGTCGCCTACGGCCTGAAAATCCGCGGCGAAAGCAAAGCCATGTGCGCCGAGCGTGCGCTGCACTGGATCAACACCGTGGGCCTCAAGGGCTACGAAAACAAATATCCGCACCAGCTCTCCGGCGGTATGCGTCAGCGTGTGGGCCTGGCCCGCGCCCTGGCGGCGGACACCGACATCATTCTGATGGACGAAGCCTTCAGCGCCCTCGACCCGCTGATCCGCGCGGAGATGCAGGACCAGTTGCTGGAACTGCAAAAGACCCTGCACAAGACCATCGTCTTCATCACCCACGACCTCGACGAGGCCGTGCGCATCGGCAACCGTATCGCGATCCTCAAGGATGGCCGCCTGATCCAGGTCGGCACGCCGAGAGAGATCCTGCACTCGCCTGCGGATGAATATGTCGACCGCTTTGTACAGCGTCGGGCGGCGGTGGTTTAAAAGATTTGCGGTGACCCGACGTGCGCCTTCGCCGGCAAGCCGGCTCCTACAAGGTGCGCGTAACCCCTGTAGGAGCTGGCTTGCCAGCGAAGGGGCCGGTAAAGCTGCATCAATATTCAGGTTGTAAGCACGAGGTTGAAGATGTCCCAGGCTGAAAAAATCGTTATCACCGAAGCGCAGGTAACTTGGCAGGACGTGGTCGCCGTCGCTCGTCATGGCGCACAGCTTGAGCTGTCGGCGCCGATCTGGGCGCGCATCGAAAACGCGCAGGCCATCGTCCAGCGCATCGTCACCAGCGGCGAACGTGCTTATGGCATCAACACCGGCCTGGGCGCGCTGTGCAACGTCTCGCTGCAGGACGAACAACTCAGCCAGTTGTCGCGTAACACCTTGCTCAGCCACGCTTGCGGCGTGGGTGCAGCGCTGAGCAACGAGCAGACCCGCTCGATCATGTGCGCCGCCGTCGTCAACTACAGCCACGGCAAATCCGGCCTGCACCGTCAGGTCGTCGAAGCGCTGCTGGCACTGCTCAACCGTGGCATCACCCCGCAAGTGCCGTCCCAGGGTTCCGTGGGCTACCTGACCCACATGGCCCACATCGGCATCGCGCTGCTGGGCGTCGGCAATGTCAGCTATCGCGGTCAGATCGTTTCCGCGCAGCAAGCACTGGCCGAAGAAGGCCTGCAACCGGTCAAGCTCGGTGCCAAGGACGGTTTGTGCCTGGTCAACGGCACACCGTGCATGACTGGCCTGAGCTGCCTGGCCATTGCCGATGCTACGCGCCTGCTGGAATGGGCCGACGTGATCGGCGCCATGAGCTTCGAAGCCCAACGCGGGCAAATCGACGCTTTCGACGCCGAGATCATCGCGCTCAAGCCGCACCCGGGTATGCAACAGGTCGGAATCAACCTGCGCGCACTGCTCGACGGCAGCGAAGTGATTGCCCAGAGCAAAGGCATTCGTACGCAAGATGCCCTGAGCATCCGCTCGATTCCGCAGGTGCACGGCGCCGCACGCGATCAACTGGTGCATGCGACCAAACAGATCGAAACCGAACTCAACGGCGCCACCGACAACCCGCTGGTGCTGGGCACCGCAGACAAATACCGGGTGGTGTCTCAGGCCAACCCCCATGGCCAGTCCGTGGCAATGGCGGCGGACCTGCTGGCGATTGCCATGGCGGAAATCGGCTCCATCGCCGAGCGTCGCCTGGACCGTTTGATCAACCCGCACGTCAGCGGCCTGCCGGCCTTCCTGGTGGCCAACCCGGGTGTGAACTCCGGGATGATGATCGTGCAATACGTCGCCGCTTCGCTGTGCGCAGAAAACCGTCAACTGGCGCAACCGGCAGTGTTGGATAACTACGTGACGTCGGGCCTGCAGGAAGATCACCTGAGCCTGGGCACCAACGCCGCGCTGAAGCTGCATCGTGCGCTGGAAAACTGCACGCAAATCCTTGCCATCGAGTATTTGCTGGCCGCCCAGGCGTTCGAATTCCTCAAGGAACAACGCTTCGGCGCAGGCACCGATGCGGCCTGGCGCCTGCTGCGTGAACGTGTTCCGGCCTACGATCAGGATCGTTGGTTGGCACCGGACATTGCCGCCGCTGCCAGCGTTTTGAAAGACCCTGTTTTGCTGCAAAAAGTCTTACCGAATTTGAACTGATTTCCCTACAAAACCAGCGTGCCAAGGCGCCACCCCCTCAAAAAGGGGGAAGCGACGGACAACGGACATCTCCGGAGCGTCTGGTTAGTTAATAGCTAACTCTCAAAAGGAGCACAAAATGACTTCTCTAAATCTGATTCCCGGTCAACTGAGCCTGGCCCAACTGCGTGATGTTTATCAGCAGCCGGTAAAAATCACCCTCGACAACAGCGCCTCGGCCCAGATCGAAGCCAGTGTTGCCTGCGTGGAGCAGATCCTCGCCGAGAATCGCACCGCCTACGGCATCAACACCGGTTTCGGCCTGCTGGCGTCGACCCGTATCGCCAGCGAAGACCTGGAAAACCTGCAGCGCTCGCTGGTGCTGTCCCACGCCGCCGGTGTCGGTCAGCCGATCAGCGACGCCCTGGTGCGTTTGATCATGGTGCTCAAGGTCAACAGCCTGAGCCGTGGCTTCTCCGGCATCCGTCGTGTGGTGATCGATGCGCTGATCGCCCTGATCAACGCTGAGGTTTACCCGCATATTCCATTGAAAGGTTCGGTCGGTGCCTCCGGTGACCTGGCGCCTTTGGCGCACATGTCGCTGGTGCTGCTGGGTGAAGGCAAGGCGCGCTACAAAGGCGAGTGGATGGAAGCCACCGAAGCGCTGAAAGTCGCCGGTCTGACTCCGCTGACCCTGGCCGCCAAAGAAGGTTTGGCGCTGCTCAACGGCACTCAAGTCTCCACCGCTTTTGCCCTGCGTGGCCTGTTCGAAGGTGAAGACCTGTTCGCCGGTGCCTTGGCGCTGGGCGGCCTGACCGTTGAAGCGGTGCTGGGTTCGCGCTCGCCGTTCGACGCACGCATCCACGCTGCCCGTGGCCAGAAAGGCCAGATCGACGCCGCGTCCGCTTACCGTGATCTGCTGGGCGAGCGTAGCGAAGTCTCCGACTCCCACGAAAACTGCGAAAAGGTCCAGGATCCATACTCCCTGCGTTGCCAGCCACAAGTCATGGGCGCCTGCCTGACCCAGTTCCGTCAGGCCGCCGAAGTGCTGGCCATCGAAGCCAACGCCGTATCGGACAACCCGTTGGTGTTCGCCGCTGAAGGTGACGTGATATCCGGTGGTAACTTCCACGCCGAGCCGGTGGCCATGGCCGCTGACAACATGGCACTGGCCATCGCTGAAATCGGCTCCCTGAGCGAACGCCGTATCTCGCTGATGATGGACAAGCACATGTCGCAATTGCCGCCGTTCCTGGTGGCCAACGGTGGCGTGAACTCCGGCTTCATGATCGCCCAGGTGACCGCAGCGGCACTGGCCAGCGAGAACAAGGCGTTGTCCCATCCGCATTCGGTGGACAGCTTGCCGACTTCCGCCAACCAGGAAGACCACGTATCGATGGCGCCGGCGGCCGGCAAGCGTCTGTGGGAAATGGCCGAGAACACCCGTGGGATTCTCGCGGTGGAATGGCTGGCGGCGGTACAGGGTCTGGACCTGCGCAACGGTCTGAAGACCTCGCCGAAACTGGAAAAGGCCCGCGCCATCCTGCGTAACGAAGTGCCGTTCTATGAGAAGGACCGTTTCTTTGCGCCGGATATCAACGCCGCAACCGAGCTGTTGGCCTCGCGTTGCCTGAACGAACTGGTGACGACGAAGCTTTTGCCGAGCCTTTAAGGACCCCTCGCTGGCAAGCCAGCTCCTACAGGGGGGTCGCATGAACCTGTAGGAGCCGGCTTGCCGGCGATTCGATTTTGCGTCGAATAACAATAATTAGGGACGAGAAATGCAACAGCCAGAAAAAGGTTTGAAACGCGGGCTCTCTGCCCGACATATTCGCTTCATGGCACTGGGGTCGGCGATCGGCACCGGGCTGTTTTACGGTTCTGCCTCGGCCATTCAAATGGCCGGGCCTGCGGTATTGCTCGCGTACCTGATCGGTGGCGCGGCGGTGTTCATGGTCATGCGCGCCCTCGGTGAGATGGCGGTGCACAACCCGGTGGCCGGTTCCTTTGGCCAATACGCCAGTACCTATCTTGGGCCGATGGCGGGCTTCATCCTCGGTTGGACCTACGCATTCGAAATGGTCATCGTCGGCATGGCCGATGTCACCGCGTTCGGTATTTACATGGGCTTCTGGTTTCCGGAAGTCGCGCGCTGGATCTGGGTGCTGGGCATCGTCTCGGTGGTCGGCGGCTTGAACCTGTGCAACGTCAAAGTCTTCGGTGAAATGGAGTTCTGGCTGTCGTTGCTCAAGGTCGCGGCCATTGTCGCGATGATCCTGGGTGGCTTCGGCATCATGCTGTTCGGCATCAGCACGGCCCCCGGCGCCCAAGCGACAGATATCAGCAACCTCTGGAGCCATGGCGGTTTCATGCCCAATGGCGTGGGTGGCCTGATCGCCTCGTTCGCGGTGGTGATGTTCGCGTTCGGCGGGATTGAAATCATCGGTGTGACGGCTGGTGAAGCCAAAGACCCGCAGCATGTGCTGCCTCGGGCGATCAATGCCGTGCCGTTGCGCATCCTGCTGTTCTACGTGCTGACCATGTTCGTGCTGATGTCGATCTTTCCATGGCAGCAGATCGGCAGCCAGGGCAGTCCTTTCGTGCAGATTTTCGACAATCTGGGCATCAGCTCGGCGGCGACCATCCTCAATATCGTAGTGATCTCGGCGGCGATCTCGGCCATCAACAGCGATATCTTCGGCGCAGGCCGGATGATGTACGGCCTGGCTCAGCAGGGCCACGCCCCCAAGGGCTTCGCGCGTTTGTCGCGCAACGGTGTGCCATGGATGACCGTGGTGGTGATGAGCGCCGCGCTGCTGCTGGGCGTGTTGCTGAACTACCTGATTCCGGAAAACGTGTTTCTGCTGATAGCCTCCATCGCGACCTTTGCCACGGTGTGGGTCTGGTTGATGATTTTGTTCACCCAAGTGGCCATGCGTCGTTCCATGAGCAGTGAACAGGTCGCACAGTTGAAGTTCCCGGTACCGTTCTGGCCCTATGCGCCGATGGCGGCGATTGCCTTCATGCTGTTTATCTTCGGCGTGCTGGGCTATTTCCCGGACACCCAGGCGGCTCTGATCGTCGGCGTGGTATGGATTGTATTGCTGGTGCTTGCCTACCTGACCTGGGTGAAGCCTGCGGCGGGGCAGGCGGCACTGGTAGAGCAGGAACCTTCTTTTTCTCATCGATAACCTAACGGAGGCCACGGATGAAAACTCTCTGGCAACACTGCCACGTCGCAACCATGGCGCAAGGCGTCTACTCGATCATCGAGGACGCGGCCATCGTGACGTCAGGTGCGCTCATTGAGTGGGTCGGCCAGCGCGCTGACCTGCCGGCGGGCGAGTACTCGGTGGTCAACGATTTGCAAGGGGCCTGGGTCACACCGGGCCTGATTGACTGCCATACCCATACGGTGTTCGGCGGTAACCGCAGCGGCGAATTCGAGCAGCGCCTGCAAGGCGTCAGCTACGCGCAAATCGCCGCCAGCGGTGGCGGCATCGCCAGCACCGTGCGCGCTACCCGCGCCGCCAGCGAAGATGAACTGTTCTCCAGCGCCGCCAAACGCCTGAAAAGCCTGATGCGCGATGGCGTCACCAGCATCGAAATCAAGTCCGGCTACGGCCTGGACCTGGCCAACGAGCGCAAGATGCTGCGTGTGGCCCGTCGCCTCGGTGCCGAACTGCCGGTCAGCGTGCGCAGCACCTGTCTGGCGGCTCACGCCTTGCCGCCGGAATACGCCGATCGCGCCGACGACTACATCGATCACATCTGCGCCGATATGCTCCCGGCCTTGGCCGCCGAAGGGCTGGTCGACGCGGTGGATGCCTTCTGTGAATACCTGGCGTTCTCGCCTGCGCAGGTGGAGCGTGTATTCATCACCGCCCAGGAACTGGGCTTGCCAGTGAAGCTGCATGCCGAGCAATTGTCGTCGCTGCACGGCTCGAGCCTGGCGGCGCGTTATCACGCGTTGTCCGCCGATCACCTGGAGTTCATGACCGAGGATGACGCCATTGCCATGGCCAAGTCCGGCACGGTTGCGGTGCTGTTGCCCGGCGCCTATTACTTCCTGCGCGAAACCCAATTGCCGCCGATGGATGCCTTGCGCAAGCACGGCGTGAAAATCGCCATCGCCAGCGACCTCAATCCGGGCACCTCGCCGGCACTGTCGTTGCGCCTGATGCTGAACATGGCTTGCACCTGTTTCCGCATGACCCCGGAAGAAGCCTTGGCGGGCGCGACGATTCACGCCGCCACCGCGCTGGGCATGGCTGAAACCCATGGTTCGCTGGAAGCCGGCAAGGTCGCGGATTTCGTCGCCTGGCAAATTGATCGTCCGGCCGACCTCTGTTACTGGCTGGGCGGCGATCTGGATAAACGCGTCGTGCGCCACGGCGTCGAATCAAGTCTGTAGGAGATCTGTTGTGGATAAGGTTCTGAACTTCAAACAAGGCCGCGTACCGCTGCTGATCAGCATGCCCCACGCCGGTGTGCGCCTGACTCCGGCAGTCGAGGCCGGGTTGATCCCGCAGGCGAAAAGCCTGCCGGACACCGACTGGCATATCCCGCAGCTGTACGATTTCGCCGCGGAACTGGGCGCCAGCACCCTGGCCGCCGAGTATTCGCGGTTCGTCATCGACCTTAACCGGCCTTCCGACGATAAGCCGCTGTACGTGGGCGCGACCACTGGCCTGTACCCGGCCACGTTGTTCGACGGCGTGCCGTTGTTCCGCGAAGGGCTGGAGCCTTCGAAACAAGAGCGGGCAACTTATCTGGAGCAGATCTGGACGCCGTATCACAGCACCTTGCAGCAGGAACTGGCGCGATTGAAGGCCGAGTTCGGCTACGCGCTGCTGTTCGATGCGCACTCGATCCGCTCGATCATCCCGCACCTGTTCGACGGCAAGCTGCCGGACTTCAACCTCGGCACCTTCAACGGCGCCAGTTGCGATCCTCAGCTTGCGACCCGACTGGAAGCGATCTGCGCACGTCACGAAAACTACACCCACGTGCTGAACGGACGCTTCAAGGGTGGCCACATCACCCGCCATTACGGCAACCCGGTCGAGAACATCCACGCCGTGCAGCTGGAGCTGGGGCAGTGCACGTACATGGAAGAGTTCGAGCCGTTCCGTTATCGCCCGGACCTGGCGGAGCCGACGCGGGAGGTGCTCAAGGAGTTGCTGCAAGGGTTGCTGGCCTGGGGTGAAAAACACTACGGGCATTAAGGCTTGGTGCGGTCTCTGTAGGAGCGAGCTTGCTCGCGAAAAACGTCAGGTCAACGTGTGCATTCAGGCAGCCCGCGTCATCGTTGTCCTCCATCGCGAGCAAGCTCGCTCCTACAAGTCGCCACCGTGCAAAACACGGTCGCCACAGTTCGCTTTCACTGCTCGTCTGCTGCGTAATGTTCTGGCCACGGTGCACAAAGACACCGCCCCGACAATAATCCGCTGCCGCACGAGAATGCTCTCTATGACAAGCCCCAAAGGTCTGTTCACCCGCTGTCTCTCAATCTTCTGCGGCACCGCTCTGTTGAGCGCTGGCGCCATGGCCGCGGACGACGCTTCCTGCAAAACCGTGCGCATGGGCGTGGTCAACTGGACCGACGTGATCGCCACCAGCGGCATGGCCGATGTGCTGCTCAACGGTCTCGGCTACGAAAGCAAGCAAACCAGCGCCGTGCAGCAAATCATCTTCGCCGGCATCCGCGACAAGCGCCTGGACATTTTCCTCGGCTACTGGAAGCCGGCGATGGATAAAAACATCGCACCCTTCGTGGCTGCCAATCAGGTCAAGGTCATGGACAAACCGAGCCTGGCCGATGCCCAGGCCACCCTCGCGGTCCCGGACTATGTAGCAGCGGCCGGGCTGAAAACCTTCGCCGACATCGCCAGATTCAAGGATCAGCTCGGCGGCAAGATCTACGGCATCGAGCCGGGCAGCGGCGCGAACACCACGATCAAGACCATGATCGAGACCAATCACTTCGGCCTGAAGGATTTCAAACTGATCGAGTCCGGTGAGGCAGGGATGCTGGCGGCCGTGCAGCGGGCGGTGAATCGCAAGGAGTTCGTGGTGTTCGTCGGCTGGACCCCGCATCCGATGAACATCAATATGAAGATCGACTACCTGACCGGCAGCGAAGACGTCTACGGGCCGAATGAAGGCGCCGCGACGGTCTCCAGCGTGACCGCGCCGGATTACGCCCAGCGCTGCCCGAACGTCAATCGCCTGCTGGAGAACCTCACGTTCAGCGCCGCCCAGGAAAGTCAGTTGATGGTGCCGATCATGGAGCGCCAAACGGCTCAGGATGTCGCGAAAAAATGGCTGCGTGACCATCCGGAGGACTTGCGGCGCTGGCTGGCCGGTGTCAGTAGCTTTGATGGCAAGGATGGCGTAGCCACGGTTCAGGCCAGCCTGAAAAACTGACAGCAAACCCCTGTAGGAGCGAGCTTGCTCGCGATAAACCCGAGAACGCCGCGGGGTATCAGGATTCCCGCGTTATCGTTGACGATCATCGCGAGCAAGCTCGCTCCTACAGACCATGCAATTCCCTGAATGGGCACCAGGTTTATGGCTCCTTATCCGCTTTCCGAACAGATGACAGCATTCGTCGACAAAACCCTGAGTTTCAACAGCAGCGACAGCAGTATCACCGGGTTGCGCCGGGCTTACAGCGAGATGTGCCGGGCGTTTACCCCGGCGCGCCCCGCCGGGTTGTCTGTGATTGATTTCGAGTTGGCCGGTGTTGCTGTTCGTTCCTATCAACCACCGGCCAGTGGTGCGTCGTGCATCGTTTACCTGCATGGCGGTGGCTGGGTGGTGGGGGACCTCGATTCCCACGACTTCATCTGCGCCGAATTGGCATCGACACTCGGTGTACGGGTGATCGCCGTCGATTACCGCCGGGCACCGGAGTATCCGTTTCCCGCTGCGTTCGATGATTGCCTGAAGGTCTGGCGGGCACTGCGCACCGGGGCGTTTCAACTTGACCCTGCGCGCATGCTGGTGGCCGGCGACAGTGCCGGTGGCAATCTTGCGGCGGCGTTGTGCCTGGCGCTGCGCGATGCCGGCGAGCCGCTGCCGTGCGCGCAGGTTCTGATTTATCCGGGGTTGGGCGGCGATCACCGCCTGCCGTCGCGCAGTGAGTGCATCGACGCGCCGTTACTCAGCAGCAGTGACGTCGATTGCTATCACGCGCTTTACCTGCAAGGCACCCGCCACCCGAACGCCTACGCGATGCCATTGCTCGCCACGGATTTCAGCGGTCTGCCACCGGCATGGATCGCGGTGGCGCAATTCGACCCGTTGCGCGATGACGGCGTGCTGTATGCCGAGCGACTGAAGGCTGCGGGCGTGGCTGCCACGCTGTATGTCGGCGAGGGTTTGGTTCATGGCTGTTTGCGGGCCCGAGGGCAGGCGGACGAGGTCGATGCGCTGTACAAAACCTTGTTCGGATATCTGGCGGCGAAACTCTGACTTCGCACGGGCATGCTCATTGACGTAATTCGGGTTTATGATGCCGGACGGCAGAATAATAGAAGTCCCCCCAGGGATGACCTTGACCCCTTACGGAGTGCGCAATGCAGACTTTGTACCCGCAGATCAAACCCCACGCCCGGCACGATCTGGCCGTCGACGATACTCACACGCTGTATGTCGACGAAAGCGGTTCACCGGAAGGTTTGCCCGTGGTGTTCATCCATGGTGGTCCCGGTGCCGGATGTGATGCCCAGAGTCGTTGCTTCTTCGATCCCAATCTCTATCGCATTGTCACGTTCGATCAGCGCGGTTGCGGTCGCTCCACCCCCCACGCCAGCCTGGAAAACAACACCACCTGGGATCTGGTCGCCGACCTTGAGCGGATTCGCCAGCACCTGGGCATCGACAAATGGGTGCTGTTTGGCGGCTCATGGGGTTCGACCCTGGCGCTGGCCTACGCACAAACCCATCCTGAACGTGTACACGGTCTGATCCTGCGCGGGATCTTTCTCTGCCGTCCGCAGGAAATCGAATGGTTCTACCAGGCCGGCGCCAGCCGCCTGTTCCCCGATTACTGGCAGGACTACATCGCGCCGATCCCTCTGGACGAGCGCGATGACTTGCTTGCCGCGTTCCACAAGCGTCTGGTCGGCAACGACCAGATTGCCCAGATGCACGCGGCCAAGGCCTGGTCCACCTGGGAGGGCCGCACCGCGACCCTGCGTCCTAACCCGCTGGTGGTCGATCGCTTCTCCGAGCCACAGCGTGCATTGTCGATTGCCCGCATCGAATGCCACTACTTCAGCAACCACGCCTTCCTGGAGCAGAACCAGTTGATCCGCAACATGGGCAAGATCGCCCATTTGCCCGGTGTGATCATCCATGGTCGCTATGACGTGATCTGCCCGCTGGATAACGCCTGGGAACTGCATCAAGCCTGGCCGAACAGCGAACTGCAGGTCATCCGCGACGCCGGTCATGCCGCTTCCGAGCCGGGCATCACCGACGCGCTGGTGCGCGCCGCCAATCTGATGGCCCGGCGACTGCTTGACCTGCCGCCTGAAGAAGCATGAAGGGCCTGTTGCAACGGGTGCGTGGCGCGCGGGTCGAGGTCGCGGGCGAAGTCGTAGGTGCCGTCGATCAGGGATTGCTGGTCCTGGTGGCCGTCGAGCCCGACGACACGCGGGCCAGCGCCGACAAACTTCTCAATAAGCTGCTTAACTATCGGGTGTTCAGTGACGCTGAGGGCAAGATGAATCTGTCCTTGGCGGATGTGGGTGGTGGGCTGCTGCTGGTCTCTCAGTTCACTCTGGCTGCCGATACCAAAAGCGGGCTGCGTCCGAGTTTTTCGACCGCGGCCCCTCCGGCGCTGGGCGAGGAGCTATTCGACTATTTATTAAGCAAAGCGAAACAGGTGCATGGCACTGTGGCATCAGGTAGATTCGGCGCGGATATGCAGGTGCACCTGGTCAATGATGGCCCGGTAACCTTCCTGTTACAGGCCTGAAAGCGTTTGAAACAATTTTTTACGCTCAATTCGACTGAAAACAGGACTTTTTCGCGATAAATACTTTGTTACCCCTGATGCGTTGTAACGCGGCCTACTAGATAATCGCGCGCTACGGGGATCAGCGTTCGTTGGTCCATTTTGACTTAGGTAGAGACTTGTCCGGATCCGATTGGGGAATCATTTCGCCCCAGCGGAGTCGGAACAATGCTCGCCAACTTGGCAAGAGTGGTTTGCAAGGGCGGTTTTTTCATACCGTACACCGAGCAGACCCTTTAACTGGCCGTTGGTTTTTTGATCTGTTTTCGGCGAGGGTTGCTCGTGATTGTTAGTCCCTGTAACGCACCAAAATTGTCTGCCAAACGGCTACGCAGCGCCCTGGTAGCGGGCTCTGCATTGCTCTGCCTGCTCAGCGCCGGCCAGCTTTGGGCATTTAGTCTGGATGATGTATCGGCCAAGGCAAAAGAGCTGGCCGGGCAGAAATACGAAGCGCCGCGCAGTAACCTGCCGAACGAGTTCCGCGACATGAAATTCGCGGACTATCAGAAAATTCGCTTTCTGACGGAAAAAGCCGAGTGGGCTGATCAGAAGACGCCGTTCAAGCTGTCCTTCTATCACCAGGGCATGCATTTCGATACGCCGGTGAAAATCAACGAAATCACCGCGAACAACGTCGAAGAGATCAAATACGACCCGAGTCGCTTCGACTTCGGCGACATGCAGGTCGATCCCAAGGCCACCGAACAACTGGGTTATGCCGGTTTCCGTGTGCTGTACCCGATCAACAAGGCCGACAAGCAAGACGAAATCATGACCATGCTCGGCGCGAGCTACTTCCGCGTCGTCGGCAAGGGTCACGTCTATGGTTTGTCCGCTCGCGGCATGGCACTTGATACCGCATTGCCATCCGGCGAAGAATTCCCGCGTTTCCGCGAGTTCTGGATTCAGCAGCCCAAGCCAGGCGACAAGCACCTGGTGATCTTCGCCCTGCTGGACTCACCTCGTGCCACCGGCGCCTATCGCCTGACCCTGC
Organism: Pseudomonas sp. 05L36; assembly: GCF_056398125.1. Classification (NCBI taxonomy): domain Bacteria; kingdom Pseudomonadati; phylum Pseudomonadota; class Gammaproteobacteria; order Pseudomonadales; family Pseudomonadaceae; genus Pseudomonas; species Pseudomonas sp. 05L36. Next base: position 63,658 of record NZ_JBFTOU010000010.1, on the reverse strand, counting down.
GTCCGGGCAGCGACACCATCGTCGACGTCAAGGCGCAGATGTTCCTGCGTGACAAGGTCGGCAAGCTGGGTATCGCCCCGTTGACCAGCATGTACCTGTTCGGCGCGAACCAGCCGTCGAAAGTACTGAACTACCGTCGCGAGCTGCACGACTCCAGCGGTCTGGCGATCCATGCCGGCAACGGCGAGTGGATCTGGCGTCCGCTGAACAACCCGAAACACCTGGCCGTGAGCAACTTCAGCGTGGAAAACCCGCGCGGCTTCGGTCTGCTGCAACGTGGCCGCGACTTCAGCCACTACGAAGACCTCGACGATCGTTACGACAAGCGCCCAAGCGCCTGGATCGAGCCGAAGGGTGACTGGGGCAAGGGCACTGTCGACCTGGTCGAGATTCCGACCGCCGACGAAACCAACGACAACATCGTAGCCTTCTGGAATCCGGAAAAATTGCCGGAACCTGGCCAGCCGCTCGATGTCGCTTATCGTATGCACTGGACCATGGATGAAGACTCGATTCACGCGCCGGACAGCGCCTGGGTCAAACAGACCCTGCGTTCCACTGGTGACGTCAAACAGTCCAACCTGATTCGTCAGCCGGACGGCAGCGTTGCCTACCTGGTGGACTTCGAAGGCCCATCCCTGGCGGCATTGCCGGCCGATACGGACGTTCGCAGCCAGGTCAGCGTCGGCGACAATGCCGAGCTGGTGGAAAACAGCGTGCGCTATAACCCTGAAACCAAGGGCTGGCGCCTGACCCTGCGGATGAAGATCAAGGACCCGGGCAAGTCCACCGAGATGCGTGCCGCACTGGTACAGAACATCGTGCCGGCGGATCTGGCCAAGACTTCGATTCCAGCGTCGAACTCGTCGGTTGCCAAGGCCGACAAGGTTGCCGCCAAGCAACAAGAGAAAGCGGACAAGGAAGCCAGGCAAGCGGAGGCCAAGCAGGCTGAAGCGAAGCCTGTTGCAGATGCCAAGGACAAGGCCAATAAAGACGCCAAGCAGCCTGCCGCTGCCGACGCGGCCCCAGCCACACCGGAATCGGCCCCGACTGAAGAAGTCCTGACCGAGACCTGGAGCTATCAGTTGCCTGCCGATGAGTAACTCTCAAGTACGGCCAGAAACTCTCTCCGAGTATCTGGCGCATCTGCCGATGACCGACCAGCAGCGCGCGGAACTCGCGGGCTGCCAGTCTTTCAGCGAATTGCACGAACGCCTGTCGTCATCTACGTTCGACGCCCCGACCGAAGCCGCCCAGGCTTCGGTCGGCAAACGCCTGACCCTGAGCACCGCCGAAGAGTTGCAGGACGCGGAAATGCTGGCGCTCGACGCCAACGGCCGGGTTTGCCTCAAGGCGACCCCGCCGATTCGGCGGACCAAGGTCGTGCCGGAGCCGTGGCGCACCAACATTCTGGTGCGTGGCTGGCGTCGGATGACCGGTCGTACCAACCCGCCGGCGCCGCCGAAGGACGAACGTGTCCTGCCGGCGGCGCGCTGGCGTACCGTGGGTTCGATCCGTCGCTACATTCTGTTGCTGCTGATGCTCGGCCAGACCATCGTCGCCGGCTGGTACATGAAAGGCATCATGCCGTACCAGGGCTGGTCGTTCGTCGACCTCAACGAAGTGCTGCACCAACCGCTGCTGCAAACCGCCACGCAAGTGCTGCCGTATGCCTTGCAGACCAGCATCCTGATCCTGTTCGGGATTCTGTTCTGCTGGGTATCGGCCGGTTTCTGGACCGCTCTGATGGGCTTCCTGGAGTTGCTGACCGGCCACGATAAATACCGTATCTCCGGTAAAAGTGCCGGCAACGAGCCGATACCGAAGGATGCGCGCACCGCCCTGGTGATGCCGATCTGCAATGAAGACGTGCCTCGGGTATTCGCCGGTCTGCGGGCGACCTTCGAGTCGGTTGCGGCCACGGGTGACCTGGACCGCTTCGACTTCTTTGTCCTCAGCGACAGTAACGACGCCGATATCTGTGTCGCCGAGCAACAGGCCTGGCTGGATGTCTGTCGTGAAGCCGGGGGCTTCGGCAAGATCTTCTACCGCCGTCGTCGTCGTCGCGTAAAACGTAAAAGCGGCAACCTCGACGACTTCTGCCGTCGTTGGGGCGGTGACTACAAGTACATGGTCGTACTCGATGCCGACTCCGTGATGAGCGGCGAGTGCCTGACCAGTCTGGTGCGCCTGATGGAAGCCACGCCGGACGCCGGGATCATCCAGACCGCGCCACGGGCGTCGGGCATGGACACCCTGTATGCGCGCATGCAGCAGTTCGCCACTCGCGTGTACGGCCCGCTGTTCACCGCCGGCCTGCACTTCTGGCAACTGGGCGAGTCGCACTACTGGGGCCACAACGCGATCATCCGCATGAAGCCGTTCATCGACCACTGCGCCCTGGCGCCGTTGCCGGGTAAAGGCGCGTTCTCCGGCTCGATCCTGTCCCACGACTTCGTTGAAGCCGCGTTGATGCGCCGTGCCGGCTGGGGCGTGTGGATTGCCTACGATCTGCCGGGCAGCTATGAAGAACTGCCGCCGAACCTGCTGGACGAACTCAAGCGTGACCGTCGCTGGTGCCACGGTAACCTGATGAACTTCCGCCTGTTCCTGGTCAAGGGCATGCACCCGGTGCACCGCGCGGTGTTCCTGACCGGCGTGATGTCCTACCTGTCGGCGCCGTTGTGGTTCTTTTTCCTGGTGCTGTCGACCGCGCTGCTGGCGGTCAATACGCTGATGGAGCCGCAGTACTTCCTCGAACCGCGCCAGCTCTATCCGCTGTGGCCACAATGGCACCCGGACAAGGCGATTGCGCTGTTCTCGACCACCATCGTGCTGCTGTTCCTGCCGAAACTGTTGAGCATCATCCTGATCTGGGCCAAGGGTGCGAAAGAGTTCGGCGGCAAGTTCAAGGTGACCCTGTCGATGCTGCTGGAGATGCTGTTCTCCATGCTGCTGGCGCCGGTGCGGATGATCTTCCACACTCGTTTCGTCCTCGCCGCATTCCTCGGCTGGGCCGCGACCTGGAACTCGCCACAACGTGACGACGACTCCACGCCGTGGAGCGAAGCGGTCAAGCGCCACGGCCCGCAGACCTTGCTGGGCTTCTTCTGGGCCATGCTGGTGATCTGGCTGAACCCGAGCTTCCTGTGGTGGCTGGTGCCGATCGTCGGTTCGTTGATGCTGTCGATCCCGGTATCGGTGATCTCCAGTCGCGTCGGTTTGGGCCTGAAGTCCCGTGACGAGAGCCTGTTCCTGATCCCTGAGGAATACAATCCGCCGCAGGCGTTGCTGGCCACCGACCAGTACACCCACGAAAACCGCTGGCATGCGCTGAACGACGGCTTCGTCCGTTCGGTGGTCGATCCACAGCAGAACGCCCTGGCGTGCTCGCTGGCGACCTCCCGTCACCGTCAGGCCGAGCCGATCGAATGGCTGCGGGTCGAGCGGGTGCGACACGCGATGAAGGTTGGACCTGAAGGCCTGACCAACAACGAGCGTGTGCAACTGTTGAGCGACCCGGTGGCCTTGGCTCGCTTGCATGAGCAGGTCTGGAGCGAAGGCCACGCGGAGTGGCTGGGCGCATGGCGCAAATCGGTCAAGGCCGATCCCCACGCGCCGCTGCTGCCGCTCAAACCGATGAGCGAACAGCCTCAGTTGGCATGATGAAAAAACCCGCGAAAGCGGGTTTTTTTTGGGGTGTTCAAAGTTACACCGCGTCGTTCCAATCGCGAGCAGGCTCGCTCCCACAGGGCCGGCGCCTGGCACAGGCGTTGTGTCTGAGCCAGTCAGTGTGGGAGCGAGCCTGCCCGCGATGGGGTTTCACTCATACCTTGAACCTGCCCACGAGCATCTGCAAATGCGTCCCCAACCGCGCCAGCTCAACGCTGGACGCTGCGGTTTCCTCGCTCGCTGCCGAGGTCTGATCCGACACATCTCGCACATTGAGCACACTGCGGTTGATCTCTTCGGCCACGGCGCTTTGTTGTTCGGCGGCAGTGGCGATCTGCTGGTTCATCGCCTGAATCGCCGAGACGGTGCGGGTGATGCTTTCCAGTGAGCCGCCGGCGCGGCGGGTCAGTTCGACACTGCTGTCAGTCAGGTTGCGGCTGTTGTCCATGATGGTCGCCACTTGTTGCGTGCCGCTTTGCAGGCCGACGATCAGCTCTTCGATCTCTTCGGTGGACTTCTGGGTGCGCTGGGCCAGGCTGCGGACTTCGTCTGCCACCACGGCAAAACCACGCCCGGCTTCACCGGCGCGGGCGGCTTCAATCGCCGCGTTGAGGGCCAGCAGGTTGGTTTGCTGGGCCACGGATTTGATCACGTCGAGCACGCTGCCGATCTTGTCGCTTTCGCGCTTGAGTTCGCCCATGGCCTCGGTGGAGTGACCGATTTGCGCGGCCAGGCGTTCGATCTGGGCGATGGCTTCACCCACCACTTTGTCGCCCTCGCGGGCCTGCTGGTCGGCGGCGACGGCAGCTTCGGAGGCTTCTTCGGCGTTGCGCGCGACTTCCTGCACGGTGGCGGCCATTTCGTTCATGGCGGTGGCGACCTGATCGGTCTCGACCTTCTGGCTGTTGACCCCGGCGCTGGTCTGCTCGGTGACCGCAGACAGTTCTTCGGCGGCGCTGGCGATCTGCGTGACGCCATCGCTGATGCCGCCAATCAGTTCGCGCAGGCCTTGGGTCATGCTCTGCATGGCGCGCTGCAACTGGCCGAGTTCGTCGCGGCGCTGCGACGTCAGGTTGTGGGTCAGATCGCCACCGGCGACGCGCTCGGCGACGGCCAGGGTCTGGTTCAATGGAATGATGATCTGCCGGGTGATCGCCCAGGCAGCCAGCAGGCCGAAGGCGATGGCCAGTACGGTGGCGAGGGTCAGCATGTTCTTGGCATGGGCGGCGTCGGTGTCACGCACGACGGTTTGCGAGACGGTGAGTTTCTGGCTCATGCCCAACAGGATGTCGCCTTGGGCAGACATGCGTACCAGAGCCTTGGCGCTGGCCACCTGGGAGTCGCGGAACTGGCTGACGGCGGCGCGGTAGGCCTTCAGTGAATCAGTCGCCTGTTGCAGGTTGGCGATGTGTTCTTCAGGCAGTTTGGCCGGCAGGCTCTCGAGGTTCTTCAGGGCGTTGTCGATCGCGTCGAGGGCTGGCTGTTCGGCTTCGCTCTTGCCGCTGTAGGTGTAGCCGCGAACCTGGAAACGCGCCTGCTGGATCAGTTTGCTCAGGTCGATCACGCTATTGAAGGCGGTCACGCTGTCACCTTGCAGCATGGATTTTTCCACTTCGGCGACGCGGGCCACGGCATTGTCGGCGGTGGCGCCGAGTTTGCTGCGGGCGTCTTCACGCTGGGCGCCGGCCTGGGTCATGTCGCTGAAGGCGCGGCGGTATTCGGCGACAGCGGCCAGTTGTTGATCGACCATGGCCGTATCAGCCGGTTGCTCGATCAGGCCGCGGGCGGTCTGCAGGCCGCTTTCGAGTTTGCCCAACAGCTCGTTGACGGCGCCGGGGCCTTGTTCGCCGCGACGCATCTCGTAATCCAGGCGAGCAATGCGCAGGTCCTTGGTCAGGTCGTTGAGACTGGCGATGAACCCCAGTTTATCGCCACGGCTGGTCACGCCACTCAGGCCGCTCCAGCCGGTGAAAGTGATCAGCAGGGTCAGTAACAGCACCAGGCCGAAGCCGATGCCCAGCTTGCGTTTGACGCTGATGTTTCCCAGATTCTCGGCTAGCCATTGGTACATGCTGAAATTCCCCGGACCACAATTTGGTTTTATGGGGGATGTATCGGCAGAGGCGCGGGGTTCTGTAGGCGCTGCCCGATATACGGGCGGATGATGACCTGTAGGAGCGAGCTTGCTCGCGAAGGCGGCGTGCCAGTCAGTGCAAATATTGACTGAAAATCCGCCTTTGCGAGCAAGCCCGCTCCAACAGGGGGAATTGTGTCGTGGGGTTAGAAAAGTCGTGCCAGCAGCGCGGTCACGGCGGTTTCGACGCGCAGGATGCGCTCGCCAAGTTGCACTGGTTGCAGGCCGGACTTGCCCAACAGGTCGATCTCGTAGGGAATCCAGCCACCCTCGGGGCCGATGGCCAGGGTCACCGGTTCGCTGAGTGCGCGAGGGCAGGGCGGGTAATTGCCCGGATGCCCCACCAGGCCGAGGGTGCCCTCGGTAATCGCCGGCAAACGGTCTTCGACGAACGGCTTGAAGCGCTTCTCGATGACGACTTGCGGCAGCACGCTGTCCCGGGCCTGTTCGAGGCCGAGGATCAACTGCTCGCGAATCGCCTCGGGCTCCAGGAACGGGGTCTGCCAGAAGCTCTTCTCGACGCGATAGCTGTTGACCAGCACGATCCGCGGCACACCCATGGCCGCCACGGTCTGGAACACCCTGCGCAGCATCTTGGGGCGTGGCAGGGCCAATACCAGGGTCAATGGCAGCTTGGCTGGTGGTGGCTGGTCGAGGGTGACGCGCAATTCCGCTTCGCCGGTGTCCAGGCGCAGCACTTCGGCCGAGCCCATCAGCCCGCCGATCCGCCCGACACGCATGCTGTCGCCCACTTCGCAGCGGTGGACTTCCTGCATGTGGGTCAACCGGCGATCACGCAGGATCACCCGGTCGGCCGCAATGAAATCGGCTTCTTCGAGCAGCAGCAGGTTCACGGTTGAGTCGCTGGCGGCTGGTCGTTGTTGTCGTCAGCCGGCTGGTCGTCCGGGTGCTCGCCACGCTTGCTGATCAGGCTGCCAAACAGGATGCCGATTTCGAACAGCAACCACATCGGCACGGCTAGCAGGGTCTGCGAGAAGATGTCTGGCGGCGTCAGGATCATGCCGACCACGAAGCAGCCGATGACCACGTACGGGCGGATTTTCTTCAGGTATTTGACGTCGACTACGCCGATCCACACCAGCAGCACCACGGCCACCGGGATTTCGAACGCCACGCCAAAAGCGAAGAACAGCGTCATGACGAAATCGAGGTAGCTGGTGATGTCGGTCATCATTTCCACGCCGGCCGGGGTGGCAGCGGCGAAGAACTTGAAGATCAGCGGGAACACCAGGTAGTAGGCGAACGCCATGCCGGCATAGAACAACACGATGCTGGACATCAGCAACGGCACAGCAATGCGTTTTTCATGCTTGTACAGGCCCGGGGCGATGAAACCCCAGATCTGGTGCAGGATCACCGGGATGGCCAGGAACAGCGAGACCATCATGGTCAGCTTCAGTGGCGTCAGGAACGGCGACGACACGTCGGTGGCAATCATCGTCGCGCCGGCGGGCAGGTACGCGCGCAGCGGAGTGGAGACGAAGGTGTAGATCTGCTGGGTGAAGGCGAACAGCCCGGCAAAGATGATGAAGATCGCCGCTACGCAGCGCAGCAGACGGGTACGCAACTCGGTGAGGTGCGAAACCAGCGGCATGTGCTGGTCGTTTTCAGGGAGATCGCTCATGGGGCTCGCGGCGGCAAAGTGGTGTCGTTAGGCGCCGTCGTTGTCGGCGCAGCGGCTGGAGCAACGGGTTCAACCGGAGTCGCTGCCACAACGGGCGCGGGTTGCGCGGCCGAAACAGCAGGTGCAGGTGTTGTCGCGGCGGCAGCGGCAGGCGCATGAATCGTCTGCTCTCCCACATGCTCCACCGGCGTCGGCTCCTGCTGGGTCGGGGTGAAGATTTTCCGCGCCTCCTGCTCAAGCGACAGGATGTGCTCGTTGTGCAGTTGCCGACGAATCTCGTCGGCACCGATTTCACGTTCAACTTCCTGTTTGATCGCGTTGAAGCTGCGCTTCAGACGCCCGACCCACAGGCCAGCGGTGCGCGCAGCGCCCGGCAAACGCTCGGGACCCAGCACCAGCAGGGCGACGAGGCCGACGAGCAGCAGTTCAGAGAAGCTGATACCAAACATTAGTCAGTGCTCACACGTCTTTGCGGATCGGCTCTTCGACTTTCTGTGCCTGCACGTCGATGGTGTGCGGCTGGTTCACCGAGGCCTGTGGCTGTACCGGTGGCACCGGTTGGGCCGGGTTCGCATTCGGGTCAGCCGGTTTTTCGTCGTCGTTCATGGCTTTCTTGAAGCCCTTGATCGATTCGCCGACGTCAGTGCCGAGGTTTTTCAGTTTCTTGGTGCCGAACACCAGTACCACGACAACCAGGATGACGATCCAGTGTTTCCAGTCAAAAATGCCCATGCTGCTGCTCCTCTCTAATAGTTATTCAGGCGGACGGGCGCGAGGCTTTCTCGGCGTGTCCGGAGAGACCGAAGCGACGGTCCAGTTCATCGAGTACAGCCTGTGGATGCTGCCCCAATTGGGCGAGCATGACCATGCTGTGGAACCACAAATCGGCGGTTTCGTAGATCACATCGCTGCAGTCGCCGCTGACGGCGGCATCCTTGGCGGCAATGATGGTTTCGACCGACTCTTCGCCGACTTTTTCCAGAATCTTGTTCAAACCCTTGTGATACAGGCTGGCGACATACGAGCTGTCGGCGGCGGCGCCTTTGCGCTCTTCCAGTACTTCGGCCAGACGGGTCAGTGTGTCACTCATGTGTGTGCCCTGCGCAGTAGATAGCGTGCGGATCTTTGAGCACCGGGTCGACCGTTGTCCAGTCGCCGTTTTCAAAGACGCGGTAGAAGCAGCTCTGGCGGCCGGTATGGCAGGCGATGTCGCCGACCTGCTCGACCATCAGGATGATGACGTCGGCGTCGCAGTCCAGACGCATCTCGTGCAGGGTTTGCACATGGCCAGACTCTTCGCCCTTGCGCCACAGCTTGCCACGGGAGCGCGACCAGTAGATTGCGCGGTTCTCGGCAGCGGTCAGTTCCAGTGCTTCGCGGTTCATCCAGGCCATCATCAGGACGCGCCCGGTCTTGTGATCCTGGGCAATCGCCGGCACCAGGCCGTTGGCGTCCCACTTGATCTCGTCCAGCCAGTTTTTCATCTTCGACTCCGACAGCGGGCTCGACACTTCAATAGTCGAGCTCAGGCGTTGAAACAGTGTGCCAGTCGTTCAGCCAACTGGCTATCGGCGCACGACCAGATACAAGCCGACCGCCATCATGATGCCGGCCGGCCAGTAAGCCAACTGGTTCAGCGGGCCGCCAGCGGCAAGGATGGCGCCCCCGGCCAGGTGCGCCGTGCCGAGCAGGCGCAGGAACCAGTCATCGCGGCGTCGGTGCCACGCTGGCGGCGAGTCGTAGGCGTGGGGTTGGGACATGCGTTCGAGCAGGTCGCGGGCCATGTTGGCCAGGTGCGGGATCTGTTCGAACTGGCTGTGCACGTTGCCGAGCAGGGCTTTGGGGCTGACGCGCTCGCGCATCCAGCGTTCGAGGAACGGCTGTGCGGTGTTCCACAGGTCGAGGTCCGGGTACAGCTGGCGGCCCAGGCCTTCGATGTTCAGCAGGGTTTTTTGCAGCAGGACCAACTGCGGCTGCACTTCCATGTTGAAGCGGCGCGCAGTCTGGAACAGGCGCATCAGCACCTGGCCGAAGGAGATATCCTTCAGCGGTTTTTCGAAGATCGGCTCGCACACGGTACGGATCGCTGCTTCGAATTCGTTGAGTTTGGTTTCCGCCGGCACCCAGCCCGAATCGATGTGCAACTGCGCCACGCGACGGTAATCGCGCTTGAAGAAGGCGAACAGGTTGCGCGCCAGGTAATCCTGGTCCTCCGGGGTCAGGCTGCCGACGATGCCGCAGTCGATCGCAATGTACTGCGGGCTCCACGGATTCACGGTGCTGACGAAAATGTTGCCTGGGTGCATGTCGGCGTGGAAGAAGCTGTCACGGAACACCTGGGTGAAGAAAATCTCCACACCACGCTCGGCGAGCATTTTCATGTCCGTGCGCTGGTCGGCCAGGGTCGCCAGATCGGTAACCTGAATACCATAGATGCGCTCCATCACCAGCACTTTCGGCCGGCACCAGTCCCAATAGACTTGCGGCACGTACAGCAGCGGCGAACCGTCGAAGTTGCGCTTCAACTGGCTGGCGTTGGCCGCCTCGCGCAGCAGGTCGAGTTCGTCGTAGATGGTTTTTTCGTAATCGCTGACCACGTCCACCGGGTGCAGCAGGCGCGCATCGGCCGAGAGTTTTTCGGCGGCGCGAGCGAGGATGAACAGCCACGCCAGGTCTTGGGCGATCACCGGTTTAAGGCCAGGGCGGATCACCTTGACCACCACTTCTTCACCGGTTTTCAGTTGCGCGGCATGCACCTGCGCCACTGAGGCCGAGGCCAGCGGTTCGACGTCGAAACGGCTGAACACGTCGCTGATTTTCTTGCCGAGCTGTTCTTCGATCAGCTTGATCGACACTTGCGAGTCGAACGGCGGAACGCGGTCCTGCAGCTTCATCAGTTCGTCGGCGATGTCTTCGGGCAACAGATCGCGGCGGGTGGACAGGATCTGCCCGAACTTGATGAAAATCGGCCCCAGGTCCTGCAACGCCAGGCGCAAGCGCGCGCCACGGCTGAGGTCCAGGGTCTTGCGCGGGAACCAGCGCCACGGCAGGACATAACGCAGCGCCCGCAGGAACCAGGGCAGCGGCAGGGCGAACAGCAGGTCATCGAGGCGGTAGCGGATCACGACGCGCTGGATGCGCAACAAACGGCGGACGGCAAGCAGCTTCATGCGTTATCGCTTGGGTCGAGGGATCGGGAAAGGCGCTCGAAACGCGCCTCGAGACGTTCCAGATCGAGCTTGATCTGGTCCAGCTCACTGAATCGGGCTTCGGCTTCGCGCTGACCGACCAGGGTGCGCGATTCTTCTGCCAGGTATTCGCCCAGGTTCTGGCCCAGGCTGGCAAAGCCTTGCTGATACCAGCGGGCGCGGCTGCGCAGGTGACCGCCGAGCAGTTGCGTGGCCACCGGCCCCAGCCAGCGCGAGAGTTCGTACTCCCAGTCCAGCTCCAGGTCCTGGAGGATCGCCGCCAGTTCCAGCAGCACGCCGCTGTCGCCGTCGAGTTCGACTTCAGGAGCGTGCAGAACAGAAGTCTTGTCCTTGCTCATGGCCAGTTTCAACAGGCTCGAGGCCGGTGCACGCAAGGTGCAGTCGGCGTCGGTTTCCCACTGGGAAGCGAGCATCAGGCCTTCGTCGCTGGGCAGGATGAACAGTTGCAGCGCCGGGCTGCGACAGTCGACGGCAATCACTCTACCGCTCAAATGCGCCAGCCGCGGCAGCGCCGTGCTGTCGAGACGCAGCACCCGGTTCAGGCCGAGTTCAACGCTGGCGAGCAGGCCGGCGAGCAGCATCAGGGCTTGATGCCGCGGTGCAGGGCAACGATGCCTGCGGTCATGTTGTGATAGGTCACGCGGTCGAAACCGGCCTCGACCATCATCGACTTCAGGGTTTCCTGGTTCGGGTGCATGCGGATCGATTCGGCCAGGTAGCGATAGCTTTCCGAGTCGTTGGTGATCAGCTTGCCCATCAGCGGCATGAAGGCGAACGAGTAGGCGTCGTAGGCCTTGGACATCAGCGCGTTGGTCGGCTTGGAGAATTCCAGCACCAGCAAACGGCCGCCGGGCTTGAGCACGCGCAGCATCGAGCGCAGGGCATCTTCCTTGTGGGTCACGTTGCGCAGGCCGAAGGCGATGGTCACGCAGTCGAAATGGTTGTCCGGGAACGGCAGTTTTTCCGCATCGGCCTGGACGAATTCGACGTTGCCGGCCACACCGAGGTCCAGCAGGCGGTCACGACCGACCTTGAGCATGGATTCGTTGATATCGGCCAACACGACCTGGCCGGTCGGGCCTACCAGATGCGAGAACTTGCGGGTCAGGTCGCCAGTACCGCCAGCGATATCCAGCACGCGGTTGCCGGTGCGCACGCCCGACAGTTCGATCGCGAAACGCTTCCACAGACGGTGCATTCCGCCCGACAGAAGGTCGTTCATCAGGTCATATTTGGCGGCTACCGAGTGGAAAACCTCAGCGACTTTTTCCGCTTTCTGGCTTTCCGGAACGTTTTTGAAGCCGAAGTGAGTGGTGGGTTCGGCATCGCTGCCTTTGCGCTGATCAGTCATATCGCTGTCACCAAAAGAGAATGCGCGACATTCTAATCCCCAAGGCATGCTTTGTCTTGGCAAGGCTGAAGGTAAGATGGGTAACCATCGGGACGTTTTGACACAGCAGGGGTCAAGATGCCTCGGGAAAGCATCCATAAAGCAGGAGTTATTTGATGGCCCGTATTAGTGTTGAACGTGCCCATGGCCTGGGTAAGGAAGCGGCTCGCGAGAAGGCCGACAAGCTGGCGCAGAAACTTTCCGATCAGTATGGCCTGGAGCCGCAGTGGTCCGGCGATACCCTGAACCTCACGCGCTCGGGTGTGAAGGGCGCGGTGCATGTCGCCGAGGATTCGATTCGCGTCGAAGTGGAACTGGGCCTGATGATGTCGGCCATGAGCGGCATGATCAAAGCGGAAATCGAAAAGGCGCTGGATAAGGTCCTGGTCTGACTCTTAAAAGATCGCAGCCTTCGGCAGCTCCTGCATTGGATTGCGTTCATCCTGTAGGAGCTGCCGAAGGCTGCGATCTTTTCCGAACGGCACCACCGATTCATGTCAGTTGTTAGGGTGCCGTTTCTAATTTTTCTCCCTACTTTGTGCCAGAGCCCGACACTTATCCGGGCAGTTCCTCAAACCTTCTGCGCGTGAGGTGCACCATGGCCAAAGTTATTTTGAAGAAAAAAACCGACCCGTCGACCGGCACGCTGAGCGACGTCAAATCCTATGCCCGCAAGATCTGGCTGGCAGGCCTGGGCGCCTACGCCAAGGTCGGTCAAGAGGGCAGCGAATACTTTCAAGAGTTGATCAAGGCTGGTCAGGTTGTTGAAAAGAAAGGCAAAAAAGTAGTCGCCGAGAAACTGGAAGCGGCCAATGCCGAAATCGATGAAGCCAAGAGTGAAGTCAGCACTTTCAAAGGCCGCGTCGAAGTTCAACTCGACAAGGTCGAGAAGGCGTTCGACACGCGTGTCGCAAGTGCCTTGAATCGTATCGGCATTCCGTCTAAACATGACGTTGAGACACTCTCTGCTAAGCTCGATGGGCTGACGGCATTGCTCGAACGTGTCGCGCGTAAATCTTAAGGAGAACGGGATGGCTGTTAAAAAGAAAACCGAAAAAGAAGGCAGCTCGTGGATCGGGAAAGTTGAAGAATATTCCCGAAAAATCTGGCTGGCTGGTTTAGGCGTGTACTCGAAGATCGACACTGACGGCAGCAAGCTCTTCGATACATTGGTTAAGGACGGCGAGAAAGCCGAGAAGCTCACCAAGAGCGCTGTTGGCAAGACAGTCGACGCCGCCAAGGACTCTGCTTCCTCGGCCAAGTCGCGCATCAGCGGCGTGAAAGATCGCGCACTGGGCAAGTGGGATGAGCTGGAAGGCGCCTTTGACAAGCGTCTGAACAGCGCCATTTCGCGTCTGGGCGTACCGAGCCGCAACGAAGTCAAGGCACTGCACAGCAAGGTCGAAACACTGACCAAGCAAATCGAAAAACTGACCGGTGCCAAGGTTGCGCCTGTTGCGGCGAAAACCGCGGCGGCCAAACCTGCTGCCAAGCCGGCCGCCAAAACCGCAGCCAAGCCACTGGCAAAAGCAGCGGCTAAACCTGCTGCCAAGCCTGCGGCTAAAACTGCAGCCGCCAAACCGGCCGCCGCAAAAGCCGCTGCCAAACCAGCGGCTAAACCGGCCGCCAAGCCTGCAGCGAAAACTGCAGCGGCCAAACCCGCTGCGGCAAAAAAACCAGCGGTGAAAAAGCCGGCAGCTCCAAAAGCCGCCGCGCCAAAACCAGCAGTGGCAGCTGCCAAACCGGCAACGCCGGCAGCTCTGGTCAGCGCATCGAACTCCGCTGCCGCGCCAACCCCTGCTGTCACCCCGACTACCGCGCCAGCTCCATCGACGCCAACCAGTCAGTCCTGATTCTCAGGGCTCTAGAAAACGCCCGGCCTGTGAAGGTCGGGCGTTTTTGTTTGTGTATAGAAAAAAGATCGCAGCCTGCGGCAGCTCCTACATGGGATCGCGGTTACCTGTAGGAGCTGCCGCAGGCTGCGATCTTTTGATCTTAATGCTCTTCCAGGTACTCCATCGCCATCTGCTCAGTCGCGACCTTGATCGGTGGCAGCAAGTGTGGCGCCACCAGCATCATGATCTGGTAAACCACCAGCCGCACCTCGCCTTCGCGATCGAGAATCCGCTGGTAATCCAGTGAGAACAGCAGCGTCAGGGTGATCTGCTCCACCAATTGCCCCAGTGCCTGGGTATCGCTGACCAGCAGTCCTTGTGCCTTCAGTCGCGCCAGCAACGACGCCAGTGTGCGCTTGAGTGCATTGAGCAGGTTGCGAATGCCCTTGGCCAGTTTCGGCAGGCGTCCGGCGAGGTTCGACAGGTCCTGGAAGAGAAACCGGTAGTGGGACAGGCGTTCGACGATCAGGTGCAGGAACAGCCAGTAGTCTTCCGGTGCCAGTTCGACATCGGCCGGTGGGTCGAGCAAGGGGGTCAATTCGCCCTGAAAGCGCTCGAACAGCCCGAGAATCAACGGTTCCTTGCCGTGGAAGTGGTAGTAGAGGTTGCCCGGGCTGATGCCCATTTCATTGGCAACTTCCATGGTGGAGACATTCGGTTCGCCCTTTTGATTGAACAACTGCAGGGCACATTCGAGGATCCGGTCGCGGGTTTTCATCCAGTCTTCTTAATGATCGGGTCTTGCCACGGCCGGCAGAGGCCGTGGCGCGTTGAACGTCAGCGCACGCGCACATAAGTACCGGGTGCTGCCTCCATCGGTGGATAGTTCTGGTTGCCGAGCGCCATGTGGGTTTCCTTCTGCGCGCCGGAACGTTCCTGAATCCAGCTCAGCCATTGGGTCCACCAACTGCCGTCGACATGCTTGGCGTCGTAGTACCAGGCGCGGGGATCGCTGCTCAGTTTGCCGTTCTCGACGTAGTTGGCTTTCGGGTTGCTCGGCGGGTTGAGGATGCTCTGCACATGTCCGCTGTTGGACAGCACGAAGCGCCGCTCGCCACCCAGCAACAGCGTTGAGCGATACACCGCATCCCACGGTGTGATGTGATCGTTGATGCCAGCGACGCTGAAGCTGTCGACGGTGACCTTCTGCAAATCGATCGGCGTGCCACACACTTCCAGCCCGCCCGGGTGGGTCAGCGGGTTGTGCTTGAAGAAGTCCAGCAGGTCGCCATGCAGGGCGGCCGGCAAACGCGTGTTGTCGTTGTTCCAGTAGAGGATGTCGAACGCCGGTGGCTCCTTGCCCAGCAGGTAGTTGTTGACGAAGTAGCTCCAGATCAAATCATTGGGGCGCATCCAGGCGAAGACCTTGGCCATGTCGCGGCCGTCCAGCACACCTTTCTGATAGGAGCGGCGCTTGGCTGCCTCCAGAGTCTGTTCGTCGGCGAACAGCGAAACGGGGCTGTCCAGCTGGCTGTCGAGCAGGCTCACCAGATAGGTCGCGCTGGACACCCTGCGCAGCTGCCGCTTGGCCTGCAAGTGACCTTGCAACGCGGCAATGGTCAGCCCGCCGGCGCAGGCGCCCATCAGGTTGACCTCGCGTGCGCCGGTGATCGCCCGGCAGACATTCAAGGCCTCTTCCACGGCTTCCACGTAGGTCGAGAGCCCCCATTCGCGGTGACGCACATCCGGATTGCGCCAACTGATCATGAAGGTTTGCAGGCCGTTTTTGAGGGCGTACTGGACGAAGCTGTTGTGCGGGCTCAGGTCGAAAATGTAGTACTTGTTGATTTGCGGCGGTACTACCAGCAGGGGCTTGGAATACTGCTTTTCGCTCATCGGCTTGTACTGGATCAACTCCAGCAGCTCGTTGCGAAACACCACTGCACCGGTGGTGGTGGCGACCGTCTTGCCAACCTCGAACGCTTGCTTGGTGACTTGCCGTGGCAGGCCATCGTTGTGCAGCAGATCGTCCACCAAATGACTGATGCCACGCACCAGGCTGTTACCGCCGGAATTGAAGAGCTCCTTGACCGCCAGTGGATTGAGCAGGGTGTTGGAGGGCGATACGGCGTCGTTGAGCAGGGCGAAAGCGAAGTGGGCGCGGGCGCGGTCGTCCGGGCTCATGTTGCTCTCGTCGATCCAGCTCTTGACCTGTTTCTGCCAGCTCAAATAGGCCTGCAGGCTGCGGCGATAAAATGGGTTGAGGCTCCACGCCGGGTCGGCGAAGCGAGCGTCCTGCGGGTTGGTCGGGTGCAGGGTTTCACCCAGCAGCACACGGCCAAGCTGACCACCGAGCTTGAGGGCATGTCGGGCGCTGTGCACCGGATTGCGCAAGCCATGGGCGGCCACCCTGCGCAGGGTCGACAACAGATCCCGGCCGCGCAGGCCGGTAATCGCACTCTGTGCATTGATGAACGCGGCGGGAGTCGGTAGGGAATCCCTCGCTGGTTTCTCGCGCATGAGTCAACACTCCTTCGTCTTCAGGCCAAAAACAAATACACCGAACCAGAACACCATAGACGCTGTAACGGGTTGTTGCGCGGTGTGGCGTCCTGCCGACCGCTGAGGCAGTGGTTTAGCCGCCCAATGGCGCCGGACGCGGATGCATCACCGCGCGCTGGCGCTCCTCTTCCAGGAATTTCATGATGATCGGGGCCACCGCTTCGGCCCGGGTAATCAGGAACAAATGCCCGTCATCGATGATGTGCAGCTGGGCGTTGGGAATCCGCCAGGCCAGCAAGCGCATGTTGACCAACGGGATCAGTGGGTCATCGTCGCCGGCCAGTACCAGGGTCGGTTGGCGGATCTTGTGCAACCAGTGAATGCTGGTCCAGCCGAGGCCGGCGAACAGCTGCCAGTAGTAACCGAGCTTGCCCGCCGAACGCACCTTGGCCGCATGGCTCGCGGCCAACGTCGGGTCGCGACGGAACGCGCCGCCGTAGATCATCGGCGCAATGCGGATCACGTGGGATGGCTGGATGTAACGTCGAGGGCTGGCCATCATCCACAGCACTTTCGGCTTGCCCGGCACCATCACCGCACCCGCCGCCGTCGCCGCCAGTACGAGTTTCTTGCAGCGCTCCGGATAGTCGTAGGCGAATTGTTGGGCCAGGGCGCCACCCCAGGACACGCCGATGACGTTGACCTGCCCGTAGTCGAGATAGTCGAGCATCCGCGCCGTGAGTTTCGCCAGCCCCGGAAAACGATACGGCCGGTTCGGCGTCGACGAACCACCGACACCGGGTACGTCGAAGGCGATGACTTCCAGGTCCGGATCCAGCGCCGCGATGAACGGGAACACCAGCTCCAGGTTGGCGCCGATACCGTTGAAAATCAGCAGGGGCGTCAAGTGAGGCTTGCCGGGGCGTACCGCCGTGCGGAGCGTCTGGCCATCCAGATCGACGGTACGGAATATGAAGGGTTGCGGCATGCTTCTGGCCCTGTGGGTCGCTTTCTTGAATTCTTCCCTGATCCCCTGTAGGAGCGAGCTTGCTCGCGAAAAACGTGAGGGCAACGCGTTATCCAAGCAGCACGCGTTATCGTTAACGTCCATCGCGAGCAAGCTCGCTCCTACAGGGGCGGGGTGTATCAGTTACCGCTCATGCACATAGGTGCCTGGCGCCGCTTCACCCGCTGGATAGGCCTTGTTGCCCAGTTTCAGCGGAGCCTTTTTCAGGTTGCCCGAACGCTGCGCCTGCCATGCCTGCCAGTGCAGCCACCAGGAGTCGGCATGCTTGGTCGACTCTTCCTGCCAGTCATCGGCATTGGTGGGCATTTCGGTGCTGGTCATGTAGCGCGATTTCGGATTGCCCGGCGGGTTCAGAATGCTCTGGATGTGCCCGCTGCTGGACAGCACGAATTCAACGTTGCCGCCGAACAGTTGCGCCGATTTGTAGCAGGAACGCCACGGGGTGATGTGGTCGTTGGTGCCAGCCAGCGAGAAGATGTCGGCGGTGACTTTCTTCAGGTCGATCGGCGTGCCGCACACTTCCAGTGCATCGGCACGGGTCAACGGGTTACTTTTGAACATCTCGATCAGGTCGCCGTGGAACGCGGCGGGTAATCGGGTGGTGTCGTTGTTCCAGAACAGAATGTCGAACACCGGCGGTTCATTGCCCAACAGGTAGTTGTTGACCCAGTAGTTCCAGATCAGGTCGTTGGGGCGCATCCAGGCGAAGATTTTCGCCATGTCGCGGCCTTCGAGGACGCCGGCCTGGTAGGAGTGGCGCTTGGCAGCTTCGAGGGTTTTCTCGTCGACGAACAGGGCCACGTCGCTGTCCAGGGTGGTGTCGAGCACGCTGACCAGCAGGGTCAGGGCATTGACCTTGTTCTCGCCGATTGCCGCGTAGTGGCCCAGCAGTGCGGTGCAGGTGATGCCACCAGAGCAGGCGCCGAGCATGTTCACGTCTTTGCTGCCGGTAATGGCGGTGACCACATCGACCGCTTCCTTGAGCGCTTCGATATAGGTCGACAGGCCCCACTCACGCTGCTCCTTGGTCGGGTTGCGCCAGCTGACGATGAAGGTCTGCACGTTGTTGCGCAGGCAGAACCGCGCCAGGCTCTTGTCCGGGCTCAGGTCGAACACGTAGAACTTGTTGATCTGCGGCGGTACCACCAGCAGTGGGCGTTCATGCACCTGCTCGGTGATCGGCTTGTACTGGATCAGCTCCAGCACGTCGTTGCGAAAGACCACCGCACCCTCGGTCACGCCAAGGGTCTTGCCGACCTCGAAGGCGCCCATGTTGACCTGGCTCGGCATGCCGCCGTTGTGCACCAGGTCCTTGGCCAGGTGCGAGAGACCATCGAGCAGGCTTTTACCGCCGGTTTCGAAGAAACGCTTGACCGCCGCGGGGTTGGCCGCCGTGTTGGTCGGCGCGAAAGCTTCGGTCATGAGGTTGATCACGAAGTGCCCGCGACTGACATCCTTGGCTGGCAGGTTACTGTCGTCGATCCAGTCGTGGAGTTCCTTGCGCCACGCCAGGTAGGTTTGCAGATAACGTTTGTAGAGCGGGTTCTGGCTCCAGGCCGGATCCGCGAAGCGACGGTCATCGCTGGTCGGTTGCAGCTCGGATTTGCCGAACAGTACGTTCTTGAGTTCAAGGCCGAAATGCGCAACATGCTTCGCGCTGTGCACTGGTTGCCTGATGGCCTGCCTGAGTACCATGCGAGCAGATGCCAGTAGATCCTTTCCACGCAGCCCAACGACAGGATTCAGCCCCAAGGTGTTTTCCGAGGCCTGATACTTCAAGTCATCGTTATTCTGTTTACTCATCTACGACGCTCCATTGTCCTGAGACGAGTACCGGGTCCTGCTGTGTAGTCACACAGCCAATGCCAGGTACTACTGCTCGGGGTGACCGTTAATACTGCATTGCTGCTTTTTTAATGCAGAGAGCACTGCAGGGAACTTGCCAGTTCCATTGGTTACCCGAGTTTAATTTTTTTCGCAAGCAGGCCAGTCGGTGGCCCTGAAGCGGAGCATTCAAACAGATGAAATTAGAAAATGCCCTCTAAAGAGCAAGAGGCTCGGATTAGAGCATCAGCTTGACGACGGATTCGTTCGGGTCGCGGGTTTTTCCGGCGGCTTTGAGCTCGGCCAGATAATCTTCCCAGAGTGCGTCATAACGTCGCCCCAGCTCGTAGAGGTATTCCCAGGTGAACAGGCCACTGTCGTGACCGTCATCGAAGGTCAGTTTCAGTGCGTACTGACCGGCCGGTTCTACCTTGGTCAGGCCGACGTTGATCTTGCCAAATTGCAGGATGGGTTTGCCGTGGCCCTGGACCTCGGCGGAAGGCGAGTGCACGCGCAGGAACTCGGCGGGCAGGGTGTATTCCTCGCCGGACGCGTATTTGAGCGTCAGGGTTTTCGAGGCTTTGTGCAGCTTGATGTCGGTGGGGAGTTGGGTCATGGCGGGTCGTCCGTCTATGTGGAACGTTCTGTAGGAGCTGCCGCAGGCTGCGATCTTTTGATCTGGTTTTTGAAGCAAGATCAAAAGATCGCAGCCTGCGGCAGCTCCTACAAGTGTTTCGTTCTCACAGGAGAGTAGGTGACCTACAGGATATAACGGGACAGGTCTTCGTTCTGCGCCAATTCGCCCAAGTGGCTGTTGACGTAGTCGGCGTCGATCTGGATCACCTTGCCGTCATGGACGCTGGCCAGGTCGCCGGCGCTGAACGACACCTCTTCGAGCAGGCGCTCGAGCAGGGTGTGCAGTCGACGGGCACCGATGTTTTCGGTTTTCTCGTTGACCTGCCAGGCGATCTCCGCGATGCGCTTGATGCCGCTCGGCTGGAACTCGATGTCCAGGCCTTCGGTTTTCAGCAGTGCGCAATATTGCTCGGTGAGCGAGGCGTGCGGTTCGCTGAGGATGCGCTCGAAATCTTCCGGGCTCAGGGCCTTGAGTTCAACACGAATCGGCAGACGACCTTGCAGTTCTGGCACCAGGTCGCTTGGCTTGCTCAGGTGGAACGCACCGGAAGCAATGAACAGGATGTGGTCGGTCTTGACCATGCCCAGCTTGGTGTTGACGGTGCAGCCTTCGATCAGCGGCAGCAAGTCACGCTGCACGCCTTCGCGGGACACATCGACGCCGCCGGAATTGCCACGCTTGGCGACCTTGTCGATTTCGTCGATGAACACGATGCCGTGCTGCTCGACCGCTTCCAGGGCCTTGGCCTTCAACTCTTCATCGTTGACCAGGCGGCTGGCTTCTTCGTCGCGAACCAGCTTGAGCGCTTCCTTGACCTTGAGCTTGCGGCTCTTGCGCTTGCCCTTGCCCATGTTGGCGAACAGGCTTTGCAGCTGGTTGGTCATTTCTTCCATGCCCGGTGGCGCGGAGATATCGACGCCGGCCATTTCGGCGACTTCGATTTCGATCTCCTTGTCGTCCAGCTGACCTTCGCGCAGGCGCTTGCGGAACAGCTGGCGGGTGTTGGAGTCGGCAGTCGGGGCGTCGTCGCTGCTGAAACCCATGCGTGCCGGTGGCAGCAGTGCGTCGAGGATGCGCTCTTCTGCAGCGTCTTCGGCGCGGTGGCGAACCTTGACGATTTCCTGCTCGCGCAGCAGCTTGATCGCGGCATCGGCCAGGTCACGAATGATCGATTCGACGTCGCGGCCGACATAGCCGACTTCGGTGAACTTGGTCGCTTCGACCTTGATGAACGGTGCGTTGGCCAGTTTCGCCAGCCGACGGGCGATCTCGGTTTTACCGACACCGGTCGGGCCGATCATCAGGATGTTCTTTGGCGTGACTTCAACGCGCAGCTCTTCTGGCAGCTGCATGCGGCGCCAGCGGTTGCGCAGGGCAATGGCGACGGCGCGCTTGGCATCGTCCTGGCCGATGATGTGGCGGTTGAGTTCGTGGACGATTTCACGGGGAGTCATGGACATAGTATTTAGCGGACCTCAAGCAAGAATGAGCCGTGGCGCGAAGGCCAACACGGGCTTACTCGGCGCAGTCCTGCTCCTCAATGGTCTGGGTGTGATTGGTGAATACGCAGATGTCGGCGGCGATGCCGAGGGCGGTTTCGACGATTTCCCGGGCCGACAGATCGGTTTTCTTCAGCAGCGCGCTGGCAGCGGCCTGGGCGTAACCGCCGCCGGAACCCATGGCGATCAGGCCTTCTTCGGGTTCAACCACATCGCCGTTGCCGGTGATGATCAGGGAGGCGTCTTTGTTGGCGACCGCGAGCATGGCTTCGAGGCGGCTCAGGGAGCGGTCGGTGCGCCATTCTTTGGCGAGTTCGACGGCGGCGCGCACCAGGTGACCCTGGTGTTTTTCAAGCTGGCCTTCGAAGCGTTCGAAGAGGGTAAAGGCGTCAGCGGTGGCACCGGCAAAACCGGCGATGACCTGGCCGTGGTACAGGCGGCGAACTTTTTTCGCGTTGCCTTTCATCACGGTATTACCAAGGGAAACCTGGCCGTCGCCGCCCATGACGACTTTGCCGTGGCGGCGAACTGAAACGATGGTGGTCAAGGGAAGAGTCTCCACGCTGCGGGGCGAAAATGCCTTATGCCCATTCATATGGGGGTGCTGGAGTGGATTTCAACTGTAGGAAGGGAGAGGGGACGAGCGGTGCGAGGCGCGTAGGAGCTGCCGAAGGCTGCGATCTTTTGATCTTCGGCGTCAGTTGAATCGCTAAAGATCAAAAGATCGCAGCCTTCGGCAGCTCCTACAGGGAGCTGCGATGGCAGGTGATCAGCGGCTCTGGCGTTGTTGTAACAAAAGATTGCTAAAGCCGGCACCGGCCAATTGTTTCTGCGCCGTGGTCAGTTGTTCCCGGTTGCTGAACGGACCGACCAGCACCCGATACCAGGTTTCATCCTTCACCGTGCCCGATTCAACCGCTACAGCCTGACCCAGCAGAATGATCTGCGCCCGCACCTTGTCCGCATCAGTCTCTTTGCGGAACGAGCCAGCCTGCAGGAAAAACTTCGTCACAGGCGCAGCCTTGACCGGTGGCGCAGGTGGCGGAGTAATCCCGGCCAAAGCTGCCTGGGCGCGGGCCGTATCGATCTTCGCCGCTTCGGCCGGGGTGACCGGCGTTGTCGGGATGACCGGCACTTGCGGCGTCGGCAGGGTTTTTTCCGGCACGGCATCCGGCGGCACGATGACTTCCGATTCCGGCAGCAAGGTGTAGAAGTCGTACTTCGGCTTCACCGGCTGCGTCGGGCTCGGCGGGGTCTTGTTGGCCTCGGCGATCTTGCTGGCTTTCTGCTGTTGCTGTTGCTCGACCTTTTCACGCTTGACCGTGTCGCTGCCCTTGCCCGGTTCCAGCTTCATCAGAAATACGATGAAGGCGCCGACCGTCAGGCCGATGGCCATCCACAACCAACCCGGGATCGGTTGCTTTGCAGGAGCCTGGTAACGGCTGGCACCACGCTTGGGTGCAGGTTTTTTCTTGGCAGCCAACTTACATACGCTCCAGAGTTTCCAGGCCCAAGAGTTCCAGGCCTTGCTTGAGGGTGCGTCCGGTCAGCGCGGCGAGGCGCAGGCGGCTCTGCATTTTTGCCGGGGTATCGGCGGCGAGGATCGGGCAGTTCTCGTAGAAGCTGGAGAACAGGCCGGCGACGTCGTACAGATAGGTGCAGAGGATGTGCGGGGTGCCTTTTTCGGACACGTTGTTCAGAATTTCACCGAATTGCGCGAGTTTCGCCGCCAGTTCGTGTTCGTGCGCCGCTTCCAGAACGATCTGGCCGTCGACTTCGCTGAAGTCCTTGCCGAGTTTGCGGAACACGCCGGCCACACGGGTGTAGGCGTACAGCAGGTACGGCGCGGTGTTGCCTTCGAAGTTGAGCATCAGGTCGAAGTTGAAGCTGTAGTCACTGGTGCGGTGCTTGGACAGGTCGGCGTATTTCACTGCGCCGATGCCCACGACCTTGGCGATGTTGCGCAACTCGGCTTCGGCAAGTGTAGGGTTCTTGTCCTTGACCAGGGTGTAGGCGCGTTCCTGGGCTTCGGTCAGCAGGTCGATCAGCTTCACGGTGCCGCCATCACGGGTCTTGAACGGACGGCCGTCAGCGCCGTTCATGGTGCCGAAGCCCATGTGTTCCATTTCCATCGGATGGGTCACGAAACCGGCCTTGTGCGCCACGGCGAACACTTGCTGGAAGTGCAGGGCCTGACGCTGGTCGACGAAGTACAGCGCACGATCGGCCTTGAGCTTGCCGCTGCGGTAGCGCACGGCCGCCAGGTCGGTGGTGGCGTAGAGGTAGCCGCCGTCAGCCTTGACGATGATCACCGGCAGCGGGTCGCCATCGGCGTTCTTGAACTCGTCGAGGAACACGCACTGGGCGCCGTTGCTCTCGACCAGCATGCCTGCCGCCTTCAAATCATTGACCACGTTGATCAGGTCGTCGTTGTAGGCGCTTTCGCCCATTACGTCGGCCATGGTCAGTTTGACGTTAAGCAGTTCGTAGATCTTCTGGCAGTGGGACAGCGAGATGTCCTTGAACTTGGTCCACAACGCCAGGCAGTCAGCATCGCCGGCCTGCAACTTGACCACCAGGCCACGGGCGCGGTCGGCGAACTCTGCGGATTCGTCGAAGCGTTGCTTGGCGGCGCGGTAGAAGTTTTCCAGGTCCGACAGTTCGTCGCTGGTGATCGGGTTTTCCTGCAGATACGCCATCAGCATGCCGAACTGGGTGCCCCAGTCGCCGACGTGGTTCTGACGGATCACGGTGTCGCCGAGGAATTCCAGCACGCGGGCCACGCCGTCGCCGATGATGGTCGAGCGCAGGTGGCCGACGTGCATCTCTTTGGCCAGGTTCGGTGCCGACAGGTCGACCACGGTGCGCTGCACCGGGCCGGCCTTGCGCACGCCGATGTGGGCGTCGGCCAGGGCAGCGTCCAGGCGGGTCGCCAGGGCGTCGGTGTTCTGGAAGAAGTTCAGGAAGCCTGGACCTGCGATTTCGGTCTTGGCGACATTTTCGTCAGCCGGCAGCGCGGCGATGATTTTCTCGGCCAGATCGCGGGGCTTCATACCGGCCGGCTTGGCCAGCATCATGGCGATGTTGCTGGCGAAGTCGCCGTTCTTCTTGTCGCGGGAGTTTTCCACCTGGATCGCCGGCGACAGGCCTTCAGGCAACACACCTTCGTTGACGAGTTGGGTGATGGCTTGTTGGATCAGCTGGCGAATGGTGTCTTTCATGGTCTTCTCTTTCGACCGCAGGCGCGGCGGCGCATCATGCGCTGGTGGAAAAACTGGGCATTATCCGTTGCGAAGACGGGCTTGCCAACCTTAGCAGGCAGGATGTGGATGTGTGGTGACAATTTGGCCGTCTTCGTTGGCAAGCCAGCTCCTACAAGGACCCGATGTGACTACTGTAGGAGCTGGCTTGCCAGCGAAAGCGATCTTCGGATCAATACAAGTCGACGGGATCAACATCAAGCGACCAGCGCACCGCTCGCCCGCTCGGCATCTGCTCCAGCACCAGCAACCAATTGGCCAGCAACCGATGCAACGGTGCCCGCGCCGTAGCCTGCAACAACAGTTGCGCACGATAACGCCCGGCCCGACGCTCCATCGGTGCCGGGACCGGTCCCAGTAACTCGATCCCCGTCAGATTCTGCTCGGCCAGCAAACGCTCCGCCTCGCTGCAAGCCTCATCAAGAAAACCCTCGGCCTGACCCGGTTTATGCGCCTCGGCCCGCAGCAGCGCCAAGTGCGCAAACGGCGGCAATCCGGCCGCACGGCGTTCGCTCAAGGCCTGTTCGGCAAAGGCGAAATAGCCTTGCTCGGTCAATTGCACCAGCAGCGGATGGTCGGCCAGGTGCGTCTGGATAATCACTTTGCCCGGCTCTTCGGCGCGACCTGCGCGGCCGGCGACCTGGACGATCAGCTGAGCCATGCGCTCGCTGGCGCGGAAGTCGCCGGAGAACAGGCCACCGTCGGCGTCAAGGATCGACACCAGTGTCACCCGTGGAAAGTGGTGGCCTTTGGCAAGCATTTGCGTGCCGATCAAAATGCACGGCTGACCTTTTTGAATGGTTGCGAACAACTGGTTCATCGCGTCCTTGCGCGATGTGCTGTCGCGGTCGACCCGCAGCACCGGATAGTCCGGGAACAGAATCGCCAGGCGCTCCTCGGCCCGTTCGGTGCCGGCGCCCACGGGGCGCAGATCGACCTTGTTGCACTTCGGGCACTGGCGCGGCACGCGTTCGACGTAGCCGCAATGGTGGCAGCGCAACTCGCCGTGACGCTGATGCACGGTCATCCGCGCATCGCAACGCTGGCATTCGGACATCCAGCCGCAGTCATGGCACAGCAGGGTCGGGGCGAAGCCGCGGCGGTTGAGGAACACCAGTACCTGCTGCCCGGCGGCCAGGGTCTGGCCGATGGCTTGTTGCATCGGCCCGGAAATACCGCTGTCCAGCGGGCGGCTTTTGACATCCAGACGCAGGAAGCGCGGCTGTTTGGCGCCGCCGGCTCGCTCGTTCAAGCGCAGCAGCCCGTAGCGGCCGGTGTAGGCATTGTGCAGGCTTTCCAGCGAAGGGGTGGCGGAGCCGAGGACAATCGGGATGTTTTCCTGGCGAGCCCGCACCAATGCCAGATCACGGGCGTGGTAGCGCAAGCCTTCCTGCTGTTTATAGGAACCGTCGTGTTCTTCGTCGATGATGATCAGGCCGGGGTTCTTCATCGGCGTGAACAGGGCCGAGCGGGTGCCGATAATAATGTCGGCCTCACCGTCCCGGGCGGCCAGCCAGGCCTCGAGGCGTTCACGGTCATTGACCGCCGAATGGATCAGCGCGATACGGGCATTGAAACGCTGTTCGAAGCGCGCCAGGGTCTGCGGGCCCAGGTTGATTTCCGGGATCAGCACCAGTGCTTGCTTGCCGGCCTCCAGGGTTTCGCGAATCAACTGTAAATAGACTTCGGTCTTGCCGCTGCCGGTGACGCCGGCCAGCAGGAACGCGTGATAACTGTCGAAGCCGGCGCGAATCGCCTCATAGGCGGCGCGTTGCTCCGGGTTCAGCGGCAGTTCCGGTTGCGCCAGCCAGTGTTCGTGGCGTACGCCCGGGGCGTGGCGGCGGATCTCGACCTGCACCAGCTCCTTGGCCAGCAGCAAATCCAGGCTGTCCTTGCTCAGCATCAGCTTGCTCAGCAACTGATGAGCGACGCCGTGGGGATGCTGGGCCAGCGTGGCCAGGGCTTCGCGCTGGCGCGGGGCGCGGGCGATGCGCGGATCATCGAGGCTGGCGCCCGGCGCGGCGGACCAGAAACGTTCCTGGCGCGTTTCGGCCAGCTCACCCTGGCGCAGCAACACCGGCAGCGCCCAGCTCAAGGTGTCGCCGAGGCTGTGCTGGTAATACTGGGAGGTCCACAAGCACAGCTTGAACAACGCGGGCGGTAGTGGTGGCGTAGCGTCGAGCAGTGCCAGGGCCGGCTTGAGTTTCTCGGCCGGCACTTCGCTGGTGTCGGTGACTTCCACCAGAATCCCGATCATCTCGCGCCGGCCGAACGGTACCCGCAGGCGCATGCCAGGGTGCAACTGGGCGCGCAGGACGCCGGCCGGAGCGCGGTAGTCGAACAGGCGGCGCAGCGGCGAAGGCAGGGCGAGGCGCAGAATGGCGTTGGGCACGCGGGGGGGTCTCGGTCGGCGGAAGATAAAAGCGGGGGGTTGCATGTCCCCCTGTAGGAGCGAGCTTGCTCGCGATAGCGCCGTGTCAGGCAACACATATGCTGACTGACACGCCCTCATCGCGAGCAAGCTCGCTCCTACAGGGATCGCGTATTGGGCCGGGAGCCTAGCAGACGGTCGGTCTCAGGGACAGCTTGCGTGATCAGGATTGTCTGGTAGAATCCGCGGCCTAATTACGTGCGGTATTCAACAATAGTGTTGGGTGGCGGCACGCTAGCCTGAGGAAGACACCATGAAAGCTGATATCCATCCAGAATACCCGGCAGTTGCTGTTACCTGCAGCTGCGGCAACAAGTTCGAAACCCGTTCGACCTTCGGCAAAGCCCTGGCGATCGACGTTTGCAACGAATGCCACCCGTTCTACACCGGTAAGCAGAAGACTCTGGACACCGGTGGTCGCGTACAGAAGTTCGCCGACCGTTTCGGTGCTTTCGGCGCGAAAAAGGCCTAAGGCCGATCAACTTGGGAAGCCGCTACGGTTTTTCCATGCTGATGAAGAAGGCGTCCCTGGCGGGCGCCTTTTTTATGTCCGCGATTTGGCTGTCTGGCGCCCAGGCCTTTTGCCCGGCGCCAAGCGGCCTGACGCCCGTCGCGGTGCAGCGGGTAGTGGACGGCGACACCCTGCGCCTGAGCGATGGCCGCAGCGTGCGCATGATCGGCTTGAACACGCCGGAGCTGGGCAAGAAAGGCCGTTCCGACGAACCGTTCGCCGTGGCCGCGCGCAAACGCCTCGAAGCCCTGGTGGCGGCGAGTGACGGGCGGGTTGGGTTGGTGCCTGGCAAAGAAAGCAAGGACCATTACGGCCGCACCCTGGCCCATGTCTACGGTGCCGATGGCGCCAACCTCGAAGCGCAGATGCTCGCCGAGGGCCTGGGTTTTCTGGTGGCCGTGGCACCGAATGTCGATCTGGTCGCCTGTCAGCAAGCCGCAGAGCGCAACGCTCGACAGGCCGGGCTCGGTGTGTGGCGCCAGTCGCCTGTACTGAAAGCGGAGCAGATCAGCGCTTCCGGTTTTGCCGTGCTCAGCGGTCGTGTGAGCAAGGTGCAGCGCAATCGCGGCGGGGTTTGGATCGAGTTACAGGATTCTGTTGTATTACGCGTTGCACCCAATCTGTTGGCGCGTTTCGATGTGATTTCGCTGGAAAGCCTCAAGGGCAAGCAGGTCGAGGCGCGCGGCTGGGTGCTGGATCGCTCGCGTAAAGGCGGTCTCAAGGATGGCCAGGCGCGCTGGATGTTGCCCTTGACCGATCCGGCGATGCTTCAAGCGGCACAGTGATAAAAAATTGTAGACATTTTTTCTGTCGATTGTGAACAGTCTATCCCTTGTGTTCCGTGGCTCTTGGTCCAAAGTCGTAGGGCCGGGCGCTTGACAGGGGTGACCGGTCAGTCTTGTGGGGACTTTGCGAGGCGCGTATCCTCGCTGACCAGTCTGTCCAACAGTAAAAGCGGAATGCCAAAATGTCTGATCTGAAAACTGCCGCTCTCGAATATCACGCCAATCCTCGTCCAGGGAAGCTGAGTGTCGAGCTCACCAAGGCCACTGCTACCGCTCGCGACCTGTCGCTGGCCTACAGCCCGGGCGTAGCCGAACCAGTCCGTGAGATCGCCCGCGATCCTGAACTGGCCTACAAGTACACCGGCAAAGGCAACCTGGTTGCAGTCATTTCCGATGGCACCGCGATTCTCGGCCTGGGTAACCTCGGCCCATTGGCTTCCAAGCCAGTGATGGAAGGTAAAGGCGTACTGTTCAAGCGCTTCGCCGGCATCGACGTTTTCGACATCGAAGTCGACTCCGAAAGCCCGCAAGCCTTCATCGACACCGTCAAGCGCATCTCCATCACCTTCGGTGGCATCAACCTGGAAGACATCAAGGCACCAGAGTGCTTTGAAATCGAACGCGCTCTGATCGAGCAGTGCGATATTCCGGTATTCCACGATGACCAGCACGGCACCGCTATCGTGACCGCCGCTGGCATGATCAACGCCCTGGAAATCGCTGGCAAAACCCTGGCTGATGCCAAGATCGTCTGCCTGGGCGCCGGCGCTGCCGCCATCTCCTGCATGAAATTGCTGGTGAGCATGGGCGCCAACATCGAAAACATCTACATGGTCGACCGTACCGGCGTGATCCACTCTGGCCGTGACGACCTGAACCAGTACAAGGCTGTGTTCGCTCACGCGACCGACAAGCGCACCCTGGCTGACGCCCTGCAAGGCGCTGACGTGTTTGTAGGCCTGTCCGGTCCGAACCTGCTGAGCGCTGAAGGCCTGCTGTCGATGGCGCCTAACCCGATCGTGTTCGCCTGCTCCAACCCTGATCCGGAAATCTCCCCGGAACTGGCGCACGCCACTCGTAACGACGTGATCATGGCTACCGGTCGTTCCGACTACCCGAACCAGGTCAACAACGTACTGGGCTTCCCGTTCATCTTCCGTGGTGCCCTGGACGTTCGCGCCAAGCGCATCAACGAAGAAATGAAAGTGGCTGCGGCCAACGCCCTGCGCGAACTGGCCAAGTTGCCGGTGCCTCAGGAAGTGTGCGACGCCTACGGCGGCATCAAGCTGGAATTCGGTCGTGAGTACATCATTCCGAAGCCAATGGATGCCCGCCTGATCACCCTGATCTCCGATGCCGTGGCCAAAGCCGCGATCGAGACCGGTGTGGCGACCCTGCCGTATCCGAAGAACTACCCGCTGAAAAGCGTGGATGACGTGTTCAACGGCTAAGCCGTTGTAGCGCTTCAACGAAAAGCCCCGGCTTGTGAGAGTCGGGGCTTTTTTGTGCCTGAGGGTTTTGGGTTGGCTTTCAGGTTGCTATCGCGAGCAGGCTCGCTCCTACCTTGGAATGCGTACTCCCTGTAGGAGCGAGCCTGCTCGCGATGGCGGTGTTACAAGAAACCCGGATATCAAAAAGCCCCGCCTTCCAAAGAAGAGCGGGGCTTTTTGCCTTGCGTCATCCAATCAGAACAAATCGATCGGCGCCGCTTCATCCGCTGGCAGCGGGCTGCCAGGTGCCAGGCCGTTGCCCAGTTCGTTCCCCGACGGTGGCGTATCTTCGACCTTGAACAGCTCGAAGTAGGCCCCCGGGGTGCCCGGGCTGGCCGCGCGGCCGCTGATCGGATCGACTCGCAGGCTGAGTATGCCTTCCGGCTCCGGCTGCGTATGTGGCGGTTTGCCTTTGAGCGCGGGGCCCATGTAGTTCATCCAGATCGGCAGCGCGACGGTGCCGCCGAACTCCTTGCGGCCCAGGCTTTCCGGTTGATCGAAACCGGTCCACACGGTCGTCACGTAATCGGCGTTGTAACCGGAGAACCAGGCGTCCTTGGATTCGTTGGTCGTGCCGGTCTTGCCGGCAATGTCCGGGCGGCCCAGGGCCAGTGCGCGGCGACCGGTGCCGAGCTTGATCACGTCCTCAAGCATGCTGTTGAGGATGTACGTGGTGCGCCCGTCAATGATGCGTTCAGCCACGGCGGGTGCTTGTGGCGTCGACGTAGTGCCTGGGGCTTCGCCCACCGTTGCGTTGACTGTGAAGGCTTGAGGGGCGGTTGGCGCGGCAATGCCATCGCTGGCAGCACCGCCCTGAGGCACGCTTGGTGGGTTGGCGACGAACAGTGTGTCGCCGTTGCGGCTTTCGATCTTGTCGATGATGTACGGGGTGATCTTGTAGCCGCCGTTGGCGAAGGCGCTCCAGCCGGTGGCGATTTCCATAGGCGTCAGGGTCGCGGTGCCCAGCGCCAGGGACAGGTTGGGTGGCAGGTCCTGTTTGTTGAAGCCGAAGCGAGTGATGTAGTCGATGGTCTTGCCTACGCCCATCGCTTGCAGCAAGCGGATCGACACCAGGTTGCGCGACTTGTACAGCGCTTCACGCAGGCGAATCGGGCCGAGGAAGGTATTGGTGTCGTTCTTCGGACGCCAGACCTTGTCCAGGTACTCGTCGACGAACACGATCGGTGCGTCGTTCACCAGGCTGGAGGCGGTGTAGCCGCTATCCAGTGCGGCGGCGTAGACGAACGGCTTGAAGCTCGAACCCGGCTGGCGCTTGGCCTGCAATGCGCGATTGTAGTTGCTCTGTTCGAAGGCGAAACCGCCGACCAGCGAACGAATGGCGCCGTTCTGCGGGTCCAGGGACACCAGCGCGCCCTGGGCCTGCGGGATCTGGCTGAATTTCAGCGAATTGTCCGGCTGACGCTGCACGCGAATCAGATCGCCCACTTGAGCCACGTCCGAAGGTTGCTTCGGATTGGCGCCCATGCTGTTGGTATTGAGGAACGGGCGGGCCCATTTCATGGTGTCCCAGCTCACGTGTTCCTGGCCGGTGCGGGTCAGCACTTGCAGGCCGTTCTTGTCGACCAGGGTCACGATGGCCGGTTCCAGGCCGCTGATGGTGCGTTGTTTGGTCAGCTCGGTGGCCCAGGCTTCGCGAGTCTTGCCCGGCAGCCGCGACTCTGGCCCGCGATAGCCGTGGCGCTGATCGTAGGTCATCAGGCCTTCATGGACCGCGGTGTTGGCCAGCTCCTGGAGGTCGCTCGGCACCGTGGTGGTGACGCGGAAGCCTTCGGTATACGCGTCGCTGCCATAACGCCCAACCATTTCGGCACGGGCCATTTCGGCGATGTACGGGGCATTCACTTCTGGAGTCGGCACGTGATAGCTGGCGTTCAGCGGCTCGTTGACCGCAGTGGTGTAGTCGGCCTCGCTGATTTTTCCGAGCTTGTACATGCGCCCCAGGATCCAGTCGCGACGCTCCTTGCTGCGCGCCGGGTTGGCCAGCGGGTTGAAGCGCGACGGCGCCTTGGGCAGACCGGCGATCATCGCCATCTGCGCCAGGCTGACATCGCGGATCGATTTGCCGTAATAGACCTGCGCCGCCGCCTCGATGCCATAGGCACGGTTACCCAGATAGATTTTGTTGACGTACAGCTCGAGGATCTCGTCCTTGGTCAGCTGCCGTTCGATCTGCAGGGCCAGCAGGATCTCGGTGGTCTTGCGCGAAAAGCTGCGTTCGCTGCTCAGGAAGAAGTTCTTCGCCACCTGCATGGTGATCGTGCTGCCGCCGGACTGGATGTGTCCGCTTTTGACCAACTGGGTCGCGGCACGCATCAGGCTGCTCGGATCGACGCCGTAGTGGTTGGCGAAATTGTCGTCTTCAGCACTTAGTAACGCATTGATGAAATTGGGGGGAATGTCGGCGAAACGGATCGGCGTGCGGCGCATTTCGCCAAATTCTGCGATCAACTTGTTATCGCTGCTGTAGACCCGCAAAGGGATCTGCAACTGGATGCTTCTCAGCGCCTCCACGGACGGCAGCCCGGGACTAAGGTAGAGGTACGCCCCGCTCAGACCCAGAAGGAGTCCGCAGAAAACCGCGACGATGGACCAACCGAAAAACTTCAGCAGACGAATCAAGGCTTTTGGATATCCAGGGCAAAAATGAATTGGGCAACAGGGTTCAGGCTAAATGAGAACGACCCGCGCTTGAGCAAATGCGGAAAAAAAACGCTGGGCATTATAAGCATTTTTCTGACCGGGAGCGTGGTTGGCGCTGCTGTCAAGACGGGCGGATTGAACGCAATGGATATTGCAGAGTCCGTAACTCACGGAAAGTCATAGGGAATTGGTAGTGCCAGGACTCTTCAACAAAAAATCCAATACGCTCTTGGGAATCGACATCAGCTCCACCGCGGTGAAACTTCTGGAGTTGAGCCGTCAGGGCGAGCGCTACCGGGTCGAAGCCTATGCGGTCGAGCCATTGCCGGTCGGCGCGGTGATCGAAAAGAACATCGCTGAACTCGAAAGCGTGGGGTTGGCCCTCACGCGCGTGCTGATCAGGGCCAGAACCGGCCTCAAGAACGTGGCCGTGGCCGTGGCAGGCTCGGCGGTGATCACCAAGACCATCGAGATGGATGCAGGTCTTTCCGAGGACGAGATGGAAAGCCAGCTGAAGATCGAGGCTGATCAGTACATTCCTTATCCGCTGGACGAAGTCGCGATCGACTTTGAAGTCCAGGGCACCTCCGTGCGCAATCCGGATCGCGTCAACGTGTTGCTAGCCGCTTGCCGCAAGGAAAACGTCGAAGTCCGCGAGGCAGCCCTGACCCTGGCGGGGCTGACCGCCCGCGTGGTCGAGGTCGAGGCCTACGCGCTGGAGCGTTCATTCGAATTGCTGGCCAGCCGTCTCGCGGTTTCCGGGGAGTCTTCGACGGTCGCAGTGGTGGACATCGGCGCCACCATGACCACCCTGAGCGTGCTGCGCAACGGGCGGATTATCTACACCCGCGAACAACTGTTCGGCGGTCGGCAACTGACCGAGGAAATCCAGCGTCGCTATGGCTTGACGCTGGAGCAGGCGGGGCTGGCGCAAAAGAAGGGCGGTCTGCCGGATGACTATGCCGGTGAGGTCTTGCAACCATTTCGAGAGGCGCTGGTGCAGCAGGTGTCGCGCTCGTTGCAATTCTTCTTCGCCTCAGGCCAGTACAGCGTCGTCGACCATGTCCTGTTGGTCGGCGGTACCGCGTCGATCCCGGGGCTGGACCGTTTGATCGAGCAGCAATTGGGCACGCCGACCCAGGTTGCGAATCCTTTTTGCGAAATGACTCTGGGCAGCAAGGTCAATGGTGCTGCTCTGGCGAGTGATGCCCCGGCGTTGATGATCGCCTGTGGTCTGGCCCTCAGGAGCTTCGACTGATGGCACGGATCAACCTTTTACCTTGGCGCGAGGAGCGGCGTGAAGCCCGCCGCAAGCGCTTCCTGCTGGTCCTGGTGGCCGTGATGGTGGGCACGATGGGCGCGGTACTGGTCGCGAACCAGGCCATCAGCGGTGCCATCGACCGGCAAGTCGCCCGTAACGACTACATCGGCAAGCAAGTCGCCGTGGTCGATGAGCGGATCAAACAGATCAATGATCTCAAGGCGCGCCGTCAGCAACTGGTCGAGCGCATGCGCATCATCCAGGACCTGCAGGGCAATCGCCAAATCAGCGGGCGAATATTTGACCAGTTGGCGCGAGCACTGCCTGACGGCGTGTATTTCACCGAAGTGAAAATGACCGCAAAGACCTTGTCCATCACCGGCGCTGCGCAATCCAACAACCGTGTTTCAGAATTGATGCGCAACCTTGAGGCATCAGACTGGTTCGATGCGCCGAGCCTGACCGAAGTCAAGGCCACAGCTGCCGGCCAGGTGGAGCCGGCCAACGTCTTCCAGTTGACCGTTCGCCAGACTCAACCCGCAGCACCGGAGGGGGGCAAATGAGTCCATCCGAATGGTTCGAAGGGCTGCGCAAGATCGACATCAATGAGCTGGATACCAGCAACATGGGTTCCTGGCCGCCGCCGATCAAGTTTCTGGTGGCTGGTTTGCTCGTGCTTCTGGTGCTGGCCTTTGGCTATAACTTTTCCACCCGCGACCTTGTGAGCCAGCTCGATCTCAAGCGCGAGGAAGAGTCGACACTCAAGGAGCAGTTCGCCGACAAAGCCCGCATGGCGGCGAATCTGGATCTCTACACCCGGCAGTTGAAGGAGATGGAGAACGCCTTCGGCGTGCTGTTGCGGCAACTGCCCGGCGACACCGAAGTGCCCGGCTTGCTGGAAGACATCACGCGTACGGGCCTCGGCAGTGGCCTGGAGTTCGAAGAGATCAAGCTGCTGCCGGAGGTCGCCCAGCCGTTCTACATCGAACTGCCGATCCAGATCACGGTCACCGGGGATTACCACGACCTGGCCACCTTCGTCAGTGGTGTGGCCGGATTGCCGCGAATCGTCACCTTGCACGATTTCGACCTTGCCCCCCTCAGCCCCCAGGGTGGTCCGAAACTGCGCTTGAGCATCCTCGCCAAGACCTACCGCTACAACGACAAGGGACAGCATCGATGAGACCGGCGCAGTGTTTTTCGGTAGTGGTGGTGCTGTCTGCCCTGTCCGGTTGTGGCGCAGGCGATGACTACAACGATCTGGACGCGTACATGAACGAAATGCGCCTGCGTGGGCCGGGCAGGATTGAGCCAGCGCCGGTATTCCGGTCTTACCCGACATTCACCTACAACGCGGCGAATCTGCGCAGCCCGTTTTCGCCGCAGATCAGCACTGATCTGGCGGCCCGGCGGCGGGGTTCACCTAACGTCAAACCCGACCCCGGTCGGGTCAAGCAATACCTCGAAGGTTTCAACATCGAGCAGTTTGAGATGGTCGGCACCCTTTCCAATGTAACGGGCTCTTATGCCTTGCTGCGAGGGGCGGGTGGGGTCCATCGGATGAAAGTCGGCGATTACCTGGGGCGTAACGACGGACGGATCGTTGCAATCAATGGCTCGCAAGTCGAAGTGGTTGAAATTGTCCCTGATGGTCAGGGCGCGTGGCTGGAGCGTCCCCGGACCATCCCTTTGAAAGAGCACTCATAGTGGAACTCGAATAATGAACCGGATTTTCTCAACCTTCGGCCTTTCGCTATGGATAGCGCTGTTGTCGCCGATGGTACAAGCGGCCAATCTCAAGACGCTGGATGTCGCTACGCTGCCGGGAGACCGTGTCGAGTTGAAGTTGACGTTCGATGAGCCGCCCCCGGTGCCCCGCGGCTACACAACGGAGTCGCCGGCCCGGATTGCCCTGGATTTGCCGGGTGTCGCCAGTCAGCTGGCCAGCAAGACTCGCGATCTCGGCAGTGGAAATGCCCGTAGTGCAACGGTAGTGGAAGCCCGTGACCGTACACGATTGATCATCAACCTGACCCAGCCGGCCCCGTACGACTCGCGAATTGAAGGCAACAATTTGCTGGTAGTTGTCGGGCAGGGTGTCAAGCCGTCGACATCCAGGCCGGCGGCTACAGCAGCAATGCCAGTTCCGGCACGAGCCGCTGCGCCGGCAGGCAAGGCCATCCGCGGTGTGGATTTCCAACGGGGAACCCAGGGTGAAGGCAACGTGGTGATCGACTTGTCGGATCCATCGATGGCGCCCGACATACAAGAGCGCGAGGGCAAGATCATCGTCGGATTTGCCAAAACCCGATTGCCCGAGCCGTTGCGCGTGCGTCTGGATGTGAAGGATTTCGCCACGCCAGTGCAGTTCGTCAATGCCAGCACCAGCGGCGATCGAGCCACCATCAGCATTGAGCCCGGTGGCAGGTTCGATTACTCGACCTATCAGACCGACAGCAAGCTCACGGTCAGCGTTCGCCCGGCGACGGTCGACGACCCGCAAAAGCGCAATGCCGGGCAACACGCCTACAGCGGCGAGAAGCTTTCGCTGAATTTCCAGGACATCGATGTACGTTCGGTGCTGCAACTGATCGCTGATTTCACCAACCTCAAT
Organism: Pseudomonas sp. 05L36; assembly: GCF_056398125.1. Taxonomy (NCBI): domain Bacteria; kingdom Pseudomonadati; phylum Pseudomonadota; class Gammaproteobacteria; order Pseudomonadales; family Pseudomonadaceae; genus Pseudomonas; species Pseudomonas sp. 05L36. The sequence continues at coordinate 27,271 of NZ_JBFTOU010000010.1, read as the reverse complement.
CTGGTGGCCAGCGACACGGTGCAGGGTGGCATCACTTTGCGCTTGCAGAACGTGCCGTGGGACCAGGCGCTGGATCTGGTGCTGAAAACCAAGGGGCTGGATAAGCGCAAGGTCGGCAATGTCCTGCTTGTTGCGCCGGCCGATGAAATTGCTGCTCGTGAGCGCCAGGAGCTGGAATCACAGAAGCAGATTGCCGATCTGGCGCCATTGCGTCGGGAGCTGTTGCAGGTCAACTACGCCAAGGCGGCGGACATCGCCAAGCTCTTCCAGTCGGTGACCAGTGCCGAAGCGAAATCCGACGAACGGGGGTCTATCACCGTCGATGAGCGCACCAACAACATCATTGCCTATCAGACCCAGGACCGGCTTGATGAGTTGCGCAGGATTGTCACGCAACTGGATATCCCTGTGCGTCAAGTCATGATCGAGGCGCGCATTGTCGAAGCCAACGTTGACTATGACAAAAGTCTCGGGGTGCGCTGGGGCGGTTCGATACAGAACAAGGGCAACTGGAACACCTCCGGTGTCAGTAACGGGGTCAATGGGTCGTCGACCATTGGCACGCCCGGCAGTACCAGCACCAATTCACCGTTCGTCGACATGGGCGCGGTCAATAACACCTCGGGAATCGGCATCGCGTTCATCACCGATAACGTCCTGCTGGACCTGGAACTGACAGCCATGGAGAAAACCGGCAACGGGGAAATCGTCTCGCAACCCAAGGTGGTCACGTCAGACAAGGAAACCGCCAAAATCCTCAAAGGCACCGAGATTCCCTATCAGGAAGCCAGTTCCAGTGGCGCGACTTCGGTGTCGTTCAAGGAGGCTTCGCTGTCGCTGGAGGTGACGCCGCAGATCACGCCCGACAACCGGATCATCATGGAGGTCAAGGTGACCAAGGACGAGCCGGACTTCCTGAACAAGGTCCAGGATGTGCCGCCCATCAAGAAAAACGAAGTCAACGCCAAGGTCCTGGTCAACGATGGCGAGACCATCGTCATTGGCGGCGTTTTCTCAAATACTCAGAGCAAGGTCGTAGATAAGGTGCCATTTCTTGGCGATGTGCCGTATCTTGGCCGCCTTTTCCGGCGTGATGTGGTTTCGGAGAAAAAATCCGAGCTGTTGGTATTCCTCACTCCGCGTATCATGAATAACCAGGCGATTGCTGTGAGTCATTGATTCTGTGCGAAATTTGATTCTTGTTGGACCGATGGGTGCTGGAAAAAGCACCATCGGCCGGTTGCTGGCCAAAGAGCTGCGCCTGCCATTCAAAGATTCCGATAAGGAAATTGAATTGCGCACGGGCGCCAATATCCCTTGGATCTTCGATAAAGAAGGCGAACCGGGCTTTCGCGATCGCGAGCAGGCAATGATTGCCGAGCTGTGCGATTACGACGGTGTGGTGCTGGCGACAGGCGGGGGCGCGGTCATGCGGGAAGCCAATCGCCGGGCACTGCATGCCGGTGGGCGGGTGGTTTATCTGCATGCGTCTGTCGAACAGCAGGTCGGCCGCACGGCCCGCGACCGCAATCGGCCATTATTGCGTACTGCCGATCCGGCCAAGACCCTTCGGGATCTGTTGGCGATCCGCGATCCGCTTTATCGGGAAATTGCCGACCTGGTGGTCGAAACCGATGAGCGACCGCCACGAATGGTCGTACTCGACATTCTAGAGCGCTTGCAGCAGTTGCCACCCCGTTAAAGCGCCGCGCGAAATGCGCTATCCTCGACGTCGCGCCATGACCGCTCAAGGTTGTGGCGGATGGCTACCGAGCGGCGTCACACCAGCAGAGGCCGTGGATATTCGTAAACTCAGGGCAGGATGCCTGATTCATCTTCACTGTGGGGACACATGCAGACACTCAAGGTCGATCTAGGCGAGCGCAGCTACCCGATTCATATTGGCGAAGGTTTGTTGGATCAGCCTGAGCTGCTGGCCCCGCACATTCGCGGACGGCAAGTAGCGATCATCACCAACGAGACTGTTGCGCCGCTCTATCTCGAGCGTCTGACCCGCAGCCTGGCGCAGTTCTCGGTGATTTCCGTGGTGCTGCCCGACGGCGAGGCCTTCAAGACCTGGGAAACCCTGCAACTGATTTTCGACGGCCTGCTGACCGCCCGGCATGACCGCCGCACCACAGTGATCGCCCTCGGTGGCGGTGTGATCGGTGACATGGCCGGCTTTGCCGCCGCCTGCTACCAGCGCGGCGTCGATTTCATTCAGGTTCCGACCACACTGTTGTCGCAAGTCGACTCTTCGGTGGGCGGCAAGACCGGGATCAACCATCCGCTGGGCAAGAACATGGTCGGCGCCTTCTATCAGCCGAACGTGGTGCTGATCGATACCGCCAGCCTCAATACCCTGCCGGCGCGCGAGCTGTCCGCCGGGTTGGCCGAAGTCATCAAGTACGGGCTGATCTGCGATGAGCCGTTCCTGACCTGGCTCGAAGACAACGTCGACCGTCTGCGCAATCTGGATCAACAAGCCCTGACTTATGCCATCGAGCGCTCCTGCGCGGCCAAGGCAGCGGTGGTCGGTGCCGATGAGAAGGAGACGGGCGTTCGTGCCACGTTGAACCTGGGCCACACTTTTGGCCACGCCATCGAAACCCACATGGGCTATGGTGTATGGCTTCATGGTGAAGCAGTGGCTGCTGGCACCGTAATGGCGCTGGAAATGTCCGCGCGACTGGGCTGGATCAGCGAGCAAGAGCGCGATCGCGGCATTCGCCTTTTCCAGCGTGCGGGGCTGCCGGTCATACCGCCAGAAGAGATGACAGAAGCCGATTTCCTCGAACACATGTCCATTGATAAAAAAGTGATCGACGGTCGTTTGCGCCTGGTGCTACTGCGCCACATGGGTGAAGCGGTGGTGACCGACGATTATCCGAAAGAGGTTCTACAGGCCACGCTGGGGGCAGACTACCGCGCCCTGGCCCAGCTTAAAGGTTAATAAGAACACAATGACTAGTTTGCATGCCGACGAGGCTTTCCTCGGCCATTACCAGTTGAGTCATGACCCTTTTGCTCCGCGGGTGCCTGGCTTCAAGTTTTTCCCGGCCCAGCGCAAACCCGTGCTGGGACAACTGCATCACCTGGCGCGTTACAGCCAGTTACTGCTGGTGGTCACCGGTCCTGAGGGCAGTGGCAAGACCCTGTTGCGCCAGGCCCTGGTCGCCAGTACCAACAAGCAATCGGTACAAAGTCTGGTGGTGTCCGCCCGTGGCGCCGGCGATGCGGCCGGAGTGTTGCGTCAGGTGGCCCAGGCGCTGAACGTTGCCCAGGCTGATGCCGACGCTATTCTGGCCCAGGTGGTGCAGCTTGCACTGACCGGGCAGGAAGTCTATCTGCTGGTCGATGACGCCGAACAACTGGACGAGTCCGCCCTTGAGGCGCTGATGATCCTCGCTGCCGGCGCGCCTGAAGGCCGCCCGCATGTGTTCCTGTTCGGTGAAACCTCGCTGATTGCTCAGCTTGAGGCTTTGCATCTCGAGGAAGAGCGTTTCCACGTCATCGAACTACAGCCCTACACCGAAGAAGAAACTCGCGAATATCTGGAGCAGCGGCTTGAAGGCGCTGGTCGCGGTATCGAACTTTTCACCGCAGATCAGATCTCTGATATTCACGAAAGCTCCGAAGGTTGGCCTGGCAGCATCAATCAGGTCGCCCGCGATGCAATGATCGAAGCCATGATCGCCAGCCGCTCAGCGGTCAAGCGTCCAAAAATGGGGTTCAATATGCCGAAGAAACACGTATTGGCGATTTCCGCCGTGGTCGTGGTCGCGGTAGCTGCCGCCTGGTTGATGCCGGGTCGCAACAAGGCACCGACCACGGGTACACCGGCCAACGAACAGGCGCAACTGCCGCTTGGTCAGGGCCAGCCAACAGCGAATAGTGGCGGTGCTCCAGCCGTCGAATTCGCCGGCAACACGCAGCCGATGCCATTGCCGTTGGTCGGCAATTCGCAGCCGGTCATGCGAGGTCCGCTGGCTGAAGCCGCAGGCGGCATCACCGAAGGCGACGATGGCGTGCCGGTCGAAGGTTCCAGCGCTACGCCGCCGACCGTCACCACAACCGCGCCGCCTGTGGGTGTTCCTGCCGGTCCTGCGCCGACGCCAGCCGCCAAGCCTACCCCTGCGCCGACTCAGGTCGCCAGTGCCAAGCCAGCGCCTGCTCCAGTGGCTAAACCTGCTCCAGCACCGGCCAAGCCAGCCGTTGCTGCTGCGGCCAAGCCTGCAGAGAAACCAGCCCCGGTGGCCAAGGCGGCTGGCGGCACCTGGTACGCAGGGCAAGCACCGGGCAACTACGTGGTGCAGATCCTCGGCACCAGCTCCGAAGCGTCCGCACAAAACTTCGTCAAGGAGCAGGGTGGCGAGTACCGTTACTTCAAGAAAGTCCTCAACGGCAAGCCGCTTTACGTGATCACCTACGGCAACTTCGCCAATCGTGATGCAGCCGTTTCCGCCATCAAGGCCTTGCCAGCGAAGGTTCAGGCTGGTAAACCTTGGCCTCGCACTGTCGCCAGCGTCCAACAGGAACTGGCAACAACTCGCTGAAGATTCGGCGGCCTTACCCAGGCCGCCTCTCCAAGCACCTCAAAATTTCTACAAGTGCGCGCCGTCTCTACAGACTGCGTGCCTTGTGGTGTCTGCGTCACAGTAGTCTTTGAGTCGTTGCGGTCAAAATTAAAAAAGTTTTGACTAGCACAGCAGATCGCTTTAAACCTTTCACAAATGCGACATAGATTTGCGACATTTCGTCGTCAAATTTGTGAGGCTAAGTGTCGGTGTGTACAATGACCTCCCTTTTGCCCCCGCAAAGCTGGCGTGCGTTCGGCGTGGATGGCAAGTGGTTGAATTGAAAAGAAATTTGCCTCGATCAGAGGCAGCCTGGTGAGAAAGTGTCTATGAAAGCAGGTCTGTACCAACCAGATGAATTCAAGGATAACTGCGGTTTCGGCCTGATAGCCCATATGCAGGGCGAGCCCAGTCATACCCTTTTGCAAACGGCCATCGAGGCCCTGACCTGCATGACCCACCGCGGTGGGATTAATGCCGACGGCAAGACCGGTGACGGTTGCGGTCTGCTGATTCAAAAGCCGGACGTGTTCCTGCGAGCCATCGCCCAGGAAACCTTCGGCGTCGAAATGCCCAAGCAATACGCCGTGGGCATGGTCTTCTTCAACCAGGACCCGGTCAAAGCCGAAGCCGCTCGCGAGAACATGAACCGCGAGATCCTGGCCGCTGGCCTGCAACTGGTCGGCTGGCGCAAAGTGCCGATCGACACCAGCGTTCTCGGCCGCCTGGCCCTTGAGCGCCTGCCGCAGATCGAGCAAGTGTTCATCGGCGGTGAAGGCCTGAGCGATCAGGACATGGCCGTCAAGCTGTTCACCTCCCGTCGTCGCTCGTCCGTGGCCAACGCCGCTGACACCGACCACTACGTCTGCAGCTTTTCGCACAAGACCATCATTTACAAAGGCCTGATGATGCCGGCGGACTTGACCGCCTTCTATCCAGACCTGAGCGATGAGCGCCTGCAAACTTCGATTTGCGTGTTCCACCAGCGCTTCTCCACCAACACCCTGCCGAAATGGCCGCTGGCCCAACCGTTCCGCTTCCTGGCGCACAACGGCGAGATCAACACCATCACCGGCAACCGCAACTGGGCCGTGGCCCGTCGCACCAAGTTCACCAACGATCTGATGGACCTGGAAGAACTCGGCCCGCTGGTCAACCGCGTCGGTTCCGACTCCTCGAGCATGGACAACATGCTCGAGCTGATGGTCACCGGTGGCATCGACCTGTTCCGTGGCGTGCGGATGATCATTCCGCCTGCGTGGCAGAACGTCGAGACCATGGACCCGGACCTGCGTGCGTTCTACGAATACAACTCGATGCACATGGAACCGTGGGACGGCCCGGCCGGCGTGGTAATGACCGACGGTCGCTACGCGGTGTGCCTGCTCGACCGTAACGGTCTGCGTCCGGCGCGTTGGGTCACCACCAAGAACGGTTTCATCACCCTGGCCTCGGAAATCGGTGTCTGGAACTACCAGCCTGAAGACGTGATCGCCAAGGGCCGTGTGGGCCCGGGCCAGATCTTTGCCGTGGACACCGAAACCGGTCAGATCCTCGACACCGATGCGATCGACAACCGCCTGAAGTCCCGTCATCCGTACAAGCAATGGCTGCGCAAGAATGCCCTGCGCATTCAGGCGACCATGGAAGACAACGACCACGGTTCGGCGTTCTACGACGTCGATCAGCTCAAGCAATACATGAAGATGTACCAGGTCACATTCGAAGAGCGCGACCAGGTGCTGCGTCCACTGGGCGAACAGGGCTACGAAGCCGTGGGCTCGATGGGCGACGATACGCCGATGGCCGTGCTGTCCCAGCGTGTGCGCACGCCGTACGACTATTTCCGCCAGCAGTTCGCCCAGGTGACCAACCCGCCGATCGACCCGCTGCGTGAAGCCATCGTCATGTCGCTGGAAATCTGCCTCGGTGCCGAGCGCAACATTTTCCAGGAGTCGCCGGAACACGCTTCGCGCGTGATCCTCAGCTCGCCGGTCATTTCCCCGGCCAAGTGGCGCTCGCTGATGAACCTCGATCGTCCGGGCTTCGAGCGCGCGATCATCGACCTCAACTACGACGAAAGCGTCGGCCTGGAAGCTGCGATCCGCAACGTTGCCGATCAGGCTGAAGAAGCCGTACGCTCGGGCCGTACTCAGGTCGTGCTGAGTGACCGTCACATTGCCCCGGGCAAGCTGCCGATCCACGCGTCCCTGGCTACTGGCGCGGTGCACCACCGCCTGACCGAAAAAGGCCTGCGTTGCGACTCCAACATCCTGGTGGAAACCGCGACCGCTCGCGATCCGCATCACTTCGCCGTGTTGATCGGTTTCGGCGCCTCTGCCGTTTACCCGTTCCTGGCCTATGAAGTGCTGGGTGACCTGATCCGTACCGGTGAAGTCCTGGGCGACCTCTACGAGGTGTTCAAGAACTACCGTAAAGGCATCACCAAAGGCTTGCTCAAGATCCTGTCGAAGATGGGCATCTCGACCATCACTTCGTACCGTGGTGCGCAGTTGTTCGAAGCCATCGGCCTGTCCGAGGAAGTCTGCAACCTGAGCTTCCGTGGCGTGCCGAGCCGTATCAAGGGTGCGCGTTTCGTCGACATCGAAGCCGAGCAGAAAGCCTTGGCCACTGAAGCCTGGAGTCCGCGCAAGCCGATCCAGCAAGGTGGCCTGCTGAAGTTCGTCCACGGTGGCGAATATCATGCGTACAACCCGGACGTGGTCAACACACTGCAGGCCGCTGTGCAGCAGGGCGACTACAGCAAGTTCAAGGAATACACGTCGCTGGTGGACAACCGCCCTGTGTCGATGATCCGCGACCTGCTGAAAGTCAAAACACTCGATACTCCATTGGATATGAGCGAAATCGAGCCGCTGGAATCGGTGCTCAAGCGCTTCGACTCCGCCGGCATCTCGCTGGGCGCCCTGTCGCCGGAAGCTCACGAAGCCCTGGCCGAAGCCATGAACCGCCTCGGTGCGCGTTCCAACTCCGGCGAAGGCGGCGAAGACCCGGCGCGCTACGGCACCATCAAGAGCTCGAAAATCAAGCAAGTGGCGACCGGCCGTTTCGGTGTAACCCCGGAATACCTGGTCAACGCTGAAGTGCTACAGATCAAGGTCGCCCAAGGCGCCAAGCCTGGCGAAGGTGGTCAGCTGCCGGGCGGCAAGGTCAACGGTCTGATCGCCAAGCTGCGTTACGCAGTGCCGGGCGTGACCCTGATTTCGCCACCGCCGCACCACGACATCTACTCGATCGAAGACTTGTCGCAGCTGATTTTCGACCTGAAACAAGTCAACCCGAAGGCGCTGGTCTCGGTGAAGCTGGTAGCGGAAGCGGGCGTCGGCACCATCGCTGCCGGTGTGGCCAAGGCCTACGCGGACTTGATCACCATCTCCGGCTACGACGGCGGCACCGGTGCATCGCCGCTGACCTCGATCAAATACGCGGGCGCTCCGTGGGAGCTGGGCCTGGCCGAAACCCACCAGACCCTGCGCGGCAACGACCTGCGCGGCAAGGTCCGGGTACAGACCGACGGCGGCCTGAAAACCGGCCTCGACGTAATCAAGGCGGCGATCCTCGGCGCTGAAAGCTTCGGCTTCGGCACCGCGCCAATGATTGCCCTGGGCTGCAAATACCTGCGCATCTGCCACCTGAACAACTGCGCCACCGGCGTCGCGACCCAGAACGAGAAGCTGCGCAAGGATCACTACATCGGTACCGTCGACATGGTGGTGAATTTCTTCACCTACGTCGCCACCGAGACCCGTGAGTGGCTGGCCAAGCTGGGCGTGCGCTCCCTCGAAGAGCTGATCGGCCGTACCGATCTGCTGGAAGTCCTCGAAGGCCAGACCGCCAAGCAACATCACCTGGACCTGACCCCGTTGCTGGGCAGCGACCACGTGCCGGCGGACAAACCGCAGTTCTGTGGCGTGGAGCGCAACCCGCCGTTCGACAAGGGCCTGCTGGCCGAGAAAATGGTCACTATGGCCACCTCGGCGATCAATGACCTGAGCGGCGCCGAGTTCGCCCTGGAAATCTGCAACTGCGACCGTTCCATCGGTGCACGGATCTCCGGCGAAATCGCGCGCAAGCACGGCAACCAGGGCATGGCCAACGCACCGATCACGTTCCGTTTCAAAGGCACGGCCGGGCAGAGTTTCGGCGTGTGGAACGCCGGCGGCCTGAACATGTACCTGGAAGGTGACGCCAACGACTACGTCGGCAAGGGCATGACCGGCGGCAAGCTGGTGATCGTTCCTCCGAAGGGCAGCGTCTACCGGACACAGGACAGTGCCATCATCGGCAACACCTGCCTGTACGGCGCCACCGGCGGCAAGCTGTTCGCCGCCGGCACCGCGGGCGAGCGTTTCGCCGTGCGTAACTCCGGTGCCCACACCGTCGTGGAAGGCACTGGCGATCACTGCTGCGAGTACATGACCGGTGGTTTTGTCTGCGTATTGGGCAAGACCGGTTACAACTTCGGCTCTGGCATGACCGGCGGTTTCGCCTACGTGCTCGACCAGGACAACTCCTTTGTTGACCGGGTCAACCACGAACTGGTGGAAATCCAGCGGATCAGCGGCGAGGCGATGGAAGCCTATCGCAGCCACCTGCAGAACGTGCTGAACGAGTACGTCGCGGAAACCGACAGCGAGTGGGGTCGTGAACTCGCCGAAAACCTCGATGACTACTTGCGCCGTTTCTGGCTGGTCAAGCCCAAGGCTGCCAACCTGAAATCGTTGCTTTCCAGCACCCGTGCCAACCCGCAGTGATATGCGCCTGAAGAGTTTGATGAGGTTTTAAAATGGCTGAACGTCTGAATAATGACTTCCAGTTCATCGAGGTCGGGCGCAAGGATCCGAAGAAGAAACTGTTGCGTCAACGCAAGAAAGAGTTCGTGGAAATCTACGAACCGTTCAAACCCCAGCAGTCGGCCGACCAGGCCCACCGCTGCCTGGGTTGCGGTAACCCGTATTGCGAATGGAAGTGCCCGGTGCACAACTTCATTCCCAACTGGCTGAAGCTGGTGGCCGAGGGCAACATCCTCCAGGCCGCCGAGCTGTCGCACCAGACCAACACCCTGCCGGAAGTCTGCGGCCGGGTGTGCCCGCAGGACCGTCTGTGCGAGGGTGCCTGCACCCTTAACGACGGCTTCGGCGCGGTGACCATCGGTTCGGTGGAGAAGTACATCACCGACACCGCGTTCGCGATGGGCTGGCGCCCGGACATGTCCAAGGTCAAGCCGACCGGCAAGCGTGTCGCGATCATCGGTGCCGGACCTGCTGGCCTGGGCTGTGCCGACGTGCTGGTGCGCGGTGGCGTGACCCCGGTGGTGTTCGACAAGAACCCGGAAATCGGTGGCCTGCTGACCTTCGGCATCCCCGAGTTCAAGCTGGAAAAGACCGTGCTGAGCAATCGTCGCGAAGTCTTCAGCGGCATGGGCATCGAATTCCGCCTCAACACCGAGGTGGGCAAGGACGTGACCATGGAGCAACTGCTCGAAGAATACGATGCGGTATTCATGGGCATGGGCACCTACACCTACATGAAGGGCGGTTTTGCCGGTGAAGACCTGCCGGGCGTGTATGACGCGCTGGACTTCCTGATCGCCAACGTCAACCGTAACCTGGGCTTTGAAAAGTCGCCGGAAGATTTCGTCGACATGAAAGGCAAGAAGGTCGTGGTACTCGGCGGTGGCGACACGGCGATGGACTGCAACCGGACCTCGATCCGCCAAGGCGCCAAGTCAGTGACCTGCGCTTATCGTCGTGACGAAGCGAACATGCCAGGCTCGCGCAAAGAGGTGAAGAACGCTAAGGAAGAAGGCGTGAAATTCCTCTACAACCGCCAGCCGATCGCCATTGTCGGTGAAGACAAGGTCGAAGGCGTGAAGGTGGTCGAGACCCGTCTCGGCGAACCGGACGCCCGTGGCCGTCGCAGCCCCGAACCGATCCCGGGTTCCGAAGAGATCATCCCGGCCGACGCCGTGGTCATCGCCTTCGGTTTCCGCCCGAGCCCGGCGCCATGGTTCGAGCAGTTCAGCATCCAGACCGACAGCCAGGGCCGCGTAGTGGCGCCGGAACAAGGTCAGTACAAACACCAGACCAGCAACCCGAAAATCTTCGCCGGTGGCGACATGGTGCGCGGTTCCGACCTGGTGGTGACGGCGATCTTCGAAGGCCGTAATGCCGCCGAAGGGATCCTGGATTACCTGGGCGTGTAACCCCCGATCCAGAGCCAAATGCAATACCCCTGTGGGAGCGAGCTTGCTCGCGATAGCGGTGGATCAGTCGACAGAAATGTCGAATGTGACGCCGCCATCGCGAGCAAGCTCGCTCCCACAGTTGTTTCGCGGTGTTGCTAAACTCTGTATTTCATTGCGACAAATTGACCCGATAGACAAAAGCCTCCGCTCTTGCCGTGCCTTTTGCGCCCGGCTCTGAGAAAATGCCCGCACTTTTTTTCCGGATGCCGACATGACTGCCCTGAAGAACGACCGTTTCCTGCGCGCCCTGCTCAAGCAACCCGTAGACGTCACCCCAGTGTGGATGATGCGTCAGGCCGGTCGCTACCTGCCTGAATACCGCGCCAGCCGTGCCAAGGCCGGCGACTTCATGAGCCTGTGCATGAACCCGGCGTTCGCTTGCGAAGTCACGATGCAGCCGCTCGACCGTTATCCACAGCTGGATGCGGCAATCCTCTTTTCCGACATCCTGACCATCCCCGATGCCATGGGCCAGGGCCTGTACTTCGAAACCGGTGAAGGTCCGCGCTTCAGGAAAGTCGTCAGCACCCTGGCCGACATCGAAGCCCTGCCGATTCCTGACCCACAGAAAGACCTGGGCTACGTGATGGACGCGGTCAGCACCATCCGCCGCGAACTGAACGGCCGTGTGCCGTTGATCGGTTTCTCCGGCAGCCCGTGGACCCTGGCGACCTACATGGTCGAAGGCGGCTCGTCGAAAGACTTCCGCAAGACCAAGGCCATGCTCTACGACAACCCGCAAGCCATGCACCTGCTGCTCGATAAACTCGCGCAGTCGGTCACCAGCTACCTCAACGGCCAGATCATGGCCGGTGCACAGGCCGTGCAGATCTTCGACACCTGGGGCGGCAACCTGTCGGCGGCGGCGTACCAGGAATTCTCCCTGGCCTACATGCGCAAAATCGTCAGCGGCCTGATCCGCGAGCACGAAGGTCGCAAGGTGCCGGTGATCCTGTTCACCAAGAATGGCGGCCTGTGGCTGGAGAGCATTGCCGAGGCTGGCGCCGATGCGTTGGGTCTGGATTGGACCTGCGACATCGGCAATGCCCGCGCCCGTGTTGGCGACAAGGTCGCACTGCAAGGCAACATGGACCCGACCGTGCTCTACGCCAAGCCGGAAGCGATTCGCGCTGAAGTCGGGCGCATCCTGGCCAGCTACGGCAAGGGCAGCGGCCACGTGTTCAACCTCGGCCATGGCATCACGCCGGAGGTCGATCCGGAACATGCTGGTGCGTTCCTGCGTGCGGTACATGAGCTGTCAGCGCAGTACCACGAATAGCGATTGCCAGTTTCGACAAAACCTGTCCCGCCTCGTGCCGGACAGGTTTTTTTGTGCCGTTTAAAAGCTCAATCGATAAAGCATCACTTGCTGTAAGAATGTTTTCTTTCTTTGTCGGATCGAGGAATGGAGAGACTGTTCCTGCCTCGCACGGTGATTACTCCTACATAGAATTTTCTTCCATCCCCGTAAGGTTCCAGACCCTTGTCCGGCGTATCGCCGAACAGTCACGAAGCGAACATGGGCGCCCACCAAGCGCCCTGTTTTCGATAAGCAGTCTGGAATACATCATGAAAATTACATTTGATAAAAGAAGTGCTTTAACGGCCTGCACTTCATCGATGATCCTGTTATCGGCAATGCTGGCCTCTCAAACCGTTTCCGCCCATGGCTATCTGGAAGTGCCGCCTTCGCGTGCATTGGCGTGTCAGACAGGCTTGAACACCAATTGCGGTGGCGCGCAGTACGAGCCGCAGAGTGTCGGTGAAACCTTCAAGGGCTTTCCGGCAGGCGTCGGCGGTGCACCGTTGCAGGGGCCGGTCGATGGCAAGATCGCCAGCGGCGGTCTCGCGCTGTTCTCCGCCATGGACGCACAGTCCGCCGCCCGCTGGCACCTGACGGAAATCAAGGATCGCAATATCGATTTCCAATGGCGTTACACCGCGGCCCACCCGGCTACCAAGCACGAGTATTTCATTACCCGCAATGGCTGGAATCCGAACGAAATTCTGAAACGAGCCACTTTCGAAAGTACTTCGTTCTGCACCGTCGACGGCGGTAACAAGTTGCCGTCCAACAGCGACAAACACAACTGCACTATTCCCGCGGACAAATCCGGTCACCACGTCATCCTGGCCATCTGGACCGTCGGTGATACCGATGCAGCGTTCTACAACGCGGCAGACGTGAACATCCTGGCCGAACCGGAGCTGCCGGGCGGCTGGTCCTCCGTAGGTAACATTGCTCCTTCGACTGCGTTGCTGGTGGGCGACAAGGTCAAGGCCCGCGCGTTTACCGCCAATGGCGAGAGCCCGGACTACAGCGTGGAAATCAGCATCGATAACGCTGAAGACGGGACGCCGCAAAACTGGTCGTTCAAGCTGGCGGAAAAAATCAACGCGACCCACACCCTCGTTCGCGCCGGCATCCGCGACGAGAGCGGCAATGTCGAACCGGTCAAAGGCACCAACAGCCTCTACGCACAAAAAGAAAGCGGGGTAGTCCGCTACGAAGTGCAGCTGGACATGAAGGAAGACACCGCTGCGCGCATGTCGGTGTCCTCGCAACAAGCCGAATACGTTCTGGATAAAGGCCGGGCGAAGGTCGACTTCAGCATGCTAGCGAACCGCCCGATGAACGTCGAAGCCACCTTGCTCGACCAGAACAACAAACCGGTAGGCACCACCTCGGCACAAGTGGCCAGTGGCTCCACCTCGCTGTCCATGGATGTGCGCAGCAACCCGGGCGCGCACACCCTGACCCTGGTCGGCACCACCCTGGATGGCCGCACCACCCGTCAGGACACCCAGACCTCCCAACTGACCGGTGAAGGCGCAGGCATCGAATACGATTTCGTCTTCCCTGAAGGCCTCAGCGGCTATACCGCCGGTACCAAGGTGCTGCAACCGAAGACCAACGAAGTCTTTGAGTGCAAGCCATTCCCCGAGTCGGGTTACTGCAAGCAGTACAGCCCGACTGCCAACGGTTTTGAACCGGGTGTCGGTGCTCACTGGCACATGGCGTGGGACAAGTTGTAAGCCCTCGCAACTGGCTTCAGGCGGCCTCGAAAAGGTCGCCTGAAGCCAGGCGCCTCTGTTGAGTATCGAGCTGAAATGAAGGTTTCGAAGTTCTCCGGACAACGCTTTCGGACATGCCTGAGCAGCGTTTGTTGGCTCGCGTTGCCAGTGGGTTACGCGGTGTTTCTGGTGTGGCAGGAAAGGGAATTTCGCGAGCATCTGGTTTCGCAGTCGTCCGACATTGCAACCCTGGTGACGGTGCCTGTACGTGAACCGCTCGAACGTGAGCCGCTCGAGACAGCATCGATTGCCATCGTGTTCGGCCTGACGACAGAGGCCACACCGCCGCCCAGCGCCGAACCGCTGACTTTGCAGGCGAGCTTTGTCAGCAACGGATTATCCAAGGCACTGCTGGCCAATGCACAAGGCTCTCGTCTCTATCAGGTGGGTGAGCGCTTGCCTGGCGGCAGCGTCCTGCGTCGTATCGAGACCCACCAGGTAGCACTGTGGAACAAGGGGCGAGAAGAGCTGCTGACGTTCGCACCCTCTGGCGCACGTTTTCTGAAGGGACTCGAATCATCCGTCGATTCTCAACCGGTTACCACGACCACGCGTTTTTTACGCCCGCTCAGCGGGCAACCAGAGTGATGAATTTCATGAACAGCTTCGTCGGCGCGTATTGGTTGCGCTCCATGCTTGTGCTTGCCGTTTTGGCGGCTGCAGCCTTTTCGGGCACGCTTCGCGCCGAAGAAAAATGGCAGCTGGCGATGAACAACGCAGAGCTGCGCGATATCGTCGAAGAGATCTCCAACATTCTCGGGACCACCGTGGTGCTGGACCCCAAAGTCTCCGGTCGAGTCACGGTCATGTCCCGGCAGGCCCTCGATCGTGAAGGGGTGCGCCGGTTGTTCTATTCGGTGCTCGACGCCCACAACTTCACGGTGATCGATGAGGGCGACCGGATCCTCATCACCCCGGTTGCCGAGGCCAGGACCCGAGCCGGCCAGGGCACGGTTAAAACCACCACGGCGTCGCAGTTCGTGACCGAAGTCATTGGCTTGAACACCAGCAGTGCCTCCGATATTGCCGGGCTGGTGCGGCCGCTGGTGTCTGCCAATGGTTATGTCGGCCCTTCGGTGTCGGCCAACGCCTTGGTGTTGACTGATACAGCCGCCAATGTGAAACGTATCGCCAGGGTGATCCGCGAACTGGACTCTGGTCAAAACAATCTGCACGCGGTGGTTCAGCTCAACCACGCCCAGGCGGGCGACGTCGCACCGGTGATCGAGGCGTCCATGGGCAAGCGCAATGCCGAGTCAGCGATTCAGGTACTGGCTGACACCAGGACCAATCGCCTCATTTTCATTGGCCCGCCGGTCGTTCGCCAGCGCTTGATCGAATTGGCCCGAGGTCTCGATACGCCGGCCACCACGACGCTCGACAATGCCCGGGTGATTCGCCTGCGTCACAGCGATGCCAAGCAATTGGCCGAGATTCTGGAGTCGATGGGGCAGGGCAGAAAACAGGCGTCCACCATCGGCAGCGCCAAGGACACGTCTGGCGGTGCAGCCTTCATGATCAAGGCCGACGAAAGCCAGAACGCGCTGGTGCTGATTGCTGAACCGGCGCAGGTGCGGACCATCGAAAACATCGTGCGTCAGCTGGACCAGCCACGGGCCCAGGTGTTGATCCATGCCGCCATCGTCGAAATCTCCGGCGATATCGCCGAGGCCGTCGGTGTGCAGTGGAACCTCAACACGGGTGACGCCAAGGGCTTCATCAACTTTCCAGGCACCGACATTCCGATCGTCGGTGGGCTGAAGTTCGACGAGAAAAGATCGGCGCCGGAAGGGGCGATCCTGCAATTGGGCGGTGACCGCTTCGGCGCGCTGGTTTCAGCCCTGGCCAGCAACACCCACAGCAACCTGCTGTCCACACCGAGCCTGTTGACCCTGGACAATCAGGAAGCCGAAATCATCGTCGGCCAGAACGTGCCGTTCAAGACCGGTTCCTACGCCACCAACAGCAACGGTGCGGAGAATCCGTTCACCACCGTCGAGCGCAAGGACGTCGGCATCAGCCTGAAAATCAAGCCTTACATCAACGAAGGCTCGACGTTGCGCCTGGAGGTCGAGCAGGAAGTGTCGGACATCGCACCCTCGGTGTCGGGCATTGATTCCTCGGACCTGATCACCAACAAGCGAGCGCTCAAAAGCACCATCCTCGCCGACGATGGCGAAATCATCGTGATCGGCGGCCTGATCAGGGACAGCGTGCGTACCCAGAAAAGCGGCGTGCCGCTGCTGCGTGACATTCCCTACCTCGGCGCGTTGTTCCGCTGGAACCGCGACACCCAGACCAAAAGCAATCTGATGGTGTTCTTGCGCCCGACCATTGTGCGCAGCAAGGAGGACCTGTCTCAGGTCAGCCAGCAGCGATACAACGCGCTGCGTGACTTGAGCAAATCAGGGGCGGGGGAAAACAACTCGTTGTTGCTGCCATCCGAAGCGCGCGGGTTGTTCGAACCGGCCGCCGATGCGCCAGTGTTCGATTTGCGCGGCAAGGCGCAGTAATTCATGAGCGAACTTTGCGAGCAATTGCCCTTCAGCTTCGCCCGGCGTTTTGGTGTGTTGCTGGAGCATGACGGCGACGACCTGCGCCTTGTCCTGCGCAACGACGCGCCGCTCACCGCCTTGGCTGAAGCGCGCCGGGTGTGCGGGCCGACGCTGCCGTTTGTCATCGTCGATGTCGAAGATTACGCCTCACGCCTGGCGGCAGCCTATCGCGAGGGGCAAAGCGCGGTGGAGCAGGTAGCCCAGGGGCTGGACGAAGAACTGGACTTGCTCGGCCTGGTCGATCAGGTCCCGCAAACCGCCGACCTGCTGGAGCAACAGGGCGATGCGCCGATCATTCGCCTGATCAACGCGCTGCTCGGTGAAGCGGTGCGCGAGCACGCCTCGGACGTGCATCTGGAAACCTTCGAGCAGTACCTGTCGGTGCGCATGCGGGTGGATGGCCAACTGCGTGAAATGCTCAGGCCCAAGCGCGAACTGGCGACGCTGCTGGTGTCGCGGATCAAGGTCATGGCGCGCCTGGACATCGCGGAAAAACGCGTGCCCCAGGATGGGCGAATGGCCTTGCGCCTGGCCGGGCATGAAGTCGATGTGCGGGTCTCGATGCTGCCTTCGGCCCATGGCGAACGGGTGGTGCTGCGCCTGCTCGACAAGCAGGCCGGGCGCCTGGACCTGCATCGGCTGGGCATGCCGGACGATACCCTCGCGGCCTTGCGCCAGTTGTTGCACAAGCCCCACGGCATCCTGTTGGTGACTGGGCCGACCGGCTCCGGCAAGACCACCAGCCTGTACGCCGCGCTGAGCAGTCTGAATGACCAGACCCGCAACATTCTCACGGTCGAAGATCCGATTGAGTATCACCTGCCGGGTGTCGGCCAGATGCCGGTCAATCCGAAAGTCGACATGACCTTTGCCCGGGGCCTGCGGGCGATTTTGCGTCAGGACCCGGACGTGGTGATGGTCGGTGAAATCCGCGACCGCGAAACCGCCGAGATCGCAGTGCAGGCGTCCTTGACCGGGCATCTGGTGTTGTCGACCCTGCACACCAACAGTGCGGTTGGCGCCGTCACGCGGTTGGTCGACATGGGCGTCGATGCCTACCTGTTGGCGTCCTCGCTGGTGGGCATCCTGGCCCAGCGCCTGCTGCGCACCTTGTGCCCTCATTGCAAGGTTTCGTACATCGCCGATGCGGCGGCCTGTCGGCGCCTGGGGCTCGACACCGCCACGCCGCACACCCTGTTCAAGGCCTCGGGCTGTGAGCACTGCCAGCACGGCTATCGCGGGCGCATCGGCATTTACGAACTGATCAGCGTGACACCCGGCGTCTCGGCGCTGATCCATCAGGGCGCCAGTGAACAATTGCTGATTGAAGAGGCGCGCAAAGCTTCGCGCAGTCTGTTTCGCGACGGGCGTCAACGGGTGCTGGGCGGTATGACCAGCCTCGACGAATTGCTCCGTGTGACGCAGGAGGACTGATCAGTGCCGACCTTCGATTATCGCGCCCACGATGCCCAAGGCAGTTCCTGCAAGGGGCGGCTGGAAGCCGATGGCCCCCGCCATGCGCGGCAACTGTTGCGTGAACGTGGCCTGTGGCCGCGAGCATTGAGCGAAGTGAAAGTCAGCAACAGCTCGGGCAAACAACCCCGTGCCGGGCGTCTGAGTGCGGCTGATCTGGCACTACTGACCTTGCAACTGTCAACGCTGGTTCAGGCCGGGTTGCCGCTGGAAGAAGCACTCGAAGCGGTGGCAAAACAGAGCTCAAAACGCAAGGTCGCAGGCCTGCTCTCGGCAGTCAGGAGCCGGGTGATGGAAGGCCAGGCCCTGGCCTCGGCACTGGGGCAATTTCCCAGGGCCTTCCCCGAGTTGTTCCGCGCCACCGTTGCCGCCGGAGAACGCTCGGGGCATCTGGGCCATGTGCTTGAGCAACTGGCGGCCTACACACAGGCCCGCCAGGCCTCTCGGCAAAAGATCCAGATGGCCCTGGTTTACCCGTTGATCCTGATGTTGGCCAGCGCAGCAATCGTCGGTTTTCTGCTCGGTTATGTGGTGCCGGATGTGGTGAAGATTTTCGTCGACAGCGGCCAGCCGTTGCCCTGGCTGACCCGGGCGCTGATCGGCGTGAGCAACGGCCTGCGCAACCATTTCCTGTTGTTGATGAGCGTGCTGGCGACGCTGTTCGGCCTGTGGCGCTGGAGCTGGCAGCAGCCGCGGCGGCGCCTGCGCTGGCATCGTTGGGTGCTCAACGCGCCAGTCATCGGTGAAGTGCTGCGTGCCATGGAGGCTGCGCGGTTTGCCAGTACCCTGGCGATCCTCGGCAAAAGTGCCGTGCCGTTGGTCGACGCACTGGAAATTGCCGCCGCGGTCATCGGCAACCTGACCATCCGCGCGCGGATGGTCGATGTCGCTCGCTCTGTCCGCGAAGGCGGAACGCTGACCCGTGGCCTGGAACTGAGCGGGGACATCCCGCCGATGATGCTGCACATGATCGCCAGCGGCGAACGTGCCGGCGAACTCGACCGCATGCTGGCCCGGGCCGCCGAACAACAGGAAAACAGCCTCGCCGCGCGCATTGCGCTGGTGGTGAGCCTCTTCGAGCCGGCCATGCTGGTGCTGATGGGCGGCGTCGTGCTGCTGATCGTCATGGCCATCCTGCTGCCGATTCTCAGCCTCAACCAATTGGTGAATTGACCCATGCAAACTGTCCGCAGAAACCTTTCCCGCGCACAACGCGGTTTTACCCTGATCGAAATCATGGTGGTGGTGGTCATTATCGGCGTGCTGGGGGCCATTGTGGTGCCGCAGTTCATGAGTCGCCCCGATCAAGCCAAGGTTACCGCCGCCAGAATCGATATCCAGGCCATCGCCACCGCCCTGGAAATGTATCGCCTCGACAACGCTCATTACCCTTCGACCCAGCAAGGCCTGGAAGCGTTGGTCAAACGTCCCTCCGGACTGCCCACGGCACGGGGCTGGAACCCTCAGGGTTACCTCAAGAGCATGCCCGTCGACCCGTGGAGCACGCCTTATCAGTACCTCAATCCGGGTGTGCGATCGGTAGACGGCACTTATGACCTGTATTCCCTGGGCGCCGATGGCGTAGCGGGCGGCGAAGGGTTTGCAGCCGAAATCGGCAATTGGGGCCATTGATCCGTGGGCTACCGCTGCCGGGGGTTTACCTTGCTGGAATTGATGATCGTGATTGTGCTGGTCGGCATTTTGCTGGGCATGGTGAGCCTTGCCGGTGGGGGCAGTCCGGCGCGGGAGGCGAAGCAGGAAGCCGAGGCGATGATGCAGGTGATCCATCAGTTGCGTCAGCGCGCCGTGTTCGAAGGTCAAGAGTACGGCCTGAGGCTGAGTACCGATGGCTACCGGGCGATGCGCCTGGAAGTGCGCGGGTGGGAGCCGGTGGCGGCGCTTTCTCGCTGGCCCCTGAGCGTGCGAGTACGTTTTCAGCAGGACGGCTATGGGGTAGCGCTGGACGCTGATGAAGGACCGCCGCAGTTGCTGATACTCAGCAACGATGAAACCAGTGCCTTCACCCTGACATTCGAGTCCAGCAACAGGACTTGGTTGAGCCTGTCCGGCGATGGCCTCGGCGAGGTGACGATCGATGGCTAGCCCGCGATCCCGATCCGCCATGGGCGGTTTCACGCTGCTGGAAATCATGGTGGCGTTGGCGGTCTTCGCGACATTGGCGGCAGCCGTTCTGTCGGCCAGTCAATACGCGGTGAAGCAGCGCGGCGCCGTTGAGGTGCGACTGTTCGCGGCGTGGCTGGCGGACAACCGGTTGAACGAGTTGCGCCTGCAACCCGGCTTGGCTACCGGTCAGCAACAACAGGTCGTGTCTATGGATCAGCGCGACTGGGTGCTGCAACAGCGCATTAGCGCCACCCGCGATCCGCGTTTGCTCCAGGTCGACATTCTGGTCAGCCCGGCGAACAGTGCTCACGGTTTGTATCGTGCCAGCGGCTGGATACTCGCGGTTCATGAATAAGCAGCGCGGGTTCACCCTGCTGGAGCTGGTTATCGCCATGGCCATCTTCGCCGTGCTGGGGCTGGCCAGCTGGGGCTTGTTCGATAGCGTGCTGCGAGTGCAACAGGGCGCGACGGCTCACGAGCGAGAACTGAGGAGCCTGCAACGGGCCGTGGCGGTGATCGAGCGGGATCTGCTGCACATCACCGTACAGCCGATGGTGCTCGCACCGGCGCTTTTGCAGTTCCAGCGCAGTCACTGGCGCAATCCTCTGGACCAACCGCGCAGTGAGCGTCAGGCGCTGACCTATCGACTCGATGGCGGCGTGCTGTGGCGCGAAAGCCAGGGCGAAGGTACGGAGTTCGTGCAGCGGCAAAAACTGCTGGAAGGTGTGCGCGAGTTGAGCTGGCGTCTGTTCGACAACCCGTCCGGCTGGGTCGCCCTTTGGCCGGCCGGGCAGGATGCAAAGGCGCCCTTGGCGCTGGAGTTGCAAGTCTCTGTCGGGCGCTTCGAATCGATCCGTCGAGTGTTGCCAATGCCGGGTGCATTGCCATGAACGGGCACCAACGCGGCATTGCGTTGATCAGTGTATTGCTGGTCATGAGCCTGGCACTGCTGATCACCGGTGGCTTGTTGCGCAGCCATCACCTGTCGCTGCAAAGCAGTGGGCAACAGTTGCAGCAGATACAGCTACGGCAACTTGCATCGGGCGGGGAAACCTGGGCGTTGTTGCTGTTGCGCGACGCGTTACAGGACACGAAAAAACCCGTCGAGCGGATTCAAGGCTGGATGGCCATGGCGCCGGGTTTCGAGGTTGAAGATGCGCAGATCCGCATCGATATCGATGACCTCTCCGGGCGCTTCAATCTCAATGCGTTGTTACGCCAGGGGCAGGTGGATCAGGTCACCCTCAACCGTTGGACGCGCCTGCTCGAGCTGCTCGATCTTCCTCCTGTGCAACTGAGCCAGGTCGGGCCGCTGCGGGAACTCAGCCAGCTGCGCTTGCTGCCCGGCATTGACGCTCGCTTGCTGCAGCGGCTGGAGCCCTGGGTGGCGCTGCTGCCCACCGACACCGCCTTGAACATCAACACCGCGCCGGCGCTGCTGTTGAGAACGCTCGGCGAAGTGGACGCCGCGACCGCCGATGCGCTGGCGATTCAGGCCGCAAAAACGCCTTGGGCGAGTGTCCAGGCGTTTACCCAGGACCCATTGCTCTCCGGGCAGGGCTTGAGCAGTCACGGACTTGGCACCCATAGCCGCTGGTATCGGATCAGCGTGCAGGTGAGCCGCGACGGGCGCGAACTGCACCTGGCTACGGATGTCGGACACGACCCCAAGACTCGACAACTGACGGTGCTGCAACGACGTTTTCTTCCCATGAGTAGCCACGAGAGGCCGCGATGAACACTTGGCTTTACCTGACCGCCGAAGGGCAGGACGCGCCATCGAGCCTTTGGCCTTGCGTCCTGTGGTCACAAACCGGTCAACGCCAGCCGATGCCACTGAATCAGGTGGCCTCGGCATTGAAGGGGCAGGCGGTCGATGTGCTGCTGCCCATGGAAATGTGCAGTTGGGTTCGCAGCGAGCCATGGCCGTCGCGACGCAGGCCCGAAGCCCAGGCCATGGCCTACGCCGTGGAAGATCAACTGAGTGAAGCGCTGGAAGTTGTGCATCTGAGCGTTGGCGCTCGTGATCGTGACGGCTGCTACCCGGTCATGGTCATTGGCCGTGAACGGTTGGCCGCCGTACTCGACTTGCTGCGCGAGGCGGGTATTGAAGTGCGCGGGGTGTTCGTCGATGCCGATCTGTTGTCCGGCGATCAGCCGTGCGGCGCATGGTGGTTCGGCCGCTGGTTGTTGGGGGCAGGCCTGTCGGCGCGCCTGGCGATGTCGCAAGACCACCTGGCGCTGCTCACTCCGTTATTGCCCAAGGACATGCAATGGCTGGATGAGCGTGAGGCCCCCGCCATCATCGACCAATGCCTGACCCGCCGTCCAACCCAGGCCATCAACCTGCTGCAAGGCGCATTCGCCCCACGGGGCAAGCGCCTGCCCTGGCGTGCCGGCGGGTGGGCGCTGTTGATGCTGGCGCTGTTGACCTGGGGTGCCAGCGAGACGCGGATCCGCTTCCTAGACAGCGAAACCCGCCGCCTTGCCACCCAGAATGAACAGCGATTCAAGGCGCTTTACCCGGAACAAAGCCGCATCGTCGATATGGCAGCGCAACTCAAGGCCCTGCAAAGCCAGCCTGTGGATTCGCAAAACACCCGCATTGCCGGGCTGGTCCAGTTGATTGATCAGGTGATCGGCGCCAGTCCGGTCGAGGTCCAACGCATCGAGTTTCGAGCAGGCGAAGGCTGGAAAATCCAGCTGACCGCCAGCGGCTTTACCGAGCTGGAGCAATTGCGTGAACGCGGACGACAACAAGGCATGCCCGTCCGTCTCGATAGCGCGAACAAAGCCGCTGACCGGGTGCTTGCCACCCTCACCGTGGAGGACGAGGCATGAAGCAGGCATGGCGGCGCATTTCTGTGCGCGAACAACGGCTGTTGCAGGTGTTGGGGGCTTTTTTGCTGGCGGTTGTGGCTTTCAGCCTGATCTGGCAACCGACCCGGCAGAGGCTGGAAACAGTCGAGCGACAATACCAACAGCAGGCGGGGCTGGCCGCGCAACTGCAGCGGGCGTTACCGCGCAGCCATGTCCCCGTCGACACCGGTCAGCCGCTATCGCTGCGCATCAGCGAAAGCGCCGCGGCGGCGGGGCTGGAAATCCATCAGATGGAGAACGATAGCGATCTGCTGCGCCTGACCGTTAATGGCAATGCGCAGCCCTTGATGCAGTGGCTCGATGGGATCGAGCGCGATGGAGTCGCGCTGCAATCCCTGACGCTGGAGAAGCGTGACGATGCCCTGGAGGCGCGGCTGGTGCTCAGATAGGCGAGGTGTTCTGCGGCAACAACGGCAACTTCGCCAGCTTCAACGCGATCAGCAGCGCAATCACCAGCAGCGAACCGATGAACAACCCGATCCCGTTCCACCCGCCCATATGCCAGAACACGCCGCCTGCCGTTCCGGCGATGCTCCCACCGGCGTAATAGCTGAACAGGTACAAGGACGATGCTTGCCCCTTGGCCCTGGTGGCGCGGCGGCCGATCCAACTGCTGGCCACCGAGTGGGCGCCAAAGAAGCCGAAGGTAAACACCAGCATGCCGATGATCACCAGCGGCAGCGGCGTGAACATCGTCAAAGCGAGGCCAGCGATCATCAGCGCGATGGTGCTCCAGAGCACTTTGCGGCGACCGAGTCTGTCGGCCAGCGAGCCGATTTTCGCTGAGCTGTAGATGCCCGACAGGTACACCACCGACAGCAACCCGACGAAGGTCTGTTCCATGTGGTACGGCGCGGCCAGCAGGCGATAGCCGATGTAGTTGAACAGCGTGACGAACGCGCCCATCAACACAAAGGCTTCAAGAAACAGCAGCGGCAGGCCGGCGTCGCGAAAGTGCATGGTGAAACCGTCGAGCAGGCTGCGCGGGTGCAGCGAGCGGGCGCGGAAGTTGCGTGATTCCGGGAGGATTTTCCAGAACACCGCCGCGGCAATCAGCGCCAGGCCACCGATCACCAGCATCGCCGTGTGCCAACTGACGAAGTCGATCAATACCCCGGTAATCAAGCGTCCACTCATCCCGCCAATCGCGTTGCCACCGATGTACAAACCCATGGCGAGGCCGATGTGCTGTGGGTGGATCTCTTCGCTCAGGTAAGTCATCGCAACCGCCGCCAGACCGCTCAACGACAATCCAATCAGCGCACGCATCAGCAGCACACCGTGCCAGCTCGGCATCATTGCACTGGCCATGGTGCACAGCGCAGCGGCGAACAGTGCGGCCACCATCACCGGTTTACGCCCGATACGGTCGGAAATCGGGCCGGTGATCAGCAGGCCGATGGCAAGCATGCCGGTGGCGATCGACAGGATCAGGCTGCTCTGCGCCGCGTTGATGGAATATTCGTGGGACAGCAGCGGCATCATCGGCTGCACGCAGTAGAGCAGGGCGAAAGTCGCGAAGCCGCCGCAGAACAGCGCCAGCACCGTGCGCATGAACGCCGGGGTGCCTTTTTCGATGTAGATCTCCGCCAGCTCAGCGGCGATAGCGTCCGACGCTGCGGGAGGAACTTCATGGGCGAGTGGGGCGACAGCAGTTTTCACGTTGGACCTCGGAGGACGCAGCCGGTCAGGCAATGAAAAAAGCATATAGCTGGCTAATGATTCAATCCAATATATTGTTCGACCTGTTTGATAGCTTTAACGACCTAATGGGGTTTCCATGGAATTGCGTCATCTGCGCTACTTCATCGCCGTCGCCGAAGAACTGCACTTCGGCCGCGCCGCACAGGTACTGGGCATCTCCCAGCCACCGCTGAGCCAGCAAATTCAGACGCTGGAACAGGAAGTCGGCGCACGGCTGTTCGAACGTACCAATCGTCGGGTCGAGCTGAGCGAGGCCGGTCGGCTGTTTCTGCAAGAGGCGCGGCTGGTGCTGGCGCAGGTCGACAAAGCGGCGGATGTCGCGCGACGGGCGCAACTGGGCGAGTTGGGTGAGCTGAAAATCGGCTTCACCTCGTCGGCACCCTTCAACTCGACCATTCCCCAGGCGATTTTCTCTTTCCGCCAGCGCTTCCCGGCGGTGCACCTGAACCTGCGGGAAATGAGCAGCACCCAGGTGGCCGATGCGCTGGTGGACGAGTCGATTGAAGTCGGCATCATGCGCCCGCTCGGGCTGCCTGACTGTCTCAGCGTGGTCGAGTTGATGCGCGAGCCGCTGGTCGCGGTGCTCAGCTCCAAGCACCCGTTGGTGGAGGGCAGCGAGGAGGGCTTGTTCCTGTCAGCCCTGGCGCTGGAGCCCTTTGTGTTTTTTCCGCGCAGCTACGGCAGCGGACTCTACGCGCAGCTGCTCAGCCTGGCCCGGGACTCCGGTTTCAGCCCACACTTCGCCCAAGAGGCCGGAGAGGCGATGACCATCATCGGGCTGGTGGCGGCGGGGCTCGGCGTTTCGGTGCTGCCGGCGTCTTATCAGCGGATGCGTATTGATGGTGTGGTCTACCGACCGTTGCTGGATCCGGCAGCGGTGTCGGCGGTGTGGCTGGTGCAGCGCAAGGACCAGAAATCGGCGATGGCGAGGGCGTTTGTGGAGTTGTTGACAAGGAAGGTCGAGCCGTTAGAGGCGTGACTGCTGCGCAGTCAATCGCGAGCAAGCTCGCTCCTACAGTGGATTGGTGGCGTGGCAAGCATTGTGTTCACACCGCTGAACCCTGTAGGAGCGAGCCTGCTCGCGATGGACTAAAGAACGCCACGTTCACCCAGGAAACACGCGCCATCGTTAGCGACCATCGCGAGCAAGCTCGCTCCTACAGATCAGAGTTTTCGCCGCTGCCCGTGGGACATTTCTGAACTACCCAGGACAGGCTACAGCGCCTTGCGGCGTTGCCTACAACTACTCCAGAATCCGCCGGCTTGTGCGCTTTGAGGGCCGCCGGTAGCTTGATCGGGTCACTGATTGTCAGTGATCGGGTTTAGTAGCCCGTAGCAAATCGAAGCGCACATGCGCTCCTGATAGGCAGGTATGTCCATACCTGCCCTTGACGGTAGCTGTGCGCAGGGCGCCTTCGGGCGCGCCGGTTTTCGCTTTGCCCGGTCTACTAACCTGCGTACAGCTGCCACCCCTTTGATCAGTAGCGATTCGGTGTGGCCCCCCACTGTCAGGACGCTGAATCATGACGCATACACCAAACCCACCGGATACCGATCCGGACACTCCACACCAAGCCAGCAATATCTTCTTCATCGCCCCCGAAATCGACAACCACACCCTGTTGGAATACGCCTGCGTGTCACTGGCATCAGCCAATGTCATGGCGAGCGACTTCGCGAGGAATCTGAACGGAGCGCAGAGCCACACACTGCTGGGGATTCAGCAATCGATAATGCTGGGGGAACTGGCGGTGAATCGGGTGTTGGATAACCTCGATCCACCCTGAATCACCCAAGGAGCGTTGGGACACTTCGCGTAACGGATCCGGTTTCGCGATTTACCCGATTATTGAGCAGAATCGATTTCTTTAGTTGAGTGCCATGGATGCCACTTCTATATCAACCCAAGGAAGGCAGCGTACTGATTTGTGATTTCAGGGGGTATGAAGTTCCCGAGATGATCAAGATCAGACCTGTTGTCGTGATTCGCAAACACAGAACCAACAACTTGTTGGTGACGGTTGTGCCGCTTAGTACAACCGCTCCAGATCATATGCTTGAACATCATCTGGAGCTGCCGAATCATCTGCAGGGAGCAAGTCCGACGTGTTGGGCTAAATGCGATATGGTTGCCACCGTCAGTCTTTCCAGGCTCGACCGGATCAAGAGCCGAGATCGTCGAGGGAAGCGCACTTACGTCATTTTACAACTTGAAACAGACGAGTTTTTTGCGATCAAAGTCGCGGTGCGCAAGGCCTTGGGCCTGTAATCACAGCAAGTTTGATTGAGGCAGGCCAGTTGCCAGCTGTTGTTCGCAGGATGATTTCGGACAATACTGACGGCGTTCCCGAAAGGGGCTTGTGAGACTCTGAGGATCCTGGGCAACCAGCAATCACAGAGCCAGGCAGGTGAAGGGCGATGACAAGCCGACCTGTCTGTGAAGGGGCGCCGAAAGGCGCCCTTTGTCGTTGTGCGCCAGGCATGGCGCGTTGCGCATAAGCGCAACCAGTTTGGCTGTGGTGGCCACGCTGGTGACTTGGAGGTGAAAGTCCTCTACACACCCGGCAAGGGGAAGTGTTAGCCAGAGGCAAGGGTGTCGCGGGTGACTGCGAATC
>NZ_JBFTOU010000009.1:0-265011 GCF_056398125.1 Pseudomonas sp. 05L36 | reverse complement strand
CAAAGAAACTTTGGGATGGACTCGGTTTGGTCTCGATATTGGATACGGTAAACCGGCTTAATCGCATAATCTGAACCGCCGTATACGGAGCCGTACGTACGGTGGTGTGAGAGGACGGCGGTCGCGAGACCGCCTCCTACTCGATTCCGGGATTTATGTGTTGTTTGGCAGGGCCCCATCGTCGGAACGCCGCCCGGAGCAAGCTCGCTCCCACAGTTGACCGCATTCCAATGTGGGAGCGAGCTTGCTCGCGATGACGGACTTACAGGCCCCACCCATTTACATGCAGAAACGCGACATAGAAGTGTCGTAGATCGGAATGTTCGCCCTCTAACAGTGCGTTTCTGGTCCAAATTCGTTAGGCTACTCGCCATTTTTGCGTCCGCAGCCCACAAGGCAGCAACGCGCTAAAAGGGTTGGTCTTATACGGATCGACAGCATTTCCCTCATCCATAGGGAAATCCCTCTCTAAATTCCGATTCAGTAGTGTGGTATTTCCTTAATGAAAGTGTTGAAAGGCCAGGACATCCTGGCACTTGGTTTTATGACGTTTGCCCTGTTCGTCGGGGCTGGCAACATCATCTTCCCGCCTATTGTGGGTTTGCAGTCCGGTCCCAATGTCTGGATGGCGGCGCTGGGCTTTCTGGTCACGGCGGTCGGTCTGCCGGTGATCACCGTTGTGGCCCTGGCCAAGGTCGGCGGTGCAATGGATGCCTTGAGCAGCCCGATCGGTAAAGTCGCCGGTGGCCTGCTGGCGGCTGCGTGCTACCTCGCTGTTGGCCCGCTGTTCGCGACGCCACGTACCGCCACGGTATCGTTCGAAGTGGGCCTGGCGCCGCTGACGGGCGAGAGCCCGCTGGCGTTGTTCCTCTACAGCTCGGTTTACTTCCTGCTGGTGTTCTTCATTTCGCTGTACCCGGGCCGTCTGCTGGATACCGTAGGGCGCTTTCTCGCGCCGCTGAAGATCATCGCCCTGGCCGTGCTGGGCATTGCAGCATTCGCCTTGCCGGCCGGTGACATTGGCCAAGCCACGCCTGAATACGTGGCGGCGCCGTTTTCCCAAGGCTTCATCAATGGTTACCTGACCATGGATACTCTGGGCGCCCTGGTGTTCGGCATCGTCATCGTCAACGCCATCCGCTCCCGCGGCGTCGAGTCGCCTGCACTGATCACCCGTTACGCGATCATTGCCGGTCTGATTGCCGGTGTGGGTCTGGCGCTGGTTTACGTCAGCCTGTTCCGTCTGGGTTCGGGCAGCCATGAGGTGGCCGCTGGCGCTAGCAATGGC
The DNA here is from genome assembly GCF_056398125.1 of Pseudomonas sp. 05L36. Classification (NCBI taxonomy): domain Bacteria; kingdom Pseudomonadati; phylum Pseudomonadota; class Gammaproteobacteria; order Pseudomonadales; family Pseudomonadaceae; genus Pseudomonas; species Pseudomonas sp. 05L36. Next base: position 263,723 of record NZ_JBFTOU010000009.1, on the reverse strand, counting down.
GCGGCGGTATTGCATGCTTACGTGCAGCACACCTTCGGTTCGTTGGGCAGTGGTTTCCTTGCCGTGCTGATCTCACTGGCGTGCCTGGTGACCGCGGTCGGCCTGACCTGTGCCTGCGCCGAGTACTTCAGCCGGGTACTGCCACTGTCCTACAAGACGCTGGTCATCATCCTTGCTGCATTCTCCCTGCTGGTGTCCAACCTGGGCCTGACCAAGCTGATTGCGTTCTCGATCCCGGTACTGACCGCGATCTACCCGCCATGTATCGTTCTGGTGGCGTTGAGCTTCTGCAAGGACTTCTGGCATGAGCAGGGTCGTATCCTCGGCCCGGTCATGCTGGTGTCGTTCATCTTCGGCCTGATCGACGCCCTCAAGGGGGCAGGCCTGGCGGACTGGATGCCGACGCAAATGGCCCACCTGCCGCTGAGCGAGCAGGGTCTGGCCTGGCTGGTGCCGTCGGTGATGACACTGGTGGTCGCGGTAGTTTGCGATCGTCTGCTGGGCAAGCGCGCCGAAGCCTTGGCTTAAGTCGCTTCACGACCCGCCACAAGCGGGTTCTGAACAGAAACAGAAATGCCCCGTATCAATCGATACGGGGCATTTTTTTTGTGAGGGATGCGGTGTCTTTTCCGTTGAGCTAACGTCGAAGCACTGCAACATCCTTTGTGGGAGCGAGCTTGCTCGCGATTGCGGCGGGTCAGTCGACAAACACGTTGAATGCAATGCCGCTATCGCGAGCAAGCTCGCTCCCACAGGGTCTGTGTAATCCGCATTTACGTCACAAGGACCTGCATGTCGTTCATCCAAGCCAACCTGATCCACATTCTTGCCGCTATCTGGTTCGTTATCTGCTGGGGCGGTTACACCCGCTATGCCACATGGAAGGGCCGTGATACGGCGTGCCTGGCCAGTGTTCTGCACCTTTATCGCGAAGACTGGATGCGCCGCATGCTGCTGCGCGACAACCGCATCGCCGATGCCAGCGTGATCGGCAACCTGGAGCGCAATGCTTCGTTCTTCGCCTCCAGCACGCTGATTATCCTGGCGGGTATTCTCACGGTGCTCGGGGCTTCCGAGCGGGCGGTTTCGTTGCTGGCAGATATCCCGATGGTGCAACAGGCGTCCCAAGGCATGTCGGAAATCAAGTTGCTGTGCCTGGCGCTGGTGTTTGTCTATGCGTTCTTTACCTTTAGCTGGTGCATGCGTCAGTACAACTTCGCGGCCATCCTGGTGGGCTCGGCACCCATGGTCGGTGAGCGTCATGTCTCGGAGCAGGAGCGTAAAGCCTTTGCGAGCCGGGCAGCCCGCGTTATCTCCATGGCCGCCAACCAGTTCAACTTCGGGTTGCGTTCATACTACTTCGGCATGACCATGCTGGCCTGGTTCGTTAGTCCATGGCTGTTCATGTTGATGAGTGCCGGTGTGGTGTTCGTATTGTATCGCCGCGAGTTTCACTCCGACGTTCTCGACGTGATGGTCTATACCCCTACGGAGGCGCCATTGCCCGAGGTGAATAAAGAGGCGGCCTGATCGGGTACCCGCGTGCTGGCTATCCAGTGTGTTACTGGAAGGATCTGGCTCGGTAGCGCAGTCCGGTTTGGCTGGTGGGATTAATCTGTTCGCTGTTGTTGATGATTAGTCCAACCTTTCGAACGATTTTGCTCTAACCACTTTTTTCAAGACAAAAGAAAACCCGCACTTGGCGGGTTTTCTTTTGCCACTCTAAAAACCGTATTAGTTCTTAGGTGCTTCCGGAGCAGCCGGAGCAGCCGGAGTGGCCGGAGCGGCCGGAGCAGCCTGATCTTTGGCGGCTTCGGCGTTTTCTTTCGCCGCGTCGTTCACTTTATCCTGAGCTTCGTTCATTTTTTGCTGGGCTTGCTCAGCATGTTGGTTAGCATCTTGAGCTTTGTCCTCGGATTTTTTATCGCAGGCAGCGAGACCGAGGGAAGCGGTCAACATCAAGGCAATAGCTAAAGTCTTACGCATGGGGTGTTTCTCCTGATGAAAAGCATCTACTGGCATTAAGAGCCCAGGCATCAGGGTTAAGTTCCTTAAGTCTTTCAGATATATAAGTTTGTTCTAGTGCGGAACTTTTACCCGGACCGCCACCGCACAGTACGGACATAAACAAGAGTTTTTATCAAATGGCCGAAAACCCCGTTTTTGAGCGTGCGATGCGCTTTCTGTCGGCGCTGCGACATTGTCAGGTACTTGGACTAAGCGTTCACAGCGCCAGCAGCGAAGGGCTGACGATTATGCTGCCGTACAGCCCGCAGATCGTCGGCAATCCGCAAACCGGCGTGATTCATGGCGGGGCGCTGACCTCGCTGATGGACACCGCCTGTGGCATGGCGACGCTCTGCGTGCTCCCGGAATTCGAGGTCTGCCCGACCCTCGACCTGCGCATCGACTACATGCACGCCGCCGAGCCACATAAAGATGTCTACGGCTTTGCCCAGTGCTATCGGGTCACCACCGATGTGATTTTTGCCCGTGGCTTCGCCTATCAGGATGACCCTGGGCAACCGATTGCCCATGTGATGGGCACTTTCATGCGCATGGGCAAGGGCATCAAGGGCACCAAGGGCTTTGGTGGCGCGGTTGCCGGAGGTGCGCAATGAGCGGGTCGCTGAAGGACCAATTGCAAAAGGCCCACGAGCAGGGCGATTACGCCTCGCTGCTGGATTTGATTCCCTATGCCCGGCTGATCGGCGTCGAATGTTCACGGGTGGGAGATGAGTTGCTGTTCAAGCTACCAGCGAACAAGGACAACATCGGTAACCCTTTGTTGCCGGCGATTCATGGCGGTGTGATCGCCGGTTTCATGGAGTTGGCCGCGGCGCTGCACCTGTTGGTGTTTACCGGATCGCCCGGGGTACCGAAGATCATCGACTTCTCCCTGGATTACCTGCGAGCCGGGCAGTTTCGCGATACCTGGGCCCGATGCCAGGTCTGGCGCCAGGGTCGCCGGGTCGCCAATGTGGCGATTACCGCCTGGCAAAGCACCGAAGCCGAGCCCATTGCCACGGCCCGTGCACATTTCAAACTCGAAGAGCCCTTGAAATCCTGAACGGTGCCCCAAACTCTGAGGACAACCCGCCGTCGACCCTCAAGGTCGCGGCTTATGCCATCTGATTGGAGTTTGATGACCATGAGTGTGGAAACTCAAAAGGAAACCCTGGGCTTCCAGACCGAGGTAAAGCAGCTGCTGCACCTCATGATCCATTCGTTGTATTCCAACAAGGAAATTTTCCTTCGCGAATTGATCTCGAACGCCTCTGACGCTGTCGACAAATTACGTTTCGAAGCCCTGGCCAAGCCAGAGCTGCTGGAAGGTGGCGCCGAACTGAAAATCCGCGTGAGCTTCGACAAGGACGCTAAAACCGTCACCCTCGAAGACAACGGTATCGGCATGAGCCGCGAAGACGCGATCACCCACCTGGGTACCATCGCCAAGTCCGGCACCGCCGATTTCATGAAGCACCTGAGCGGCGACCAGAAGAAAGATTCGCACCTGATCGGCCAGTTCGGTGTCGGTTTTTACTCTGCATTCATCGTCGCTGACAAAGTCGATGTGTACAGCCGTCGTGCCGGCAGCGTTGCCGGCGAAGGCGTGCACTGGTCGTCCAAGGGCGAAGGTGACTTCGAAGTTGCGACCATCGACAAGGCCGAACGCGGCACTCGCATCGTCCTGCACCTGAAATCCGGTGAAGACGAGTTCGCCGATGGCTGGCGCCTGCGCAACATCATCAAGAAGTACTCCGACCACATCGCCTTGCCGATCGAGCTGCCGAAAGAAGTGGCAGCCGCCGAAGGCGAAGAGCAACCGGCCGTTGAATGGGAAACCGTCAACCGCGCCAGCGCCCTGTGGACCCGTCCGCGTACCGAGATCAAGGACGAGGAATACCAGGAGTTCTACAAGCACATCGCTCACGACTTCGAAAACCCGCTGAGCTGGAGCCATAACAAGGTCGAAGGCAAGCTGGAATACAGCTCGCTGCTGTACGTGCCGGCCCGCGCTCCGTTCGATCTGTACCAGCGTGAAGCGCCGAAAGGCCTGAAACTGTACGTACAGCGCGTGTTCGTCATGGATCAGGCCGAGTCCTTCCTGCCGTTGTATCTGCGCTTCATCAAAGGCGTGGTCGATTCCAACGACCTGTCGCTGAACGTGTCGCGGGAAATCCTGCAGAAAGACCCGATCATCGATTCCATGAAGTCGGCGCTGACCAAGCGCGTTCTGGACATGCTGGAAAAACTGGCGAAGAACGAGCCAGAGCAATACAAGGGCTTCTGGAAAAACTTCGGTCAGGTCATGAAAGAAGGCCCGGCAGAAGATTTCGCCAACAAGGAAAAAATCGCCGGCCTGCTGCGTTTCGCATCGACCCATGGCGACGATGGCGAACAGGTTGTTGGCCTGGCCGAGTACCTGGCGCGCGCCAAGGAAGGTCAGGACAAGATCTACTACCTGACCGGCGAAACCTACGCGCAGGTCAAAAACAGCCCGCACCTGGAAGTCTTCCGCAAGAAAGGCATCGAAGTGCTGCTGTTGACCGACCGCATCGACGAGTGGCTGATGAGCTACCTCAGCGACTTCGACGGCAAGAGCTTCGTCGACGTGGCGCGCGGTGACCTGGACCTGGGCAACCTGGACTCGGAAGAGGACAAGAAGGCTGCGGAAGAAGTCGCCAAGGCCAAAGAAGGTCTGGTCGAACGTCTGAAGGCCGCGCTGGGCGAATCCGTTGCGGAAGTTCGGGTGTCCCATCGCCTGACCGATTCCCCGGCGATCCTGGCCATCGGCGAACAGGATCTGGGCTTGCAGATGCGCCAGATCCTCGAAGCCAGCGGCCAGAAGGTTCCGGATTCGAAGCCGATCTTCGAATTCAACCCGGCTCACCCGCTGATCGAGAAGCTCGACAACGAGCAGAGCGACGAGCGCTTCGGCGACCTGTCGCACATCCTCTTCGATCAGGCAGCCCTGGCAGCCGGCGACAGCTTGAAAGATCCGGCGGCCTATGTGCGCCGTCTGAACAAGCTGTTGGTCGAGCTATCGGCCTGACTGTGTTGTAGAAAAACCCGCTTCGGCGGGTTTTTTCATTCTGGTGTTCAACAATCAGGAGTCAGAAATGAGCCAAATCACTGTACGTTCCGTTGCCTATCAGATTGACGGCCAGGCCTACGAAAGCCGTCTGGCCTTCGATGCCGACCATAAAGGCCCGCGTCCGGGTTTGTTGATGGCGCCGAACTGGATGGGCGTCAGCGCCGGTGCCGAGGAGATCGCCAAGTCCGTGGCGGCCAACGGCTACGTTGTGCTGGTCGCCGACCTTTACGGTCATTCGGTACGTCCGACGAACAATGACGAGGCGGGCGCGGCGATGATGCCGTTGAAGAATGACCGTGCGTTGCTGCGCAAGCGCATGCAGGTGGCGTTCGAACAGCTGCAAAGCCAGGGTGAAGTGGCTGTCGATACTTCGAAACTGGCCACTTTCGGTTTCTGCTTCGGCGGTTGCTGCGCCCTGGAGTTTGCCCGTACCGGCGCCCCGGTGAAGGCCGCGGTATCGTTCCACGGCACGCTGGACACACCGAATCCGGCCGATGCGAAAAACATCAAGGGTAAGGTCCTGGTGCTGCACGGTGCTTCCGATCCATTGGTGCCGAAAGAGCAGTTGCCGGCGTTCGAAGATGAAATGAACGCGGCGGGTGTGGACTGGCAGTTGCTGAGCTATGGCGGTGCGTTCCACTCGTTCACCGACCCGCACGCCAAGGTGCCGGGCATGATGATGTATGACGCGAAGGTAGCTGCCCGGGCGTTCACGTCGATGCATAACTTGCTGGATGAAGTGTTCAAGGGTTGACTACCCTTAAGATCTTTTGATTTTTTAGCTTAAGGCAATTCGATCCGCTCGCTTTCCCCCGGTACCGTCGGCCAATCCCCGGCCGCCCAGCGTCGGCGTGCTTCATCAATCGCCGCCGGATCGCTCGCGACAAAATTCCAGTTGATCCGCCGTGGCCCATCCAGCGGAGCACCGCCAAACAACACGGCGTGACTGTCGCTTTCAGCAAACAGGGTCATCTCTTCCCCGGCAGGCAGTACCACCAGCGAATGCGGCTCCAGCGGCTCGCCATCCAGTTGCACCTCGCCGCTCAACACATACAGCGCACGTTCTTCATGCTCGGTGGGGATCAGTAATGTCGTCGCCGTTTGCAGGTGCAGTTCCGCGTACAGCGTAGGAGAAAGCACCGGCACTGGTGATTCCAGGCAAAAGCCCGACCCGGCAATCATGCGGATCTTCACCCCCAGGTTTTCGCTGACCGGCAAAGTCGACGCCGGATGGTGACTGTAATGCCCCGGACCTTGCTCTTTGTCCTTGGGCGAAGCCAGCCAGATCTGCAAGCCGTGCATCGTGAAGCCGCTTTCTTTCAGGGCCTCAGGCGTGCGTTCGACGTGGGCGATAGCGCTACCGGCCGTCATCCAGCTGACATCGCCAGTCCCGACCACTTGATCGGAACCGAGGCTGTCCTTGTGCTGGATTTGCCCCTGGAACAAGTAGGTGAGGGTAGACAGGCCAATGTGCGGATGCTGGCGGATGTTCATGCCTTTGCCCGGCGGATAACGGGTTTCCAGCATGTGGTCGAAAAACACGAATGGCCCGACGTTGCGGCACTTGGCCGATGGCAACGGGCGGAGAATCGGCTGGCCTTCGACATCTTCGGTGCGGGGGCGGATCACGAGCGGAGTGTTCATGGTGCGTTCCAGGCTGAGCGGGTGATGCGTTCGAGCATAACCCGCTTGCGCAGCCCTTGCCGCTATTGGCTGAACGCGCCTTCGGACAAATGCGTTTCGATGCTCACTTCAGACGTGGTCATCAGCTTGTGGATCGGGCAGCGATCGGCCACGCGATGCAGTTCTTCACGCTGGGCGTCGGTGAGTACGCCCTTGAGGGTCAGTTTGACGTGCAGCGCGTATTGGCCTTTCTGTTCCTGACTGTTGTCGCGCTTGACCTCCACGCCGACACCGGTCAGCGGGATGTCCTTCTTCCTGGCATACAGCTTCAGGGTCAGGGCCTTGCAGGCGCCTAGCGCGGCATCGAAATAATCGTGCGGTTCCGGCGCAGAGCCATCACCGCCGGCCGTGACGGGCACGTCGGCGAAGAGTTCGTGGTCATCGATTTGTACGCTGTGGCGAAAACCTTCGGCGCAGACAGTGTTGACGGTGACAGTCATGGGAAACCTCGCAGGTATCAGGAAAACTCATTCGATCAAAAAAGACCTTGAAGGTATAGAGCTGTCGCGCTTGTCGGGTGTTCCAGTTTGTAGGAGCGAGCTTGCTCGCGATGGACTTTAACGATGACTCGCCCTTGCGGATACACGCGGTGCCAGTGAGATCATCGCGAGCAAGCTCGCTCCTACAGGTATCGATCCGGATCAGCTGCCTTTGACAGTCTTGCCGTTGACCGTGCCGTCCAGGAGCATGATGTTGTACTCCTTGCCGTCGGTTTCGACCTGTTGCAGGCGGACCAGCAGGTAATCCCAGTCCTTGGCGAACCACATCACGGTGATGCGCTTGTTTTGTGTCGGGTCGCGTACTCGTTCAACCTTGATCGCATCGATCTTGCCGGCCTTGGTGTCGACTTTTTCAGTGCCCAGCACGCGGAAGTCATAGGTGTCGACTTCATTGCCGTCGACCACCTGATAGCTCATGCTTTTCTTGCCTGCGGCAACGTCTTGCTGCAAGGCCAACTGGTAGGTGGATTTGTCGAGCATGCCGCGGTTCAGCGCAACCTTGACCGCGTCGCCGCGATCGGTGCCGGTGATCACTTTGGTGTTCCAGTCGAAATCCAGATCCGATTTCTTGGCCTTGCCCAAACCGCCACGTTCAAAGTGGTAAGACTCTGGAAGAAGCGTGTCCTTGTCCGGGGTCAGGGTGCTTTCCTCGGACAGGCTGGCGATCATCATCGACGCCTTGAAACTGAGCTTCCATTTGCCGTCGCTGGTTTTTTCGAGGCTGCGCTCGGCAGTGCCGCTCATGGGCAGCTGTTTCCAGTCGGCGGTGTAGCTGGCGGAGAAGGGTTGAAGGTCTGCCGCCTGGGCGAAGGGCAAGGCGAGCAGAGCGCAAGCGAAGAGCAGGGCGCGACGCATAAAATCTCCTAGTTTCGAATCAAGTGGCCGCTGGCCGCGAGTAGCTGTCCATCCAGTAAAGCACCTTGCTCGTCGAGGGTCAGACGACCTTCGGCAAACCAGCGTACGGCCATCGGGTAGATCAGGTGTTCCTGAACATGGACCCGCTGCGCCAGACTCTGCGGCGAATCCTGTAACTCTACCGGTATTACAGCCTGTACGACCAGTGGTCCGCCATCGAGTTCCTCGGTGACGAAGTGCACGGAGCAGCCGTGCTCGGTGTCGCCGGCCTCCAGTGCGCGCTGATGAGTGTGTAACCCTTTGTATTTGGGTAGCAGCGAAGGATGGATATTGAGCAGGCGACCCTGATAGTGGCGTACGAAGCCAGCGCTGAGAATGCGCATGAATCCGGCCAGTACCACGAGTTCGGGGTTGAAGGCGTCGATCAGTTCGATCAACGCGGCGTCGAAGGCCTCGCGACCTTCGAAAGCCTTGTGATCCAGGGTGCGGGTATCGATACCCGCGTCCCTGGCGCGTTGCAGGCCGTAGGCGTCGGCGCGGTTGGAAATCACCGCAGCGATGCGGACCGGGCTGTCGCCGGTCCGCGTGCTGTCGATCAGGGCCTGCAAGTTACTGCCGGTGCCGGACAACAGCACCACCACATCACAGGTTTTAGGCATTAGTGTGCCTTAAGGTTCTTCAGTTCGACCTGAGCCGCGCCTTCGGCAGCGGTGGCGATCTGGCCGATGACCCAAGGCTGCTCGCCCGCTTCGCGCAGAACGTTCAGGGCGGCTTCAACGTGCTCCTGGCCAACGCAGATAACCATGCCCACGCCGCAGTTCAGCACGCGGTGCATTTCGTTCTCGTCAACGTTGCCTTTCTCTTGCAGCCAGTCGAACACTGCCGGGCGGTTCCAGCTGGCCACGTCAACCACGGCTTGCGCGCCTTTTGGCAGAACGCGCGGAATGTTGTCCAGCAGGCCGCCACCGGTGATGTGGGCCATGGCTTTGACAGCGCCGGTTTCCTTGATCAGCTTGAGCAGCGGCTTCACGTAGATACGGGTCGGGGCCATCAGCAGGTCGGTCAGCGGCTTGCCGTCGAGCTGGATGTTTTCGATGTCGGCGCCGGACACTTCGATGATCTTGCGGATCAGCGAGTAGCCGTTGGAGTGCGGGCCGGAAGACGGCAGGGCGAGCAGGGCATCGCCAGCAGCAACCTTGGAGCCGTCGATGATTTCGGATTTTTCCACGACGCCGACGCAGAAACCGGCCAGGTCGTAGTCTTCGCCTTCGTACATGCCCGGCATTTCAGCGGTTTCGCCGCCGACCAGGGAGCAACCCGACAGTTCGCAGCCAGCGCCGATACCGGTCACAACCTGGGCAGCGGTGTCGACGTTCAGTTTGCCAGTGGCGTAGTAGTCGAGGAAGAACAGCGGCTCGGCGCCACACACCACCAGGTCGTTGACGCACATGGCGACCAGGTCGATGCCGATGCTGTCGTGCTTGTTCAGGTTCAGGGCCAGGCGCAGCTTGGTGCCGACGCCGTCAGTACCGGAAACCAGCACCGGCTGCTTGTAGCCGGCCGGGATTTCGCAGAGGGCGCCGAAACCGCCCAGGCCGCCCATGACTTCCGGGCGCGCAGTGCGCTTGGCGACGCTCTTGATGCGTTCGACCAATGCTTCACCGGCGTCGATGTCTACACCGGCGTCCTTGTAGCTCAGGGAGGGTTGCTTGCTCATGATCCAGGCCTTTAGGGGGGGATTTCTGGGTAACGACCGAGTCCGTCGGGAGCGCCGAAACTGCGTAGGCGAGAACCATGCGCGCTATTCGGACACTACCCGGCTGTTGCCGGTCTGCGAAGGCGCGCGATTTTATCAGGCTTGAGCCGCAGCGGCCATCCTCAGGCCGACAGCAGGGCCATATCCGTTCAAAAAAAACCGTTGATGCGCGGTGTCGGTGGCATCCTGCATGGCTGTATAAGGTATCGCGATTAACCGTCTATCGTTATGACAGTGCGAAAACTTACCCGGAGCGTGTGAATGTTTTGCGTCGGGCAACGGTCACAGTCTTGCTCGATCGTCTTCATGCGGTCTGTTCCAGCCGCTCTTGTCGTCAGGAATCTTCCATGCGTTTTTGTAAATTCTTGCTTGTGAGTTGTTTGTCAGTAGTCAGCCTGGTCAGTCACGCCGAAACCGTCAAAGGCCTTTACCAGGTGCGCGAGCCGGTGAATGGCCAATCGCCCGAGGAGCGCGACCAGGCGACCCAGCGTGCGTTGGACACCTTGGTGTTGCGCCTGACCGGCGACCCCAAGGCCGCTCAAAGTCCGGGGCTGGCAGCGATTCGCAAAGACCCGCAACAGATCATCAGCCAATACGGCTTTGAGGCGGGGCCGCCGGAAGTCCTGAAAGTCGATTTCGATCCGGGCACCACCGAGCAGGCCTTGCGCCGCGCCGGCCTGGCGATGTGGGGGGGCAATCGGCCGTCGATCCTCGGCTGGTGGTTGAATGACTCCACCGAGGGTTCAAGCCTGGTGGGCGACGGTCAGGCCAGCGCGGCGCCGCTGCGTCGGGCGGCCCAGCACCGTGGCTTGCCATTGCGCTTGCCGTTGGCGGACTTGAATGAGCAGATCGTCGCGACCGCGCCGAATCTGGAGGGCGCAGATCCCGCGCCTTTGCAAGCGGCATCGGAACGCTACAACGCCGACGCCCTGCTCGCGGTACACGCCAAGGAAGAGGGCGGGCAGTGGCAAGCCAGGTGGCAATTGTGGCTGGGGGATAAAAAAGAGGCGGGTAGCGTGCAAGGCGCCGATCAGGCCGCCGTGGCCGATGCGGTGATGCTGGCGGTCAACGAGCGCCTGGCGCCGCGGTTTGTTGCCAAGGCCGGTGCTTCGAGTGAGCAATTGCTGGAGGTGCAAGGCATGAATCTTGAGCACTACGCGTCCCTTGGGCGCTTGCTGGAGCCATTTGGCGGGCGTGTGCAAAGTGTCGACGGCGACCGGATTGTCTATAGGGTCAATGGCAGCGCCGATCAGCTGCGTGCACAACTGTCGCTGGCGAGGCTGCAGGAAGCGCCTGCGGGTCAGGCACCGGCCCCGGCAGTGCCGGTTCAGCCTGCCGCCGGTGGTGCGGTGCCTGCCCCAGCGCCAGCCCCGACACCACAACTGCGTTATCGCTGGTAGTTTTTCTTTCTTTATATAGAAGCAATGGAGTGGTTCATGGCCGATACGCGGCGTTGGTTCTGGCTCGGTGGGGTGGTCCTGCTTTGTGCGTTTGTCTGGTTGTTGCATCCGATCCTGACGCCATTCCTGGTGGCGCTGCTGTTGGCCTACCTGTTCGACCCGCTGGTGGATCGGCTGGAGAAGGCAGGCCTGTCTCGAACCTGGGGCGTCGTGGCGGTGTTTGCCCTGTTTACATTGATCTTCACCGCGCTGCTGCTGGTATTGGTGCCGTTGCTCGCCAGGCAGTTGTTTCGTTTGTATGAGCTGGCCCCGCAGATGCTCGACTGGCTACAGCACACGGCGTTGCCTTGGGCGCAATCGAAGTTTGGCTTGTCGGAAGGTTTCTGGAAGTTCGACAAGCTCAAGGCCGCCATCAGCGAGCATATGAGCCAAACCACCGATATTGTCGGCGTGGTGCTGAGTCATGCCACTGCCTCGGGGTTGGCGTTGATTGGCTGGCTGGCGAATCTGGTGTTGATTCCGGTGGTGAGCTTCTACTTGTTGCGGGATTGGGACCTGATGATGGCCAAGATCCGCAGCCTGCTGCCCCGTGATCGTGAAGCGCGCGCGGTATCCCTGGCGGGTGAATGCCATGAAGTGCTCGGCGCGTTCGTTCGCGGACAGTTGCTGGTGATGGTGGCCTTGGGTGTGATCTACGCAGCGGGCCTGATGCTGGTCGGGCTGGAGCTGGGCTTGTTGATTGGGCTGATTGCCGGTCTGGCGGCGATCGTGCCGTACATGGGGTTTATCATCGGCATTGGCGCGGCGCTGCTTGCGGGGTTGTTCCAGTTCGGTGGTGATCTTTACCCGATGCTCGGCATTGTCGCGGTGTTCATGGTCGGCCAGGCGCTGGAGGGTATGGTGCTGACGCCGTTGCTGGTTGGTGACCGGATTGGCCTGCACCCGGTGGCGGTGATTTTCTCGATTCTGGCCGGTGGTGAGCTGTTTGGCTTTACCGGTGTGCTATTGGCATTGCCGGTCGCGGCGGTGATCATGGTGCTGGTGCGTCATGTGCATGATTTGTATAAGGATTCTGAAATCTACGGGAGTGTCGACGAGCCGGAGTGGTAAGGGGCGTCGATGGTTGATGGCGGGTTGCCCGGGTTCATGCCGGATCAGCCTGCTTGCATCGCGCGACTGTCACATGCACCGCCAAAGAAACTGTCATAAAACCGGTGCATTAACGCAAACCTTTGATTTTGCTTGTTGTCTGTCGCATTGTGCGACCCGGCTCACGGGTATAAACTTCGCAAACTTTACACAGAGGCCACTAACGGTTCCTTTGGAACTGTTCAGTCAGGATGAAACCGATTCAGCTGCCCCTAGGTGTGCGTCTGCGTGACGACGCCACCTTTATCAATTACTACCCAGGCGCCAATGCCGCTGCACTCGGCTATGTCGAGCGGCTGTGCGAAGCCGACGCCGGCTGGACCGAGAGCCTGATATACCTTTGGGGCAAGGATGGGGTCGGGCGTACGCATCTGTTGCAGGCCGCCTGCCTGCGCTTCGAGCAATTGGGGGAACCTGCGGTCTATCTGCCGCTGGCCGAGTTGCTCGATCGCGGTATTGAAATTCTCGACAACCTTGAGCAGTACGAGCTGGTCTGTCTCGATGACCTGCAGGCGGTTGCCGGCAAGGCGGACTGGGAAGAGGCGCTGTTCCATCTGTTCAATCGCTTGCGCGACAGTGGTCGACGCTTGCTGATTGCCGCGTCGACATCCCCCCGTGAGTTGCCGGTGAAGCTGGCGGATCTCAAATCGCGCCTGACCCTGGCCTTGATCTTCCAGATGCGCCCGCTGTCCGATGAGGACAAATTGCGTGCCCTGCAATTGCGCGCATCCCGTCGCGGGCTGCATCTGACCGATGAAGTCGGGCATTTCATTTTGACTCGCGGTACCCGCAGCATGAGTGCGCTGTTCGAGCTGCTCGAGCGTCTCGATCAGGCCTCCCTACAGGCTCAGCGCAAGCTGACAATCCCGTTTTTGAAAGAAACCCTCGGCTGGTAAACCCGCTGAATCCGGGGCTTTTGCCAGTTCGGCGAATTACAGGCACCAGAAACCCCGCTTTCCTGCCCGATTGCAGGCTGCGCGTATGTTTAAAATGGGCTTAAGCGCTTAGATGTAAACGAGAAACGGATAAGTCACAAAAAGATCGATTGAATTTGCAAATGAGGATGATAGCGGGCATAGTCTCGGCTTCTTTACAACTATCAGCCACGGTCGTGCCCATGCTAAATCGCTTCGCACCCCTCGTGCCTCTCGCACTCGTTACCCTGTTGTTCGGTTGCGCTGCCCACACTCCGGTGTCCCAGCAAGCCCCGCAGCAACAGGTTCAAAACTCCGTTACTGCCCAGTCTTCCGCTTTCTTTCAGGAAGAGCTGGCGACCGAAAAAGAACTCGCAGACTTCGCTGGCGGCAAGTCCTACCAGCTTCCGGTCCTGGCCGACAGCATCCTCGAACGTGGCATGTCCCTGATCGGTACCCGTTACCGTTTCGGCGGTACTTCTGAAGCCGGCTTCGATTGCAGCGGTTTCATCGGTTACCTGTTCCGCGAAGAAGCGGGCATGAACCTGCCACGCTCCACCCGCGAAATGATCAACGTGGACGCTCCGCTGGTCTCGCGCAGCAAGCTTGAGCCGGGCGACCTGCTGTTCTTCGCAACCAACGGTCGTCGCGGTCGCGTCAGTCACGCCGGGATCTACCTGGGTGACAACCAGTTCATCCACTCCAGCAGCCGCCGTAGCGGTGGTGTGCGGATCGATAGCCTGGGTGACAGCTACTGGAGCAAGACCTTCATCGAAGCCAAGCGCGCCCTGGCGATGGCACCGAATGCGTCGCCAATCGTCACTGCACGTAAATAAGCGGACAATTTGTAAGGCGAACTTAAAGTCTTACTTGAAGTTTGCCATATAACCGCTAGAATCCTGATATATGAATGATGGCAAACCGCCTGCGTCACGCGCAGGCGGTTTTCTTTTCTGCATTCCCAGCAGAAAAAAGCCGCAGCCAGATCAGGATGCTCTGCTTATGACGACGTCGGCCCGCCTCGCAATCATGTTCTTCGCTGCGCTACTCAGCGCCTGCGCCAGTCGTACACCGCCACCTGCGCCGGTGGTTCGCGCTCCCATCGTATTTGGCTCCTCACAAGCTTTTTCGCCCGAAGCGGAAGACGTGCTGTTTCGCGCGCTCGGCCTTGTGGGCACGCCTTATCGCTGGGGTGGCAACACGCCGGATTCCGGATTTGATTGCAGCGGCCTGATCGGCTACGTGTATCGCGATGTCGCCGGTATTTCCTTGCCGCGCACCACTCGCGAGATGATCTCCATGCAAGCGGCGAATGTGGGCAAGGAAGGCCTGCAAACCGGTGACCTGATTTTCTTCGCCACCAATGGCGGTTCCCAGGTCAGTCATGCCGGCATCTACGTGGGAGAAGGGCGCTTCGTCCACGCGCCGGCCACCGGCGGCACCGTGAAGCTCGACAGTCTGTCCAAGGCCTATTGGCAAAAAGCGTATCTGAGCGCCAAGCGTGTTCTGCAGCCTGAACACCTGGCGCGCAACCCGTAACATTCGGAGCTGCCGGTCATGACTGCTCGCACGCTCAATCTCGATGATGCCCTGTACCAATACTTGCTCGATGTCTCCCTGCGCGAAACGCCACTGCTCAAGCGCTTGCGCGATGAGACCCAGGCGCTGCCGATGGCACGTTGGCAGGTGGCTCCGGAGCAGGGGCAGTTTCTCGCTTTGCTGGTGAAACTGACGGGGGCCAGGCGCTTGCTCGAAGTCGGCACCTTTACCGGTTACAGCGCCCTGTGCATGGCGGCGGCATTGCCCGCTGACGGTTCGCTGATTTGCTGTGACATCCCCGGCGACTACAACGCCATCGCACGGCGCTACTGGCAGGAGGCGGGGCTCGCCGGGCGGATTGACCTGCGCCTGGCTCCGGCGCTGGAAACCCTCGCCGAGCTTGAGCGACAAGGGCAGGGCGGGCAGTACGACCTGGTGTTCATCGATGCCGACAAGGCCAACTACCCGGCTTATCTGGAGCACGCCCTGGGATTGCTGCGGGTCGGTGGGCTGGCGGTGTTCGATAACACCCTGTGGAGCGGGCGTGTGCTCGAGGCCAATCCCGAGAGTGCGGACACTCGCGCCATCCAGGCGCTCAACCTGGCCTTGAAAGACGATGTGCGGGTGGATCTGTCGTTGTTGCCGTTGGGTGATGGTTTGACCCTTTGCCGCAAAAGGTAAGCGCTGACTCCGATCCAATGTGGGAGCGAGCTTGCTCGCGATGGCGGTGGGTCAGGCAACATCAAAGTTGAATGTGCAGGCCTCATCGCGAGCAAGCTCGCTCCCACAGGTGGCTTGGCAGCCATTATTTAGCTGCCGAAACCCGCCACACCTTGTTCCCCACGTCATCGGCCACCAACAGATCACCTTGCTGGTCGATCACCACGCCCACCGGGCGGCCCATGGCTTGTTCCTTGTCGTTGAGAAAGCCGCTGAGCACTTCAATGGGCCTTCCGACAGGTTTGCCCGCACTGAAGGGCACGAAAATCACTTTGTAGCCACTGTGGGGATTGCGGTTCCACGAGCCGTGCTGACCGATGAATGCCCCTTGAGTGAATGGCGCCGGCAGCTTGCTGTTTTCGGCGAAGGTCAGGCCCAGTGACGCCGTGTGCGGGCCGACGGCGTAGTCCGGGGCAATGGCCTTGGCCACCAGGTCCGGGTTCTGCGGCTCGACACGAACATCGACATGCTGGCCGTAGTAACTGAACGGCCAGCCATAGAACGCGCCGTCTTTCACCGAGGTGATGTAGTCCGGTACCAGATCACCGCCGATTTCATCCCGCTCGTTGACCGCGGTCCACAGTGCGCCACTGTGCGGTTCCCAGGCCATGCCGTTGGGGTTGCGCAGGCCGGAGGCGAAGATCCGGTGCCGGCCGGTGGCACGGTCCACTTCCCAGATCGCTGCGCGACCTTCTTCCTTGTCCATGCCGTTTTCGGCGACGTTGCTGTTGGAACCCACGCTGACGTAGAGCTTGCTGCCGTCCTTGCTGGCGATGACGTTTTTGGTCCAGTGGTGGTTCAGCGGGCCGCCCGGCAGGTCGATCACCTTGATGGCTGGTGACTTGATCTGCGTATCGCCGTTTTCATAATGGAATCGCAGCAGGCTGTCAGTGTCGGCCACGTACAGGTCGTTGCCGACCAGCGTCATGCCGAAAGGGGAATTGAGGTTTTGCAGAAACACCGTGCGGGTTTCCGCGATGCCATCGTGATCCTTGTCCCGCAGCAACGTGATGCGGTTCGGGCTGGGCACGGTAGAGCCGGCACGCCCCATGACTTTCTTCATGACCCAGCCGCGAATGCCATTGCCGTCTTCGGGTTTGGGTGGTGCGGCGGTTTCCGCCACCAGCACATCGCCATTGGGCAGCACATAAAGCCAGCGCGGGTGATCCAGGTCTTCGGCAAAAGCGGTCACTTGGGTGCCATTGGCGGCGATGGGCTTCGCACCCTGCGGCCAACCGATGGCCGGGGCGATGTTCAGGGTCGGGATCAGGGTTTTGTTCGGTTCCGGCAATTGTGGCGATGGACCGGTGCCGTCGGAGACTTGCAGGCGGGAGGTCTCGCCACAAGCGGCGAGCCCTCCGCAGAGCGCGATAACGAGAACGAGCGGGGGCTTGCGCATGCTGGTGTTCCCTATGAATGCCTTGTTCTAATCATAGAGATGCGTTGTCGTCCGATGGTTCAACCCTTAGCCACGTGCTTCCTTGAACAGCACCGCAATGCCGGGGTGATAGTTGCCGGCTTCGTTGCGCAATTTGCGATAGGCGTATGGGAAATACCAGGCGACCGCGCAGGTGTGTTCCTTTTGCAGGTCGTCGACCATGTCCTGGAGTTCTTCCGGTGTGGCGCCTTGCTGGGCTTTTTGCGGGGCGACGAACAGGCAGCCGAGTTTCAGGTCGCTGGCGTGGCTCAGTCGCTTCGCATCGCTGGCGATGTCGAGCAGGGCCTGAGTCAGGTTGAGGCTGTTGACCCGTGGCCAGCGCTGGCTGGTCTGGATATAGGCGCGGGTTTCCGGCGAGGCGAGGAACAGGTCGGCACGGCTGTTGCGCTCGCCTTCTTCGGTCTGTTTGCGGGTTGGCGTCTGTTGCAGCGTGACCATCCCGGCCATCCAGGCGGCGGCAGACAGCAGTCCGAGATTGGCTTTTTCGTCGTGCCAGTACGGTGTGTCGCCATCACCGCGGACGGCGTTATAGCGGTCGATGCATTCGAACCAGCGCTCGAGCACCGGGCGCAGGAATTCCAGCTTTGGATTGCTGATGATCATGCCTTGCATGGGCTCACCCTTGTTATTGTGTTGTGGGGATTGTGGCTCTTTGATATCACTGCTTTGGGCGTGGCACAAGATTGACGTCAGTTTATTGATTGATGGCAGATATTCGGTCGATCGCCTCCCGGCTTTAATTGACGCTCCACCCCCAACCCTCTAACCTTCGCGGCTTGTTTCAGGTGCTCTGTGGCTTGGGTCGACAGAGTGAAACAGGGAAGCCGGTGAGTGAATCCTTCTGTTGGTCGAAGGCCCGCAATTCCGGCGCTGCCCCCGCAACGGTAAATGAGTGAAAACTGTGTCTGATGCCACTGTGTCGATTCGATGCGGGAAGGCGCACAGTCTGGCCTCGCGCCACTCATGAGCCCGGAGACCGGCCTGATTCATCCAGCGGCATCACGGTGGGCGATGCCAGGCTTTTTGCCTTCTATTCTTGTGCCTGCCCGCCGTTATTCCTGCCTCAACGGAGAGCTCCCCCATGACTGATACCCCCGATCGTGACGAACGCCACCTGGCGCGCATGCAGCGCAAAAAAGCCGTGATCGACGAGCGCATCGCCAATTCCCCGAACGAATGCGGCCTGCTGCTGGTGTTGACCGGCAACGGCAAGGGCAAGAGCAGTTCGGCCTTCGGCATGCTTGCCCGCGCCATGGGGCACGACATGCAATGCGGCGTGGTGCAGTTCATCAAGGGCCGCAACAGCACCGGCGAAGAGCTGTTCTTCCGGCGCTTTCCCGAGCAGGTGCACTTTCATGTGATGGGCGAAGGCTTTACCTGGGAAACCCAGGACCGCCAGCGCGACATCGCCGCCGCCGAAGCCGCCTGGGCGGTGTCGCAGCAACTGCTGCGCGATCCGTCCATCGGTCTGGTGGTGCTGGATGAGCTGAACATCGCTCTCAAGCACGGCTACCTCGATCTCGATCAGGTGCTCAGCGACTTGCAGGCCCGGCCGCCGATGCAACATGTGGTGGTCACCGGTCGTGCAGCGAAGCCGGAAATGATCGAGATGGCCGACACCGTCACCGAAATGGGTGTGATCAAACACGCCTTTCAAGCCGGGATCAAAGCGCAGAAAGGCGTCGAATTGTGAATCAGCCTCGACTCTGTCCGGCGGTACTGATTGCCGCGCCGGCTTCCGGCCAGGGCAAGACCACCGTCACCGCGGCGCTGGCCCGATTGCATCGCAATCAGGGGCGCAAGGTTCGCGTGTTCAAGTGCGGCCCCGACTTTCTCGACCCGATGATCCTCGAGCGCGCCAGCGGTGCGCCGGTGTATCAGCTGGACATGTGGATGGTTGGTGAGCAAGAAAGTCGCCGGCTGCTGTGGGAAGCCGCTGCTGAAGCCGACCTGATCCTGATCGAAGGTGTCATGGGGCTGTTCGACGGTACGCCGTCGAGCGCCGATCTGGCACGGCATTTCGGTGTACCGGTGCTGGGTGTGATCGATGGCACTGCCATGGCCCAGACCTTTGGCGCCCTGGCCCTGGGGCTGGCGCGTTATCAGCCGGACTTGCCGTTCGCCGGGGTGCTGGCCAATCGTGTCGGTACGCTGCGCCACGCGCAACTGCTCGAAGGCAGCCTGACTGAAGGTTTGCGCTGGTACGGCGCGCTGTCCCGGGAAACCGGGATCGAATTGCCGAGCCGGCACCTGGGGCTGGTGCAGGCCAGTGAGCTGAACGATCTCGACCTGCGCCTCGATGCGGCCGCCGATGCACTGGCCAGTAGTTGCGAGGTTGCGCTGCCGCCGGCGGTCGAGTTCGCCGCCCCTGATGTCATTGCAGCCGAACCGCTGCTGGCCGGTGTGCGCATTGCCGTCGCCCGCGATGAAGCCTTTGCGTTCACCTACGGCGCGAGCCTGGATCTGCTGCGGGCGATGGGCGCCGAGTTGTCGTTCTTCTCGCCGATCCGCGACAGTGCGTTGCCGGAGGCGGACAGCCTGTATCTGCCCGGTGGTTACCCGGAACTGCACCATGTTGGGTTGGCGCAAAACACCGCGATGCTCGACGCGATCCGTGCCCACCACCGGGCAGGCAAACCGTTGCTCGCCGAGTGTGGCGGCATGCTGTATCTGCTCGATTCCCTGACCGATGTCGAGGGCACTCGCGCCGAACTGGTTGGCTTGCTGGCCGGTGATGCGGTCATGCAAAAGCGTCTGGCCGCGCTGGCGTTGCAAGCGGTGGAATTGCCGGAAGGTTCGCTGCGCGGGCACACCTATCACCATTCGCTGACCACCACTGAACTGGCGCCGATTGCCCGTGGCTTGAGCCCTAACGGCGGACGCGGAGCGGAGGCGGTCTACCGTGAAGGGCGGATGACCGCCTCTTACGTGCACTTTTATTTCCCGTCCAATCCCTCGGCGATTGCCGCATTGTTTGCGCCTGAGCAAAACCCTGTGGGAGCGAGCCTGCTCGCGAAGAGTCCATGACGGACAACGCATTTTCCGAAGCCGAACGCGCAGCGGTCTATCGCGCCATCGCCGAACGGCGCGACATGCGCCACTTCAGCGGCGGCACCGTCGAGCCCGAATTGCTGCTGCGCCTGCTCGAGGCCGCACATCAGGCACCGAGTGTCGGCCTGATGCAGCCCTGGCGCTTCATCCGCATCAGCGATCGCGCCTTGCGCGGGCGAATCCAGGCCCTGGTGGAAGAAGAACGCGTCCGCACCGCCGAAGCCCTCGGCGAGCGCAGCGACGAGTTCATGAAGCTCAAGGTGGAAGGCATCAACGATTGCGCCGAGGTACTGGTCGCCGCACTGATGGACGACCGCGAGCAGCATATCTTCGGCCGCCGCACCTTGCCGGAAATGGACATGGCCTCGCTGTCCTGTGCGATCCAGAACCTGTGGCTGGCATCCCGCGCCGAAGGGCTGGGCATGGGCTGGGTGTCGCTGTTCGAACCACAGGCACTGGCGGACCTGTTGAGGTTGCCACCGGGAGCCAAACCGCTGGCGGTGCTGTGCCTTGGGCCGGTGAAGGAATTCTATCCGGCACCGATGCTGGTGCTCGAAGGCTGGGCGCAGGCGCGTCCGCTACATGAATTGCTGTATGAAAACTATTGGGGAGTGAGTCAATGAGTGTGGCGTTGTTGAGTGTCGCTGCGGTTGCGCTGGATGCGCTGCTGGGCGAACCCAAACGCTGGCATCCGCTGGTGGCGTTCGGCCGTTTTGCCGACCGCATCGAGCAACGCTTCAATGGCGGCGGTCGCGGCTGGCGCAGTCATGGCGTCACCGCGTGGGTGATCGCCGTGTTGCCGCTGACGCTGTTGGTCACGGCATTGTCCTGGGCGCCTTATGTCGGCTGGATCATCGAGATTCTCGCGCTCTATTGCGCCCTCGGCATGCGCAGCCTCGGTGAGCACGTCACGCCTGTGGCCAAGGCATTGCGCGGCGATGATCTTGATGAAGCGCGCAAACGTGTGAGTTATCTGGTCAGCCGTAAAACCAGTGATCTGGATAAAACCGAAGTCGCCCGTGCCGCTACCGAGTCGGTACTGGAAAACGGCAGCGACGCAGTGTTCGCGGCGTTGTTCTGGTTTGCCGTGGCGGGTGCGCCGGGCGTGGTGCTCTATCGCCTGAGCAATACGCTGGATGCGATGTGGGGTTATCGCAATGAGCGCTTCGAACGGTTCGGCTGGGCGGCGGCGAAGGTCGACGACGTGCTCAATTACATTCCTGCGCGCCTGGTGGCACTGACTTACGCGCTGCTGGGCAAAACCCGGCTGGCGTTGAAATGCTGGCGCACCCAGGGCCCGACCTGGGACAGCCCGAACGCCGGCCCGGTGATGGCGGCAGGGGCGGGTGCCCTTGGCGTCGAATTGGGCGGGGCGGCGATTTATCACGGCGAACTGCATCAGCGTCCGCAGTTGGGCGAAGGCGTGCCGGCGGATGCCGACTCCATTGACCGGGGCTGGCAATTGGTCCAGCGCGGGGTATGGTTATGGTTGCTGATTCTCTGCCTGGGGGCCGAACTTTATGCTTGAACACGGGGGGCGATTGCGCAAGGCGGCGCTCGAATACGGCATAGATGAAGCCGACTGGCTGGATCTGTCCACGGGCCTTGCGCCCTGGCCGTTTCCTGTGCCGGATATTCCGCTGCGGGCCTGGGCCCGTTTGCCGGAAGCGGACGATGGTCTGGAGCACGCCGCCTGTGATTACTACGGCACCTTGCAGGCATTGCCGGTGGCCGGCTCGCAAATGGCAATCCAGCTGCTGCCGCGATTGCGTCGGGCGGGCAAGGTCGGCGTGCTGTCGCCGTGTTATGCCGAGCACGCTGAAGCGTGGCGTCGTAACGGCTACATCGTGCGTGAAGTGCTGGTGCACGAAGTCGACTTCTTTATCGACAGTTTCGATGTGCTGGTGGTGGTCAATCCGAATAACCCCACAGGCTTGAGTCTGACGCCCAGTCGCCTCCTCGACTGGCACGCGCGGCTGGCCCAGCGCGGTGGCTGGCTGGTGGTGGACGAAGCGTTCATGGATAACACGCCGCATCTGAGCCTGGCTCCGTATGCCCATCAAGTCGGGTTGATCGTCCTGCGCTCCTTCGGGAAGTTTTTCGGCCTGGCCGGAGTGCGCCTGGGGTTTGTGCTGGCCGAGCGCAAGTTGCTCAAGTTGCTGGCTGAACAAGTGGGGCCGTGGGCCGTGAGCGGGGCAACCCGGGTAGTGGGCCAGGCCTGCCTGCGCGATACCGAAGGGCAGACGCGGCAACGGGTGCGCGCGGATGAGGCCAGCGAGCGCCTTGCGTCGTTGCTGGAACAACAGGGGTTCCAGCCTCAGGGCGGTTGTGCGCTGTTCCAGTGGCTGATCACCGAGCGCGCCGAAGAGCTGCATGAGTTCATGGCCCGGCGCGGCATTCTCCTGCGATTGTTCACGCACAACAGCAGCCTGCGATTCGGCTTGCCCGGTGACGAAATCGCCTGGGTACGACTGGCGCGGGCGTTCGACGATTTCGCCAAGGAAAACCAATGACCACGCTGATGGTGCAGGGCACTACATCGGACGCCGGTAAAAGCACGCTGGTAACCGCGCTGTGCCGTTGGGTCACACGTCAGGGCATAAGGGTGGTGCCGTTCAAGCCGCAGAACATGGCACTCAACAGTGCGGTGACCGCCGACGGCGGCGAGATCGGCCGCGCCCAGGCGGTACAGGCCCAGGCCGCGCACCTTGAACCGCACACCGACATGAACCCGGTGTTGCTCAAGCCCAACAGTGACACCGGTGCCCAGGTGATCATCCATGGCCGCGCTGTCACGACCATGAATGCCGTCGCCTATCACGACTACAAAACCATCGCCATGCAAGCGGTGCTGGCCTCCCACGAGCGCTTGAGCGCGGCGTATCCGCTGGTGATGGTCGAGGGCGCGGGCTCGCCGGCGGAAATCAATCTGCGGGCCGGCGACATCGCCAACATGGGCTTCGCCGAAGTGGTGGATTGCCCGGTGCTGCTGATCGCCGATATCAATCGCGGCGGGGTTTTCGCCCACCTGGTAGGCACCCTCGAACTGCTGTCGCCGAGCGAACAGGCGCGGGTCAAAGGCTTCGTGATCAATCGTTTTCGTGGCGACATCGCGTTGCTGCAACCCGGTCTCGACTGGCTCGAAGAGCGCACCGGCAAACCGGTGATCGGCGTGCTGCCGTACGTGATGGACCTGCACCTGGAGGCCGAGGACGGCATCGATCAACGCCAGACCGATAAAGCCGAGCAGGTGCTGAAGGTGGTGGTGCCGGTGCTGCCGCGCATCAGCAATCACACCGATTTCGATCCGCTGCGCCTGCATCCGCAAGTGGACCTGCAATTCATTGGCCCCGGCCAGGCGATTCCGCCTGCCGACCTGATCATTCTTCCTGGCTCGAAAAGTGTGCGCAGCGACCTCGCGTACCTGCGGGCCAACGGCTGGGACACCGCCATCGCCCGGCATCTGCGTTACGGCGGGAAACTGCTGGGGATTTGTGGCGGCCTGCAAATGCTCGGTGAGCAAGTGCATGACCCGCTGGGTCTCGAAGGTGCGCCGGGTTCCAGTGCCGGTTTGGGGCTGCTGGCGTTCCAGACTCTGCTCGAACAAGAGAAGCAATTGCGCAATGTGCGTGGTCGCCTGGCGCTGGAAGATGCGCCCGTTGCGGGTTATGAAATTCATGCCGGCGTGACCACCGGACCGGCCCTGGAACATGCCGCCGTGCATCTGGATGACGGCCGCTGTGATGGTGCGCAAAGTGCTGACGGGCAGATTTTCGGCACCTACCTGCACGGGCTGTTCGAATCGCCAGCGGCGTGCAGTGCGCTGCTGCGCTGGGCGGGTTTGCAGGAGGTGCAGGACGTGGATTACCACGGCTTGCGCGAACGTGATATCGAGCGGCTGGCGGATCTGGTGGAGAAGCATCTGGATACCGGGCTGTTGCGGAAGCTCTGTGGGGTATGAGGTGACTGTCATGGCCCCTTCGCGGGCAAGTCGGACCGCCGCATCGCCGCTCCTACAGGGTTATGAGGTGTACCCAATATTTATGATCGACGCAGGTCAACTGTAGGAGCGGGCTTGCCCGCGAAGGGGCCAGTCGCCTCACCGAAGATTTCAAGGAAACAACCATGCTCCAACTGATCCTCGGCGGCGCCCGCTCCGGCAAGAGTCGCCTGGCTGAAAAACTCGCCATCGACAGCGCGCTGGCCGTGACCTACATCGCCACCAGCCAGCCACTCGATGGAGAAATGAGCGAGCGGGTGGCCCATCATCGCGCCCGTCGTCCTGCCGAATGGGCATTGATCGAAGAGCCGGTGGAGCTGGCCCGGGTGCTGCGCGAATCCGCCCGCGCCGACCGCTGCCTGCTGGTGGATTGCCTGACCCTGTGGCTGACCAACCTGCTGATGCTCGACGATGCCGAGCGCTTGCAAGCCGAGCGTGATGCCTTGCTGGACTGCCTGGCGTTGTTGCCGGGTGAAATCATTTTTGTCAGCAACGAGACCGGAATGGGTGTCGTGCCGCTGGGCGAATTGACTCGCCGCTATGTCGATGCAGCCGGTTGGCTGCATCAAGCTCTGGCTGAGCGTTGTCAGCGTGTCGTCCTGACCGTCGCCGGCCTGCCCCTGACTCTGAAAGGAACTGCGTTATGACTCAATCCTGGTGGCTGAACCCGTGCAAGCCGGTCGATACCCAAGCGGTCGAACAGGCCCAGGCGCGGCAACAGCAACTGACCAAACCGGCCGGCTCCCTCGGCCAGCTGGAAGCGGTGGCGGTGCAACTGGCGGGATTGCAGGGGCGGGTCAAGCCGAGTCTGGAGCAGGTGTGGATTGCGATTTTTGCCGGCGACCATGGTGTGGTCGCTGAGGGGGTGTCGGCGTTTCCCCAGGAAGTGACCGGGCAGATGCTGCTCAACTTCGTCAGCGGTGGTGCGGCGATCAGTGTACTGGCGCGGCAGTTGGGCGCTTCCCTTGAGGTGGTGGACCTCGGCACGGTGACGCCGTCGCTGAACCTGCCGGGCGTGCGGCACCTGAATGTCGGCCCAGGCACGGCGAATTTTGTCCAGGGGCCGGCCATGACCCAGGCCCAGGGGAAACTCGCCTTGCAGGCCGGTCGTGACAGCGTGCAGCGGGCAATGTCCACCGGTGCGCAGTTGTTTATCGGTGGCGAAATGGGCATCGGCAACACCACCGCCGCCAGCGCCCTGGCGTGTGCGCTGCTCGATTGCCCGGTGGGCCATTTGACCGGGCCAGGCACCGGGCTCAACGCAGAAGGTGTCAGCCACAAAGCCCAAGTGATCGAACGCGCCTTGGCATTGCATGGTGCGCAGCGTGGCGATGCCTTGCAGACCCTGCTCAACCTCGGCGGTTTTGAGATCGCCGCGCTGGTCGGTGCCTATCTCGCCTGTGCCCAGGAGGGTGTCGCGGTGCTGGTGGACGGCTTTATTTGCAGTGTCGCGGCGCTGGTTGCGGTGCGCTTGAATCCTGATTGCCGTCAGTGGCTGTTGTTCGGTCATCGCGGCGCCGAGCCGGGGCATCGTCATGTGCTGGAAGCCCTGAAGGCGCAACCCTTGCTCGATCTCGGCCTGCGGCTTGGCGAAGGCAGTGGCGCGGCATTGGCTGTGCCGCTGCTGCGCCTGGCGTGCGACCTGCACGGGCAGATGGCGACCTTCGCCGAAGCCGCCGTGGCAGATCGTCCGGCATGACCTTGCGCCTGGATCTGTTGCGGCACGGTGAAACCGAACTCGGCGGCGGCCTGCGCGGCAGTATCGATGATGCATTGACCGATAGGGGTTGGGCGCAGATGCGCGCCGCGGTGGTCGGGCAAGGGCCATGGGATCGGCTGGTCAGTTCACCCTTGCAGCGTTGTGCGCGGTTTGCCGAGGAGCTCGGTGCGCAATCGGGTGTGCCGGTGCACCTGGATAAAGACCTGCAAGAGTTGCATTTCGGCGCCTGGGAAGGGCAGAGCGCGGCGGCGTTGATGGAAACCGACGCGCAGGCGCTGGGTTTGTTCTGGGCCGATCCATATTCGTTCACGCCGCCTCAGGGTGAGCCGGTAGCAGATTTTTCGGCGCGGGTGCTGGCAGCGCTGGAGCGTTTGCACGCGACCTGTGCCGGTGAGCGCATTTTGCTGATCAGCCATGGCGGTGTGATGCGCCTGTTGCTGGCACAAGCCCGGGGGTTGCCGCGAGAACAACTGCTCAATGTTGAGGTCGGGCATGGCGCACTGTTTTCGCTGACGCTGGAGTCTGCCGGTGTGTTGAAGGAAGTGCTCTGACCATGCTGCCATTCTGGATCGCCCTGCAATTTCTCAGCAGCCTGCCGATTCGCCTGCCCGGCATGCCTGAGCCCCGGGACCTGGGGCGGTCGCTGCTGTTTTATCCGCTGGTGGGACTGCTGTTTGGCGCGATTTTGTGGGTATTCAACTGGCTGCTGCTGGGCACGCCGACGTTGCTGCACGCGGCGTTACTGCTGAGCGTTTGGGTACTGCTCAGTGGCGGGTTGCATCTGGATGGCCTGGCGGACAGCGCCGATGCCTGGCTCGGCGGTTTTGGCGACCGTGAGCGTACGCTGACCATCATGAAAGACCCGCGCAGCGGGCCGATCGCCGTAGTGACGCTGGTGCTGGTGTTGTTGCTCAAGTTCACCGCGCTGCTGGCGCTGATCGAGCAATCGCATTCGCTGGCATTGATCATCGTGCCGTTGATAGGTCGCAGCGCATTGCTCGGCTTGTTCCTGACCACGTCCTATGTGCGTGCCGGTGGCCTGGGCCAGGCATTGGCCGATCATCTTCCGCGTTCGGCGGGCAAGCAGGTGTTGGCGGTCAGTGCGCTGGCTTGTGGGCTGATCGCCGGTGTCAGTGGTGTGCTGGCGTTGGTGCTGGCAGCGCTGGGGTTCGTCTGGCTTCGCCAGGTGATGCTGCGGCGCCTGGGCGGCACGACGGGTGACACGGCAGGCGCAATGCTGGAGTTGCTGGAAGTTGCAGTACTGGTAGGCTTGGCGCTGTTCTGACTGTTACTCCGGTTCTGTAACTTGATTTAACCGACTCGCGGGTATATACACGCACCATGCTCGATTCCCAATGTTTATGCATCAACCTGCGTCGCGCCGCCCGTGGCGTCAGCAGGCATTATGACGGCGCTCTCGACGGCTTCGGGATCAACGTTGCGCAGTATTCTTTGCTGTGCAACCTGCAACGCCTGGATCAGCCGAGCATCTCAACCCTGGCCGAGGCGATGGGGCTGGATCGCAGCACCTTGGGACGCAACTTGCGGGTGCTGGAGGGTGATGGCCTGGTGACGCTGGTCGAGGGCGAGGACATGCGCAACCGCATCGTCCTGCTGACCGAGGCCGGGGCAGAGCGCCTCAAGGCCGCCTTGCCGGCCTGGGAGGCCGCGCAGCAGCGTTTGATCGATCGCCTGGGGGCCGAGAAGCGCGAAATCTTACTGAAGCTGCTGGATGAACTGGCATGATGCCGGTTTTTTCGATTATAAGCGGGTATATACCCGCTACCGGAGAACAACAATGACATCGATGTGGCGTACATGCGGCTGGGTTCTGTTGGGGAGTGCGCTGATCCTTGCGTTGTCTCTGGGCGTTCGACATGGCTTCGGGCTGTTTCTGGCACCGATGAGCGCCGAGTTCGGCTGGGGCCGTGAAGTCTTTGCCTTCGCCATCGCTTTGCAGAACCTGATCTGGGGCCTTGCCCAGCCATTCACCGGCGCGCTGGCCGACCGCTTCGGCGCAGCGAAAGTGGTGCTTATCGGTGGCGTCCTGTACGCAGCGGGTCTGATGTGCATGGGGCTCTCCGACTCGGCGGTGACCCTGTCGCTGAGTGCCGGCCTGCTGATCGGTATCGGACTGTCCGGTACGTCGTTCTCGGTGATTCTGGGTGTAGTCGGCCGCGCGGTGCCACCGGAAAAACGCAGCATGGGCATGGGGATCGCCAGTGCTGCGGGTTCGTTCGGCCAGTTCGCGATGTTGCCCGGCACCCTCGGTTTGATCGGGTGGCTTGGCTGGTCCGCGGCGCTGCTGGTGCTGGGCTTGCTGGTGGCGCTGATCGTGCCGCTGGTGAGCATGCTCAAGGACAAGCCGCTGCCTGTCCTGGGGCACGAACAAACCCTTGGCGAAGCGCTGCGCGAAGCCTGCTCCCACTCCGGATTCTGGCTGCTGGCGTTCGGCTTTTTTGTGTGCGGATTCCAGGTGGTGTTCATCGGTGTGCACTTGCCGGCCTATCTGGTGGATCAACATCTTCCGGCGACGGTTGGCACCACGGTGCTGGCGCTGATCGGCCTGTTCAACATATTCGGCACCTATACCGCTGGATGGCTCGGCGGGCGCATGTCCAAGCCGCGTTTGCTCACCGGTTTGTATTTGCTGCGGGCGGTGGTCATTGCGTTGTTCCTGTGGGCGCCGGTGACAACCACCACGGCCTACCTGTTCGGCATGGCCATGGGCTTTTTGTGGCTGTCGACGGTGCCGTTGACCAACGGCACGGTGGCGACCTTGTTTGGTGTGCGAAACCTGTCCATGCTCGGCGGGATTGTTTTCCTGTTTCACCAGCTCGGTTCGTTCCTGGGCGGCTGGTTGGGTGGCGTGGTGTACGACCGTACCGGCAGCTATGACTTGATCTGGCAGGTCGCGATTCTCTTGAGCCTGTTGGCCGCCGCCCTGAACTGGCCGGTGCGTGAACGGCCGGTGGCGCGCCTGCAAACACAAATGAGTGCGATATGAACAGTCTCTGGCCTCGTATCACGATTTTCGCTGTTTGCGCCTTGCTGCTTGCCCTGACATGGTGGGGCTGGCATCAGGGCGGGCTGGCGCTTTTGCAGTTGGGCATGGGGACTTGCTAGCGGGATGGCGGGGCGAGTAACGTCGAATCCTGACGAATTCTCAAGGGTGTCCCGACATGCTGATGCGCTGCCTGGCAGTTCCCGCGTTACTGGTCGCGTTTTCCGGGTTGGCTCACGCGGCAGGTTGCCCGGATCTTTTGCAAGGCTCGTTGCCCAAGTTGCGTGCCAAGGAATCCATCGATTTGTGCCAGCGCTTCGCCGGTAAACCGTTGGTGGTGGTCAATACCGCAAGCTTCTGTGGCTTTGCTCCGCAGTTCAAAGGCCTTGAGGCGCTGAACCAGCGCTTCAAGGGGCAAGGGCTGGAGGTGATTGGCGTTCCGTCCAATGACTTCAAGCAGGAGTCCAGGGACGGTGCCGAAACCGCCAAGGTCTGCTACGTCAACTATGGCGTGACCTTCACCATGACGGAGCCGCAAAAGGTTCGTGGCGACGATGCGACGCACTTGTTCCAAGTCCTCGCCAGTCAAACCAGCGCGCCGAAGTGGAATTTCTACAAGTATGTGGTGGATCGCCAGGGCAAGGTGATCGCCAGTTTCTCCAGCCTGACCAGGCCGGATGATCCCGAGTTCATCGCCGCGGTGGAAAAAGCCCTGGCTTCACCGCCGCTCGTTTCGACCCCCTGACCTGTAGGAGCGAGCCTGCTCGCGATGGACGCGAACGATGACGCGTGCTTTCAGGATGTACGAGACGCCTTGAGGTTTTCGCGAGCATTCGAGCGTCGACCGGCTGCTCCTACAAATGAAAAGCCCCGCCTCCGTGAGGAGAGCGGGGCTTTTTTGATTCCGATGGCGAGCGGTTCAGGCTCGCCGGGAATCATCAGAAGCGGTAGGTCGCACCGACACCGAAACCGTTGGCGCTGTTTTCGTACTTGGCGCTGTAACTGTCTACCAGGTTGGAGCGATTCATTTTGACAGCTTCTTCCTTCAGGTAGGAGTAGGCGACGTCGATGGTCAGATCATCGGTGACGTTGTAGCCGGCGCCAAGGCTGAAGATTGTGCGGTCACCTGTAGGAATACGTGGGGATCGGTCGGTATTGTTGGTAGGCGACTGGTCAAAGCTCAGGCCGGTGCGCAATACCCACTGCTTATTCAGCTGGTAGGAGGTACCGATGGCGTAGGCCCAGGTATCGTGCCAGTTCTGCTCTTCCGTAATGGTGCCGAACAGGGCCGGGGACAATGCACCGCCTTGTGCCGCGGTTACGCCGTCGTTGTTGACGGTGATGTCTTTCAAACGGCTCCAGCGAGTCCAGGTGGAACCTGCATAAAGGGTCCACGCATCCGTCAGCTGTTGTGTCACGGAGAAGTCGACAGATTCAGGTGTTTCGATTTTCAGCGAAGCATCGTATCGATTGCTTTTCAGGAGGGCGGAAGGTGAATTTGCGCCTGCGCTGATATCGGTATGACCTTCAATCTTGTATTTCACTTTCGAGTGATAGGTCAGGCCGACACGAGTGGTGTCTGTTGCTTGTACCAGGACCCCGAAGTTGTAGCCAAGAGCGACATCATCCCCTTTGATTTTGACGTGGGTATCGCCAAAAAGAGGTACATCCGACTCCAGAGTGCCGCCAATGCGGTTGATGGTCGGGCCGAAACCAATCGATACTTTGTCGTTAAAGGCGTAGCTGACGGTAGGCTGGAAGGTGACAACCTTGACTTCGCTCTTGCTGCCGAAACCGGCACCCTGGAAGCCATTTTCATAGTCGGTAATCAGACCAAAAGGTGCGTAGACACCGAGGCCGAATGCCCAGTGATCATCAATCGGCTTGACGTAATAGCCCATCGGAACGGCTGTGAATGGCACCATGTCGCCTTTGTTGGTACCCGGGTGGGCGCCTTGGGCGTCTTTGATATCAGACGAGGCATCGATAGCTGCGATCCCGCCAGTGACTTCCTGGCGCTTGATTCGCGACATGCCGGCAGGGTTGCCAAAAACAGTGCTTGCATCATCGGCAGATGAAGAGCGTCCCGCAAAACCAGTCCCCATTCCACTGATGCTCTGTTCGTTGAGGGCAAAGCCACTCGCGAAGATCTGGGTGGATGCCAAGGCAACGGCGAGGCTAAGGGTGGTTTTGAGCATTACTTTTTTCATTATTAGAACTCCTGGTGATCACCGGGGCGAAAATTACCAATATTTTCGTCCCGGCGCCATAGGCTGTATCGCTTGATTTAGAGCGGTTTTGTAGGACAATCCGACCAGAATCGCGGCGTGTTGCGCGATCTTTGGATTCAGACGTGTCAGCAGGCGACCTGATTCAGGGGTGAAACACAGGTTTGCCAGGCGCAGGTGAAATCACGCAGACGCCCCTGGGGCTGAAAGGTCTGGCGCCAGATTCTGGCCATACCCAACAAATCATCAGGGGCGGGGAGGGGGGTATTCTGTTCTTCCACCAGCAGCCAGGCGATGGCTGTGGCGTAACGCAGGTTGACGGTCAATTCGAGGTGCGGGCCACTCAGAAACGCATGCTGGCTGGCCAGGCCACGGACCAGGCTTGCACGCTCCGGATCAAGGGCCAGGTAATGGTCCCAAAGGGCCTGGTGGCGGGGCTCGGCGATGCGGTACAGGCCGTGCCCACGGCGGTCATGCAGGGCGGAACCAAGGGCGGACTGGCTGGCGGCAATGCCCAGCAGCAGGGATTCGGCAGTAGCGCTATGGCGTCCGAGGTAGATCAATGTCGGACGAATCACATAACGGCACAGTTCGCTGGCAGCGATACCCATAAAACCCTCGAAACCTGAGTTGGACGGCGATACCTGAAGGGGGGGGCTTGGCAGCAGTGAATCGAATCAGGCTCGCCGCAAGCGGGTCAAGCCGCTTGAGTTGAAGTGTAGTGTCATATTTGCGTTGTAAAGGCCTGTTTTTAAAATATTTCCAGCGACCAGTTATAACCGTTATATCGGATCGTGCTTAGTCGTGATTCGAGGAAAGGGAAATATCGAGCAATAAAAAGCCCTGCTTTTCGGGGCAGGGCTTTCGGTTTTTCAGCCTTTCTGGCGTTTCAGGCAACCAGTGCCTGACGGGTACGCTCGATCACGGCCTGCAGCGGCTCGGCGCTGGAGTATTGATCGGGGTACAGGCGTTCGCTGTGACGGGCGATGCCATGTTCATTGACCAGAGTGAAGCTGAAGCAGCCTTTGCGAGCGGCCATGATCAGGCAATTCATTGGAGCAAAAGCGTTGGTTAGGGTGCGAATGGCATCCTGAGTGTGGATTTGAGTGGACATAATTGGTGTTCCTACAAGCGACACGGATAAGAACCGTGCAAAGTTAAAACGTTCCAGTGACGACGACCACCATTGGTCGAACGAAGAACCCGACTGGAACAAAGCAGCCAGTTTGAAGCGCTGACAAGTTGGCGCGCTTGGGCTGGCAGGTAGGTACTTAGGAGGGCAGGCAACACATCGAGGGCAAAGGTTCTGGGCCCGGGGTGAAGATCCTGATCAATTTGCAGGTTGGTTCGAGCAGAGTAAGCAGGCGGAGCAACACCCTTTGCTTTCGATTCAAAGGTTGTGTTGGCGCAAGATTTACCTGGAAACCATCGAGGTGGTCGATCCCGCTAGTTCGGTGGAGGCTTCCGTTGGGAAGGCTGACCGGGGGGATTTGTTCGACCAGAATTGACTTTCAGCTTGGTACTAACGCCGCGGATACTAACGGATTGAACCGGCCAAGGGAAGTGTGTTAGCGAAAAGAATTTCCCGGCAGGTGCTCAAGCGGGCTGTTTTGTCTTGTAGCCAAGCGTATGAAGTTGCTGTGCCTGCGATTGCTACGCCCTGTAGCAGAACAAAATCCGACCATCGGTCATCGACCTTGGTAGCAACGCAGCCGTCTAAACACCGGGTTTGCCAAGGCTTATCCCCAGGCATGACCAAAAAACGCGCCGAAAAAGTGCATCGATATAACCGTCGCGAAGGCACTTGTGCACATTAGTTGCGCACTCTGTCACCCCGCTGTCATCTCACGTTCAAGCGTAGTGGCTGCCTGTATCCAAAATTTAAGTCAATGAAAAACATCGCTTTTTTTTACTGGTGAAAAAATCGTCAGTTTGACTGCGAGCCCCATTCCACAGGGCTTTGAGCGGGTTCAGGAGCGGTTGTCCACTGAGTTATCCACAGCTTCTGTGGATTGTCCCGAGCGCTTGCTCTAGGACGGGCGTGCCGGGATATTTTCAGCTTTACCTGTAAGAAAAAGAGAGTAAAGTTGCGCGCCTTCCGATCTGCCCCACAGTGCTTTATGAAGTTTCGCTCAGCCTCCGTTTCCTCTTCCTCTACACCACCCTCTGCTGCCCCTACCAAGCGCTTTTCCATGCGCGTGGCAGAGTGGCTGTTGGACAGTCCGCATCTGGGCGAAAACCGTAACGTCAAACATATTGCCGGACGTCTGCTCAAGCAACCGGCCCGTGAAGGCGTGGTGGCTGCGCAAAGTCGCCTTGGCCAATTGATGTGCCGGGAATGCGGGAATGCCCGGGACCGCCGGATCGGCCAGGACCTGCTGCGTCAGGCCGCTCGGGCAGGCGATCGCCGCGCTCAACAGGAACTGGGGCTGATCGAAGACTGAGCTGTCCAAGATCTGGCGCCTTGGTTAACCTTCAGGCTTTATTCGAATGGCAGGAGTGGCTATGGCAATGGACTTGACCAGCGTATTGCTGGGTCTGGCAGGGGCAGCGTTGCCGTTGCTGGTATTGGCCTGGCAACTGCAGCGTCGGGCCAGCACCACGCAAGCCGATGTCGCGCTGCTGCAAGAACGCCTGGCCATGGCGCAACTGGCGCAGGACGGATTGAATGCTCAGCTCGAGTCCGGTCGCGATGAAGCGGCTGATCTGACCCAGGCCAACGCCGCCAAACAGGCGGATCTGGCGGCGCTGCGTCGTGAAGTCGAACTGCTGCAGATCGAGCGCGACGACGCCCGGGACGCCGCCCATGCGTGGAATATCGAACGCGCCGGCAAGGAAGCCGAATTGCGCCGTCTGGATGCCCAGGCCGCGTCGCTCAACGCCGAATTGCGCGAGCAACAGGACAGTCATCAGCAACGCCTCAACGACCTGCAAGGTTCGCGGGACGAGTTGCGCGCGCAGTTCGCCGAGCTGGCGGGGAAAATTTTCGATGAGCGCGAGCAGCGTTTTGCCGAAACCAGCCAGCAGCGCCTGGGGCAGTTGCTCGATCCACTCAAGGAACGCATCCAGTCCTTCGAAAAACGTGTCGAGGAAAGCTATCAGAACGAGGCGCGTGAGCGTTTCTCCCTGGCCAAGGAGCTGGAACGACTGCAACAGCTGAACTTGCGCTTGAGCGATGAAGCCACCAACCTGACCCGCGCCTTGAAAGGGCAGAAGACCCAGGGCAATTGGGGTGAACTGATTCTGGAGCGCGTGCTCGAGCATGCGGGACTGGAGAAGGGCCGCGAGTACCAGACGCAGGTCAATCTCAAGGGACCGGACGGCGAGCGTTTTCAGCCGGACGTGATCATTTATCTGCCGGGCGACAAGCAGGTCGTGGTCGACTCCAAGGTCAGCCTGACGGCCTATCAGCAATACGTGGCGGCTGAGGACGAGGCCATCGGCCAGATCGCCATCAAGCAGCACGTGCTGTCATTGCGTAATCACGTCAAAGGCCTGGCCGGCAAGGATTACAAGCGTCTCGATGGCTTGCACAGCCTGGATTTCGTGTTGCTCTTCGTACCGATCGAGGCGGCGTTTTCTGCCGCGTTGCAGGCTGAGCCGACGCTGTTTCAGGAGGCATTCGACCGTAACATCGTGATCGTCAGCCCCACCACTTTGCTGGCGACCCTGCGTGTCATCGACAGCCTGTGGAAACAGGAGCGCCAGAGCCAGAATGCCCGGGAGATCGCCGAGCGGGCCGGGTGGCTGTACGACAAGTTCGTACTGTTCATTCAGGATCTGGACGAAGTTGGCAATCGCCTGCAGCAACTGGACAAGGCCTACAGTTCGGCACGCAACAAGCTGACAGAGGGGCGTGGCAACCTGGTCAGTCGCAGTGAACAGCTCAAGCTGCTGGGCGCACGGGCGAGCAAGAGCCTGCCGGCGGACTTGCTGGAGCGGGCGATGACGGATGTCGATGGGTTGGTCGAGTTGCCGGAATAAGCCCCCTCGCCACAGTGGGTAAAGTGTTAGCTTGCCGCGCTACAACGGCAAATACCGACTCAACAACGCCCGCAACGCCGCCGGTTTCACCGGTTTTGCCAGATAGTCCAGTCCCGCGGCATGCACCAGGTCGACCGTCTCCGGCCGGCCATCGGCGCTGATCACCACCCCGGGAACCGGCTCGCCCATTTGCGTGCGCAACCAGGCCATCAAATCGGTGCCGGTCTCGCCATGATCGAGGTGGTAATCCACCAGCGCCAATTGCGGGCGCACGCCTTCGCCCAGCAACGCTGCGCATTCTTCGCGATTGCGCGCGGTCCAGACCTGGCAACCCCAGCGGCTGAGCAGGCTGTTCATGCCGATCAGGATGCTGTCCTCGTTGTCGATGCACAGCACCTGCGCCCCATTGAGCAATTTGCCATTGAGCTCGGCGACTTTGACCGGCGCTGCGGTTTGCGCCCGGGCCAGGGGCACGCTGACGCTGAACACGCTACCGCGTCCCGGCCAGGAGCGTACGCGCAAGGTATGACCGAGCACGCGACATAGCCCGTCGGCAATCGCCAGCCCCAGGCCGAGGCCTTTTTCGGCCCGTGTCTGGTGGCTGTCGAGGCGCTTGAACTCTTCGAAAATCACCTGCTGCTTGTCTTCCGGAATACCTGGCCCACGGTCCCAGACTTCCAGGCTCAATGCTTCCCTGTGCCGGCGAACCCCCAGCAGCACCGGCCCTTTGCCGTAGCGGAAAGCGTTGGTCAGGAAGTTTTGCAAAATCCGCCGCAGCAGTTTGATGTCACTGTCGACCCGTAGCGCGCTGCCGCGAACGCGGAACTCCAGTTTTTGTTCTCGCGCCAGCACCTTGAACTCGGTACCAAGGGTGTCGAACAGTTCGTTGAGGGCGAATGGCTGGCGATTCGGGTTGATCTTGCCGTTCTCCAGGCGGGAAATGTCCAGCAGGTCGCTGATCAAGTCCTCTGCCGAGCGCAGTGAGCTGTCCAGGTGCCCGACCAGTTTCTGCGCCTCGCCCGAAAAACCATCTTCCTGATGGGAGAGGGCGGCGGAGAACAGCCGCGCCGCATTCAGCGGTTGCATCAAGTCATGGCTGACGGCCGCGAGGAAACGGGTCTTGGACTGGTTGGCCGCCTCGGCGGTGCCCTTGGCTTCGGTCAGGGCAACATTGAGCTGCGACAATTCGTGGGTGCGTTCGGTGACCCGTTGCTCCAGCCCTTCGTTGGCTTCGGTCAGCGCCTGCTCGGCTTCGCGGAACGCGGTGATGTCGGTGAAACTCATGACGAAGCCACCGCCTGGCATCGGGTTGCCGATCAGCTCGATTACCCGACCGTTGGGGAACAAGCGCTCGGAGGTGTGCGCGCGGCCCTGGCGCATCCAGTGCAGGCGGCGCGCGACGTGAACTTCGGCCTCGCCGGGGCCGCACAGTCCACGCTCGGCATTGTGACGGATGATGTCGGCAATCGGCCGGCCGACTCTGATCAGGCCATCCGGGTAGTTGAACAAATCCAGATAGCGACGGTTCCAGGCCACCAGTTTCAGCGACTGGTCGACCACGCTGATGCCCTGGGTGATGTTCTCGATGGCGCCTTGCAGCAAGGCACGGTTGAATTGCAGCACCTCCGAGGCTTCGTCGGCGATGCGCACGACGTCTTCCAGTTGCATCTCCCGGCCTTCAATGGCGGCTTTTACTACCGCGCGGGTCGAAGAGGCGCCGAGCACACCGGCCAGCAAGCGTTCGGTATGGGCGATCCATTCACTGTCGGCGTTCTGGTTCGGGTTGAAGCCTTTGCCCTGGCGATAGGCAAAACGGATGAAGCTTTGCCGGGCGCGTTCTTCGCCGACGAAGCGTGCCGCCAGTTGCAGCAGGTCGTCGATCTGCACTGAAAGCATCGAGCGTGCACTGGGGCGGGCACTGATTTCCTGGCCGATGAAGCGGCCCGCCTGCCAGTGCTCGGAAACCCGGGTGCGCGACAGCACCGAGACCCAGGCGAACAGCGTGAAGTTGCCTGCCAGCGACAGCACCACGCCCTGGGTCAGCGGGGTGATCGGCAGGTTAAGTGGATTGCTGTGCAACCAGGCCAGACCCGGGAATGTGCTCAAGGACAGGCCGAGGCTGAGGGCGGCAATCGGCAGGATCAAGGTGTAGAACCACAGGAACGTGCCCGCGGCGAGGCCCGCGAAAACACCGCGGCGGTTGGCCTGTTTCCAGTACAGCGCACCGAGCATGGCGGGGGCCAGTTGGGTCACGGCGGCGAAGGCGATCTGGCCAATGGTCGCCAGGCTGGCGGTCGAGCCCAGCAGGCGATAACTGACGTAGGCCAGCAGCAGAATGACCACGATGCTGACGCGGCGCACCGATAGCATCCACTGGCGGAACACTTCGAACGGGCGCTCGGCGTTGTTGCGCCGCAGCAGCCACGGCAACAGCATGTCGTTGGACACCATGGTCGACAGCGCCACGCTGGCCACGATCACCATGCCGGTGGCCGCCGATGCGCCACCGATAAATGCCAACAGGGCCAGCGCCGGGTGCGCCTGGGCCAGGGGCAGGCTGATGACGAACGAGTCTGGCAACACCGAGCTGGGCAGCATCATCTGCCCGGCCAGGGCGATCGGCACGACAAACAATGCTGCGAGGGCGAGGTAGGCCGGGAATACCCACTTGGCCAGGCGCAGATCCTGAGGGTCGATGTTCTCGACAACGGTCACGTGGAACTGCCGCGGCAAGCAAATGATCGCCATCATCGCCACGCCGGTCTGCACCACCATCGACGGCCAGTTGATGGTTTCCTTCCAGTACTGTTCGAGTCGCGGCGCCAACATGGCCTGGTCAAACAGGTCGTCGAAACCGTCGTACAGGCCGTAGGTCACGAAGGCGCCGACGGCGAGAAACGCAAACAGCTTGACCAGCGATTCGAAGGCAATGGCCAGCACCATGCCGCGATGGTGCTCCGTGGCGTCGAGGTTGCGGGTCCCGAAGACGATGGTGAACAGCGCCAGCACCAGCGATACGATCAGCGCAGTGTCCTGGGCGCGGGTGCCCATGGCGTCGGCACCGGCGCCGATCAGCAGGTTCACGCCGAGCACAATGCCTTTGAGCTGCAGTGCGATATAGGGCAACACGCCGACCAGGCAAATCAGCGCCACCACCACCGCCAGCGACTGGGATTTGCCATAGCGTGCGGCGATGAAGTCGGCGATGGAGGTGATGTTCTCCTGTTTGCTGATCATCACCATTTTTTGCAGGACCCAGGGCGCGCCGAGCAGCAACAGGATCGGCCCGAGGTAGATCGGCAGGAACGACCAGAGCTG
Source organism: Pseudomonas sp. 05L36 (assembly GCF_056398125.1). Classification (NCBI taxonomy): domain Bacteria; kingdom Pseudomonadati; phylum Pseudomonadota; class Gammaproteobacteria; order Pseudomonadales; family Pseudomonadaceae; genus Pseudomonas; species Pseudomonas sp. 05L36. The sequence continues at coordinate 225,366 of NZ_JBFTOU010000009.1, read as the reverse complement.
TTCGGCGGCCTGGCCCACGGCGCCGAAGAAAGTCCAGCTGGTGCAATAGACCGCCAGCGACAGGCTGTACACCCAGGCCCGCACGCGCGGCGGCAAGGGCGCGCTGCGACGGTCGCCATAGAAGGCGATGGCGAACATGATGGCCATATAGGCCAGGGCGACGACGGCAATCAGCCCGGTGGACAGCGACATGGGGACTCCAGACAAAAGACTCCCGGGCTCCCGCCCGGACAGACAGTCTCGCACGACCGCCAGCGTTAGTCAGTGTCGACCAAGGTCGTGGCGTGGCGGGGTGTCGCAGGGGGGGTTGCAGTGTCTGGACCGGCCTCATCGCGAGCAAGCTCGCTCCCACATTTGCCCTGTGTTCGCGGACCCTTGTGGGAGCGAGCTTGCTCGCGATGGGGGCTTCACTGATTCAATGCAACCTCTATCAATCGATGCAACTCTTCGACCTCCAGCGGCGCCTCGGCAAACAGGATGCGAAACACCGTCGGCGCGGCGATCAGATTGATCAGCCGATCGACACTGGGCGTGGGCTCATCCGGATAGCGATCGAGAATCGTCTGCAGTTGCCCGCCAATGATCGTCGCGCAATAACTCGGCTTCAGCGCCGCCTGCACGTCGCACAGCATGTTGCGGCCGGGTTCGGAGCTCATCTCGTCCAGGTACTGCTCGGCCCAGGCCCGCACGTCTCCGTGAAGGCTGCCGGTGTTGGCCGGCTCGTTGTCGGGTTGCATGCGGGCGAGGGCGACGTCGGCCAGCAGCGCCGACACATCGCCCCAGCGTCGATAGATGGTGGACGGCGTGACACCCGCACGCGCCGCAATTTGCGGCACCGTCACGCTGGCGCGGTCCTGCTCTTCGAGGAGTTGACGCACGGCCGAATGAATCGACTCTTGTACCCGGGCGCTGCGGCCGCCGGGGCGTAAAGTGGGAGCTGTCATCTTGTGTTTCCTGTAATGCACCGGGTCTTGCGGCTGGCATCCGGTCCTGAAAGCCATGCATCGGACCTTAACACAAAGAATTTGCTTTAAGAGGGATCCAGTAGCACACTCCGCAAAAGCAAAAAATTAGCTTTTGCGGAGTGTATCCATGCCCGGTTCTCATTCAAATCGTGCCAGACTGTGGTTTCTGGCTGTTACCTTGCTCAGTTTCCTGGCGGCTTCCACTGCGCCGACGCCGCTGTATCACCTGTATCAGGAGCAGATGCGGTTTTCGGCCGCGATGCTGACCCTGATTTTCGGCGTGTACGCGCTCAGCCTGTTGGCGGCGTTGCTGACGGTCGGATCGCTGTCGGATTACCTGGGGCGCAAACCGGTGATTTTTACCGCGGTGACGCTGAACATCCTGGCGATGTTGCTGTTTATCTACGCCGACAGCGTCGCCTGGCTGATCAGTGCCCGGGTGTTGCAGGGTTTTGCTACCGGAATGGCTACCGCTGTGCTGGGCGCAACACTGCTCGATACCGATCGCGAACGGGGGCCGCTGGTCAATAGCGTTGCACCGTTGACTGGTATGGCCATTGGCGGACTGGGCTGCGGTGCGTTGGCCGAATTCGCCCCGGCCCCATTGCACCTGAGTTTCTGGCTACTGCTGGCGTTGTTTGTGGTGCAGGCACTTTATGTCTGGCGCTTGCCGGAAAGTGTCTCGCGGCAGGCTGGGGTTTGGGCGTCATTGCGGCCGACGCTGCATGTGCCATTGCAGGCGCGCTCTACGTTGTGGCAGGTGCTGCCGCTCAACACTGCTCTGTGGGCCCTCGGCGGTTTCTATGCATCCCTGGCGCCTTCGTTGGTGCGCACGGCCACGGGGTCGACCTCGAACATTATTGGCGGGGCGACGGTGGCCGCATTGACGTTGACTGGCGCTTTGATGATTTACAGCATGCGCAACCGACCCGCCGGCAAGGCGTTGTTATTGGGCGCCAGCATGATGCCTGCGGGAGTCGTGTTGATTTTGCTGGGTGTGCACAGTGCCAGCTTGCCGTTGTTTTTCCTTGGAACGCTGGTCGCAGGGTGCGGTTTCGGCGCCGGTTTTCTCGGTACTCTGCGTAGCCTGGTGCCGCTGGCGTTGCCCCATGAACGCGCCGGGCTGGTGTCGGCGTATTACGCGCTCAGCTATCTCGCTTTCTGCCTGCCTGCGCTGTTGGCCGGGAACCTGAGCCGAACCCTCGGCCTGGTGGCGACCGTTGATGGCTATGGCGCGGTGCTGATTGTTCTGGCCCTCGGAGCGTTGGTGGGTCTGGTACGCCCGCGTTCCGGCCGGACGTGTGAGGCCAATCCATGACACCGAGCCTTGGGCGTGCCTGATGGTATATCTGTATAATAGATAAGATATAGAGATATTACCCGTTATATAGATATTCTATTCGGATCTAACATGGGTTCTACCTCACAAGAGGACAGGAGTTCGCCATGACATGCGCCAATAGCATCAAGCCCGGAATCAAACCTTTCAGTCACTTGCAGCATCCCCGCGAGGTGGTCCGCCAGTTCACCCCCAACTGGTTCGCGGCCACCATGGGCACCGGTGTGCTGGCGTTGGCACTGGCGCAATTGCCGCTCGCCATACCTGCCTTGCACGCCTTCGCCGAAGCCCTCTGGCTGTTCAACATCGCGCTGTTTCTGCTGTTTACGGCGCTATACACGGCGCGTTGGGTGCTGTTTTTCGACGAAGCGCGGCGGATTTTCGGCCACTCCACGGTTTCGATGTTTTTCGGCACCATCCCGATGGGCCTGGCCACCATCATCAATGGCTTCCTGGTGTTTGGCCTGCCGCGCTGGGGCGACGGTGTGATTCACGTCGTCGAGGTGCTGTGGTGGCTGGATGTGGCCATGTCGCTGGCCTGCGGTGTGCTGATTCCCTACATGATGTTCACCCGTCAGGAGCACAGCATCGACCAGATGACCGCGGTCTGGCTGTTGCCGGTGGTCGCGGCAGAAGTGGCGGCCGCCAGCGGGGGCCTGTTGGCGCCGCATCTGGCCGACGCTCAATCGCAACTGGTGGTGCTGGTGACCAGCTACGTGCTCTGGGCTTTTTCCCTGCCGGTGGCCTTCAGCATCCTGACCATTCTGTTGCTGCGCATGGCTCTGCATAAACTGCCCCACGAAAACATGGCCGCCTCGAGCTGGCTGGCCCTTGGTCCGATCGGCACCGGTGCGTTGGGCATGCTGGTACTGGGCGGCGATGCACCGCTGATTTTCGCGGCCAACGGTTTGCCAGGCGTCGGTGAGACTGCTGCAGGATTGGGTCTGGTGGCCGGCATCACCCTGTGGGGCTTCGGTCTGTGGTGGATGCTGATGGCGTTGCTGATCACTGTGCGCTACCTGCGTGCCGGCATTCCTTTCAATCTCGGCTGGTGGGGCTTCACTTTCCCGTTGGGCGTCTATTCTCTGGCGACGTTGAAGCTGGGCAGTACCTTGAATCTGACGTTTTTCAGTGTGTTTGGCTGTGTGTTGGTGGCGTTGCTGGCCGTGATGTGGCTGATCGTCGGCAAGCGCACGGTGCTGGGCGCCTGGCGTGGCGAGCTGTTTGTCTCGCCGTGCATTGCCGGATTGAAGAAATAACCGGCAAAAGTTAGGTAAGGTGTGGCCTGGATCGACTTGTGATAATCCAATAAGAATCCAGGCCACTCGCTACCTAACATCAGGGACACATGGAAGATGAGTCACCCCTCACAGTTCACCTTGCTGCGCACCCGGCGCTTCCTGCCGTTCTTCATCACGCAGTCCCTCGGGGCGTTCAACGACAACGTGTTCAAGCAGTCGTTGATCCTCGCCATTTTGTACAAGCTGACCATCGAAGGTGACCGCTCGGTCTGGGTCAACCTGTGTGCGCTGCTGTTTATCCTGCCGTTTTTCCTGTTCTCGGCCCTGGCCGGGCAATTCGGGGAAAAGTTCGCCAAGGACGCGTTGATCCGCCTGATCAAGCTTGGGGAAATCGCCATCATGGCGGTCGGCGCCGTTGGCTTCATGTTCGATCACCTGTCGTTGATGTTGGTGGCACTGTTCGCCATGGGCACCCACTCGGCGCTGTTCGGGCCGGTGAAGTACTCGATCCTGCCGCAGGCCCTGCATGAAGACGAGCTGGTAGGCGGCAACGGCCTGGTGGAAATGGGCACCTTCCTGGCGATCCTCGCCGGCACCATTGGCGCTGGGGTCATGATGTCTTCGGCGCATTACGCGCCGGTGGTGTCCATGGCGATCATCGGCATTGCCGTGCTCGGCTACCTGGCCAGTCGCAGCATTCCCCGGGCGGCGGCCGCCACGCCACAAATGCGCCTGAACTGGAATATTTTCAGCCAGTCCTGGGCCACGTTGAAACTGGGCCTTGGGCAAACGCCGGCGGTATCACGCTCGATTGTCGGCAACTCGTGGTTCTGGTTTGTCGGGGCGATTTACCTGACGCAGATCCCGGCCTATGCCAAGGAATGGATGCACGGTGACGAAACCGTGGTGACGCTGATTCTGACGGTGTTCTCGGTCGGCATCGCATTGGGTTCGATGCTGTGCGAGAAGCTCTCTGGGCGCAAAGTCGAGATTGGCCTGGTGCCGTTCGGATCGTTCGGCCTGACCGTTTTCGGTCTGCTGCTGTGGTGGCATTCCGGCTCTATTCCAGACAGCGCCGCGGGCCATGGCTGGATCGAAATCCTCGGTTTCGGTCACGCCTGGCTGGTACTGCTCGACATCCTCGGCCTGGGCGTTTTCGGTGGTTTCTACATCGTGCCGCTTTACGCACTGATCCAGTCACGTACGGCGGAAAACGAACGGGCGCGGGTGATTGCCGCCAACAACATCCTCAATGCGTTGTTCATGGTGGTGTCGGCGATTGTCTCGATCGTCTTGCTGAGTGTGGCCAAGCTGTCGATCCCGCAGCTGTTCCTGGTGGTGTCGTTGCTGAACATCGGCGTCAATGCCTACATCTTCAAGATCGTCCCCGAGTTCACCATGCGTTTCATGATCTGGCTGCTCAGTCATTCCATGTACCGCGTCGAGCACCGCAACCTGGATCTGATCCCCGATGAAGGCGCGGCGTTGCTGGTGTGCAATCACGTGTCATTCGTCGACGCCTTGCTGATTGGCGGCGCGGTGCGTCGGCCGATTCGCTTTGTCATGTACTACAAGATCTACAACCTGCCGGTGCTGAACTTCATCTTCCGTACCGCGGGGACGATTCCTATCGCGGGGCGTCAGGAAGACATCCAGATCTACGAAAAAGCCTTCACGCGCATTGCCCGGTATCTGAAGGACGGTGAGCTGGTTTGCATCTTCCCCGAGGGTAAATTGACCGCCGATGGCGAGATCAATGAGTTCAAGGGCGGGTTGACGCGAATTCTCGAGGAGACGCCGGTGCCGGTGATTCCGCTGGCCTTGCAGGGGTTGTGGGGGAGTTTCTTCAGCCGCGATCCGGGCAAGGGACTGTTTCATCGCCTGTGGTCGCGGGTGACGTTGGTGGCAGGGTCGGCGGTGGCGGTTGAGGCAGCGGAGCCGGTGGAATTGCAGCGATTGGTGGGGGAACTGCGTGGGGCCGTTAAATAGTTGTAGTCATTGAAGGCCTCTTCGCGGGCAAGCCCGCTCCTACAGGGATCGCGGGAGTGGTGAAAATCTCCGACACACCATAAAACCTTGTAGGAGTGAGCCTGCTCGCGATTGGCGGTAGTCGCTTAAGCGCTAACCTTGAGCCCAACCAACCCGGAAATGATCAACGCCACACTCGCCAATCGCACCAGCGCCATGGATTCGCCAAACAGAATGATCCCGGCGATCACCGTGCCCACGGCGCCGACCCCGGTCCAGATCGCATAGGCCGTACCCAGCGGCAATTCCTTCATTGCAAGGCCGAGCAAGCCAAGGCTGATAGCCATGGCCGCAACGGTCAACACAGTGGGGAGCGGGCGGGTGAAGCCGTCGGTGTACTTGAGGCCGACGGCCCAGCCGACTTCGAACAGGCCGGCGAAAAACAGAATGATCCAGGACATGAAGACCTCCATCGTCTGACGGGGTCGTCCCCTGATTAATGACTCGATCGAGCCGCGAGGTCGTCCTCGCGATGCGCAATATGGTGCCCAACATTGACCGGGTGATCAAGTTTTCGAGTCAATCACTGATCTGTTGCGCCGCCATTTCCCGATCCTGTTTCTCGCTCATGCGGCGGAAATACGTGGAGAGCAATGCCCCGGAAATGTTGTGCCAGACGCTGAACAATGCGCTGGGCACTGCCGCCAGTGGCGAGAAGTGCGCACTGGCCAGGGCCGCGCCCAATCCGGAATTCTGCATGCCGACTTCCAGGGCCAGGGACTTGCGCTGGGCCAGAGGCAGCTTGAACAGGCGCCCGGTGAAGTAACCCAGCAGGTAGCCAAAGCTGTTGTGCAGCATGACCACGGCCATGATCAACAGGCCGGACTCGGCAATCTTGGCCTGGCTGGCGGCGACGACTGCGGTGACGATGATCACGATGCTGATCACCGACACCAGCGGCAAAACGTCCACGGCGTGGCGAACCTTGTCGGCGAGCACCCGTTGGGCAACCACGCCCAGCACGATCGGCAGCAGCACCACCTGCAGGATCGACCAGAACAACTCCATGAATGACACCGGCAACCAGGCCGAGGCCAGCAGCCAGATCAGGGCAGGGGTCAGCAGCGGGGCGAGGAGGGTGGTGACGGCGGCGATGGCCACCGACAGCGCCAGGTCGCCACGGGCCAGCCAGGTCATGACGTTCGACGAGGTGCCGCTTGGGCAGCAGCCGACCAGAATCACGCCGACGGCGATTTCCGGCGGCAAGTGGAACACTTGGCAGAGCAACCACGCCACGCCGGGCATGATCACGAAATGTGCAACCACGCCCAGGGCCACGCGCCATGGATGGCGAGCGACTTCGGCGAAGTCTTCGAGTTTGAGGGTCAAGCCCATGCCGAACATCACCAGCCCCAGCAAGGGCACGATGGCGCCTTTGAGACCGAGGAACCACGCCGGTTGCAGAAACGCCACGACAGCGAAAATCAGTACCCAGTAGGCGAAGGTGTTGCCGACAAAACGACTCAATGCAGCCAGTGCGCGCATGGCCTGATCCTTATTTTAAGTGACGCTACAAAACCCCTGTAGGAGCGAGCTTGCTCGCGATGGTGTGTCAGACAAAGAGGGGCTACTGACACTCCATCGCGAGCAAGCTCGCTCCTACATTAGAGATCACAAGGCTTTAGATCCCCTGCGGAGTCTCTTCGCCACCCAGCGCTTCAACCAGCGCCGGCAGGAAGTCGCCGAAAGTCAGCATCATCAGGGTGAAGCTGGCGTCCAGTTGGCCCAGGGCTTCGTCGCCGCCGTCCTGTTCCGCCTGGTCTTGCAGCAGGTCTTCGAATTTCAGGCGCTTGACCACCATTTTGTCGTCGAGGACGAACGACAGTTTGTCCTGCCAGGCCAGGGACAGTTGAGTGACCACTTTGCCGGTGCTCAGGTGCAGCTGGATTTCTTCGCTGGTCAGGTCCTGGCGCTTGCAACGCACAATGCCGCCGTCTTCGTGGGTGTCGCGCAGTTCGCACTCGTCCAGCACGAAGAAATCGTCCGCGGCTTTCTGGGTGGTGACCCACTCGGTCATGGTCGCGGTCGGGGACATCTTCACGGTCAGTGGGCGCACCGGCAGGGTGCCGATCACTTCGCGCAGGGTCGACAGCAAGTCTTCGGCGCGTTTCGGGCTGGCCGAGTTGACCAGGATCAGGCCCTGTTTCGGCGCGATGGCGGCGAAGGTCGACGAGCGGCGGATAAAGGCGCGGGGCAGGAAGGCCTGGATGATTTCATCCTTGATCTGATCGCGCTCCTTCTTATAGACCTTGCGCATTTGCTCGGCTTCGATCTCTTCGACCTTTTCCTTGACCGCGTCACGCACGACACTGCCCGGCAAAATACGTTCTTCCTTGCGGGCGGACACCAGCAGGAAGTCACCGCTGACGTGTACCAGTGGCGCATCTTCGCCTTTGCCGAACGGCGCGACGAAACCGTAGGTGGTCAACTCCTGGCTTGCACATGGGCGCGCCAGTTTGGTGGCCAGTGCAGTTTCCAACGCCTCGGCATCAACAGGCAGATCTTGGGTCAGGCGATAGATAAGCAGGTTTTTGAACCACATGGGGTGAGTCTCTCCTTTATACAAAGGGGGGCATTATTGTCTTCGCCGTGCCATAGGCCAACCTTTCTCTAAGCCTTTGGAAGGCCTCGGAAAATTATTTTAAAAAGTGCTTGCCAGAGGTTGGGTCGCTCCGTAGAATGCGCGCCACACCGAAGCGAAGGGTGATTAGCTCAGCTGGGAGAGCGTCTGCCTTACAAGCAGAATGTCGGCGGTTCGATCCCGTCATCACCCACCATTCGTTTTCAGTGTTACGCGCAGCGGTAGTTCAGTCGGTTAGAATACCGGCCTGTCACGCCGGGGGTCGCGGGTTCGAGTCCCGTCCGCTGCGCCATATTCGGTAACCTGGAACACTGAACGCCAGGTCACCACGGAAAAGCCCGCTTAGGCGGGTTTTTTTCTGCCTCAAGTTTGACTGTTGTTCCTGTGGGTTGCATCGTTTCACCGGTTTTTAGATTTTTTTGAAAAAAACTTCAAATAAATCAACACTTTATAAAAACCTGTGGCATAATGTGCCCCGCAACGAAGGTAAAGGGTGATTAGCTCAGCTGGGAGAGCGTCTGCCTTACAAGCAGAATGTCGGCGGTTCGATCCCGTCATCACCCACCATTTACTTTCAACGCTACGCGCAGCGGTAGTTCAGTCGGTTAGAATACCGGCCTGTCACGCCGGGGGTCGCGGGTTCGAGTCCCGTCCGCTGCGCCATATTCGGTAATCTGGAACACTGAACGCCAGGTCACCACAGAAAGCCCGCCTTGTGCGGGCTTTTTGCTGTCCGGGATTTGGCTTTCCTCGCTCTCTGTAGGAGCGGGCTAGCTCGCGAAGGTCGTGAACGATAACGGGTAAATTCAGATGCCCAGCGGCGCCCATGGCTTCTTCGCGAGCAAGCTCGCTCCTACAGTCCGGCATTGCGCCTGTGGCGGTAGTCGCTGACGGCTTCATACACGGCCTTGCGCAGGCGATTGATCCCGCCGATGGGGCGGTGCGCCTCGACGCCAAACCAGGGATTGAACGACTGGTTGTCGCATTGCAGGTTCAGCGCCGGTGTATCGAAGTCCTGCGCCGGCACGTTGATCCGCGCCACCGTCTCGAAGGGCGCATCGCTTTCGCGCCACTCAATGCTGGTGTCTTCAATCGGCATGTACTTGTTGGCGTCCTGTCGCTGGATTTGCAAGACGAAACACGCGGGTACCCGATCGGTTGACAGCTGTTGATTCAGCGCATTGCGCAGGAAGTTCGGCAGCTTGCGATTTTGTTCCGGCAGGCTGTAGGCCGGGCAACTGTCCGGATCGGGTGCAACCCGGAACTTCGCATTGGCTTCACCGAATTTGTAGGGTGAAACCGAAAAGTACGTCGTCCGGGTTGGGCTTGGCGGGGCAGGGGACAGCGTCGCCAGGGCGATAAACAGGTGGCGAACCTGCCAGGTGCGTGGATCCCGGCCGGGGAAGAAAGCCATCATCTTTTTACCGTCGGCCTGGGCGGCGACGTTCTGACGGTATTCGGCGACATTACTGACAAAGAAGTTCGGGTGGCTGAACATTACAAAGTCCTGTTCGCCTCGCCCCTGCTGATCGCTCAACAGTTGTTTGCCTGGAACATCGAACAGTTTGATCGCCATGCCCCGAGCATCGCGAATGCTATCGAACTGCGGGTAGGCATTGCCGTTGGACAGGCGCATCGTCGCTTGCCAGGTTTTGCCCGGCTCGCTGAACACGCCCTGGCGCAGTTCGCCTGGCAGTTCTGGCAGCACCTGAACCTCGGCCTTCACGCAGCCGTGGGCCTTGGCATGGGCGTCGCGCAGGTAGCGTGTGCTTTCGCGGTGCTGATCGACGATGCGCACGGCGGTCTGGATGATGTCCTGGGTCATCGCGGCTTCGTCGTCCGCAATCAACTCCTGCGCCGAGACCGGCCCGCGATGCTGCCAGGCAAACCAGGCGCTGGCCAATGCCCAGCCCAGCACACCGAGACCCAGCAGCCACAGCAACAGCTTGCCGAGAAAGGCGCCCAGTCGCAGCCAGAGTGTAATCAGCATGAGAAAGTCCTTTTGACTGAGGCTGTGATCATGGCAATTGCGCCTCCAGCGGGCCGCCCAGCACTTTCAGATATTCCAGCAGTGCCCAGCGTTCTTGCGGCTGCAACCCGCGGCCGATCACACCATTGCCGAGTTTGCCGGCACGGAATTCATGACCGCTGTTGTGGTTGCCGGTGATTTGCGTGTCGAACAGAAAAGCGTTGTTGAAGGCTTCGGTGCGATATCCCAGATGCTGTGGGTCGAATTCGAAAGTGCCTTTGTAGAACGTGGTCGCACGCTCATCCTGAGGCGACAGCAATTGATAAATGTTCGGTACCGAACCGTTGTGCAGAAACGGTGCTGTCGCCCATACCCCCGCCAATGGCCTGGCCTTGTACGAACGCAATTCGCGCACGCCGATCGGCAGGCCGAAACCGTCCATTTCAGCACGCTCGGCAGGGGTGATATTGGCGTCTTGATACGCACGGTCCTGGACATAGGCGGTGACATAGGCCAGCCCCTTGGCCACGGACATTTTGCTCAGGTCCATTGGTTCGGTGGGTTTTGGCTCCACGTCAAGGTTTTCCAGCTCCGCCTGCTTCCATTGCAGCGCAGTCAGGTCGAAGCGGTGGTCGGCGATGTTGTTGGCCGCGCCGGGGTCTGTGCCAATGTAATCCACCGGGAGCATTTTCAGATGCTGAACGTATCGCCCGTCGCCCTGGGTGTTGTGCGGTACATGACAACCCGCGCAGTTTTCGGCGAACAAGGCGCGTCCCCTTGCTGCCAGAGGTTTGTCGACCGCGCCCAACAGATCTTCCGGCCAGGCTGGAGGTTTGAGTCGTTGCAGGGTTTCTTCGATCAGGTGCAGGTCGCGCACACGGACACTGGAGGGATAGCGGGCATCGCCCATCAGTGGCTGGTCGTTCTTGTCGAAGAAGTTCAGCGTGGCGCCGACACCCAACGCTTCGCCGATGTTGCGCGCCATCGGTTGTTTCGCCGAACCGTTCCACTGCACCCATTCGAACGTCCACATGTCCCACAACTGCGGATAGTCAACGGGGGCATTGGCCACGCGGTAGTTGTCGGGGGATATCGCATCACCGAAGCTGGCGTTGGCAATGCGACCGAAGGCGTCTGTGCGCCCCGGGCCTTCCTCGGTCGGATAGAGCCCGCGATGGGTGTCGTTCCAGGCCACCTTGAGGAACGTATCGAGTGAGGATTTGAATTCTTTGCGCAACTGTTGGTGGTGGGCGTCGTAGTCCTGGCCCAGCACGTTGCGTGCGAAACGTTCGAACTTCCACGGGTTGTAGTAAGTCGAGGTCAGGCTGGCCACCAGTGCTTGTCCGAAACTGCCCCCTTTGAGTGTAGGAACACTGGACGGCAGGACGTGCTGCGCCGAGCCGCCGTCGATACGCACGGCTTGACCCTTGAAACGCAGTTCACCGGTGTGGCAGGCCGCGCAGGTGACATCCAGAAACACATCCGGGCTCCCCGTATTCTGGTGCCGGGTAAAGCCTGCCGGGAGGTTGCCGGGGTTATTCGGTGTCGGTTTCTGGTCGGGGTCCACCAGGAAACCGAAGCGGGCGAGGTACTCGGGGGCGGCGAAGCGTTGCTGCGAGAAGGGCAGTTCGAGGGCGGTGAACCAGTCATAGCGCAAGCCTTTGACCTGTGTGCCCTGGGGTGTGAAGTAATAGGTCTCGCGATCCGCGGCGCTCCATTGCTCCAGGTAATGCACCTGTTGTGGAGGCGACCAGGCCGGCAATTTCGGGTTGGCGACGTAGTAAAGAACCACGGACATGACCAGCCCGAGCAGTACTGCGATGAGAACCAGCAAGCGAAAGAAGAGGCGCAAGATAAACGTCCTTGTCGAATGATCATGCCGTTATGCCCGAGTACCCGAGGTGCGGCAAGAGGCCATTACACCAGATGTTGTAGGTTCAGGAATCAGTCTGCGTCGGAACAAGATGAAAGAAGCTTCATCAGCCGAATTGTGAATTGCGTTTTAAACACCTGAACTTATCAATTGTTTCCGGCTCTCATGCCGGTAGCCATTGGTCGTGGCGGCCTGATAAGCTCGCGGCTTTACTCGATTGCCCTTTAGGCGCATGAACAAGGAAATAGCATGAAACAGCATCGGTTGGCGGCGGCGGTGGCCCTGGTTGGCCTGGTACTCGCGGGTTGTGATTCGCAGACCAGCGTAGAGCTGAAAACTCCGGCGCAAAAAGCTTCCTACGGCATTGGCCTGAATATGGGCAAGAGCCTGGCTCAGGAAGGCATGGATGACCTGGATTCCAAAGCTGTAGCCCAGGGCATCGAAGACGCGGTCGGCAAGAAAGAGCAGAAGCTCAAGGACGAAGAACTGGTTGAGGCGTTCGCCGCGCTGCAAAAGCGTGCCGAAGAACGCATGGCCAAGATGAGCGAAGAGTCGGCCGCTGCCGGCAAGAAATTCCTCGAAGAAAACGCCAAGAAAGCCGGCGTGACCACTACCGCTTCGGGCTTGCAGTACGAAGTCGTGCAGAAAGCCGATGGCCCTCAGCCAAAGCCGACTGACGTAGTGACCGTTCACTACACCGGCAAGCTGACCAATGGCACCGTATTCGACAGTTCCGTCGAGCGCGGCAGCCCGATCGATCTGCCGGTCAGCGGTGTGATCCCGGGTTGGGTCGAAGGCCTGCAACTGATGCACGTTGGCGAGAAGTACAAACTGTACATCCCTGCTGATCTGGCTTACGGCGCTCAAAGCCCGAGCCCGGCGATTCCGGCCAACTCGGTGCTGGTATTCGACCTGGAACTGCTGGCCATCAAGGATCCGGCAAAAGAAGACGACGCAGCCAAGTAATCGGCGCCTGCTTCGATAACAACGCCTCGCTTATGCGGGGCGTTGTTGCATCTGGCGTTTGGCACGGGTAAACAAAACGAACAGACGCTCCGGGCCGGAGTCTCAGGCATAGTAGGCGTTGGCGTTAGCCGTACAAGTCCGCCAAGTCAATGAAATTATAGGTTTTTTTTGATGGGTAAAAAACGCCCGATCTGAACGGAGGCCTTGTAAAACGGGGCTTTCAGCGATGAAAAGCAGCTCTGTTCACAAGGTTATCCACAATTTGTGTGGATAACATTTTAACGGGAGGAATCATGAAAGCACCCTGGAATTTCGCTCGTTTCCTGCCGATGGCCGGACGCCTGCTGGCACGCGGCCGATTGCCGACCCTGTTGTTCGCAGTCGCCAGCAAGGGCGCGAGCCAGGGCAACCGACTGGGCAAACTCAAGGATGACTTGAAGCTGTTGCAGGCACTCTGCCTGGCCTATTGGCGTGGTGAATATCGCGCCATCAGCCCCAAGGCGCTGCTTTCGGTCGTCGCAGGCCTGATGTACTTCCTCAGCCCGGTGGATGCGATCCCGGATTTCATTCCGGTGTTCGGCATGCTCGATGACATCGCGGTATTGGCGTGGCTCATGAAAGTGCTCGACGACGAACTCAATGCCTTCCGCGTCTGGCGCAAACGGCAGGTGCCGGAGAAGCTCGCGGTGGTTGAGCGCCTGCCTGATACCCCCGAGCAACTGCAACTTCAAGGTCCGAAAAAACACTGAGCCGATTTCGACCTGTTCACAGATTGATGCCCCCCGCGACCTTGGCCGCTGTTAGGATTACACTTCTAGGGAAAAGTGCCGACTCGCTAAGTGTTGTTGTCCTACGGGGTAGTCATGGATATTCAGATAATTACACGCGAAGGCGAGCCCGAATATGCGGTTCTGCCATGGGCTCAGTATCAGGCGTTACTGAAAGCAGCAGGCATCAAGGAGCAAGCGTCGCCTGAAGCCACGAAGCTTCAGGCGGCAACACCAGACGCGATTCTTCCGGGTCTGGATCAACTACGCAGTTTGCGCGAAGGAAAGGGCATCGCCATCGAGGCGCTGGCCCGCACGGTAGGCATCAGCCCGTCTTACCTGGCCATGATCGAAAGTGGCGAACGTCTGCCCGACGCCGCGATTCGTCGCAGCCTGGCCTGGGAATTGACGGTGCCGGGGTGGAGGGTTGAATCGTGAGCGTACGCATCAGTCGTCAACATTGGGACGGATTGCTGGGCGAACTGGATCAGGCGCGTCGTCAGCGCCATCTCCTGACTTATCGGGCATTACTGGAACGTTTGCAGTTGCCGACACCGGCCATGCAAACCCTGACAGCGGCCCTTGAGCATCTGGCGGCCCTGGACGCCAGGGCGGAGCAGCCATTGCGCAGTTCACTGGTGATCAGTCAGGGCGCCAGCCGCTTGCCGCGCACCGGATTCTTTGAATGTGTCGAGCGTCTCGGGCGTTTTTCCGGGCCGTCGGACGGTGTCGCCGCCGCGTCCTGGCATGCTTCGGAAGTGGTGCGGGTGTTCGAGTACGAATACCCGGTATCGGCCGAGGCCTGAATGTTTTTACAAATCAAGGCGCGGGCCGGTTACTGGCTCGCGCGCCGGTTGTTTCACTGGTCGTGGTTTGTCCGTCAGCCACGTGGCTGGCGCTGGCTCGAAGGCCAGTTCGCACGCATGGCCAACCTGGGCGATGTCGGCGCCCAGAGCTTCTATGGGCACATCCTGACGTTTCGCGGCGTCGGCCTCGGGGCTCGTGAGGAGGGCGTGCGTTTGTTGCGCCTGGCGGCGTTGGCGGGCGATGGCAAGGCGGCGTATCAAGTGGGCGTGATCACCCTGGCCGGGACGGCGAGCAAGGCACCGGATCCGGTCGAAGCGGCGCGATTCTGGGCGATCGCGGCGAAGGCCGGGCATCCGTTGGCGCCGATCAAGCTCGAAGAGCTGAAGTCTTCCTCGGCGTCTCGTTGATTGGACTGATGCCGAAAAGCTCCCTTATCGATGTCCGGAAACGAGCACCTCTTCAACAGTCGAAACTACCAGGCTATCAATCACGTGCACGCTATAGCCCTGCACATTCTTGGCATGGTGCTTGGCCTGCGATGCCATCTCGGCCAACTGGCTCGCATCGAGTTGTCCACAGGCCTGTGGGTGCAAATGCACCACGCCGATCGACAGCGACAACAGCGCAAACTCCTGGCGTTGACCCTGGCGATTGGGTGCGATGAAACAGCCGGCTTCCAGGTGCTCGCTACGGTAGAAACGCCGGCACTGGCTCTGGAAGTCGTCGAGCAACTGGTTCAAACGTTTGCGCCAGTCTTCCGGGCCGAGCACCAGCAGGAAGTCATCACCACCGATGTGGCCGACAAAGTCGCGGGCCGGGTCGACGCGGTCGTTCAGGCATTGCGCCAGGCACAGCAGGACTTCGTCGCCGCGGCCGTAGCCGTAGATGTCGTTGAAAGGCTTGAAACTGTCGATGTCCACGTAGCAGATCACCGATTCCCGTTGCTGTTGCAGCAGTCGTGTCAGGCATTGCTGGATCGGCACGTTGCCGGGCAGCAAGGTCAGCGGGTTGGCATAGCGGGCCTGCTGGATCTTCAGTTCCGTAATCAACTTGAGCACGTCAATCACCCGGCCAAGCCCGAGATAGCCGCCATTGAGCGTGATGATGAAATCTTCTTCGATGCGCTGGCGGGCACGGCTGGTGATCAGGCGGCTGACCTGTTGCAGTGACTGACTCAGCTCGACGGCGAGGAAGTCATCGTTCATCAAGCGGCTGATGGGCTTGCGGGCGAACAGGTCGGTGGCAAAGGGTTTGAGCAGGACGTCGGAGAGCGAATGACGATGGACAATGCCGCAGGGCTGACTCTGTTCATCCAGGACCGCCAGCGAGTTCAGGCTGGCCTGGCGGCGAAAGGCTTCGAGCACTGTGGCGGTCGGGGTGTCGCGGTTCACCGCGGGTTGCTCGTTGAGCAGGGCGCTGAGGTCGCTGCCGTCTTCGCTCAGTACAACGGCGACGCTGTCCTGTCGGGGCATCATTGCCCGGGCATCCCGCGGTGGGTGTTCCTGGGGGCGGCAGAGCAGGTAGCCCTGCACCAGGTCCACGCCCATTTCGGTCAGCACCGTGAGCTCTTCCGGTAGTTCGATACCTTCGGCGATGACTTGCGCCCGCGAGGCCTTGGCGATTTGCAGGATCGAACCGACGAATTCACGCTTGAGCGCATCCTGATGAATGCCATCAATGAAGTGCCGGTCAATTTTCACGTAGTCCGGCCGCAGTTCAGACCACAACCGCAAACTCGAATAGCCCGCCCCCAGATCATCCAGCGCAATCGAAAACCCCATCGCCCGATAGTGATGCAGGGCGGTTTGCAGCAGCTGGAAATCATCCGTTGGCGTTTGTTCGGTCAACTCGATGACCACCTGGTTCGGAGGGATGCCGAAGTCTTGCAGCAGTTGCAAGGTGCGCCCCGGTTGATGGGCCGCTTCAAGCAGGGATTCCGGGGATACGTTAAGGAACAACAGGCCAGGCAATTGCTGTTCATTGAAGCGTCGGCAAGCGCTCTCGCGGCAGGCAATTTCCAGCTCGCTCAGACGTCCGGCCTGGCGGGCGACGGCGAACAGGGCGACAGGGGAGTGCAGAGGGCTGTTGGACGGGCCGCGACTGAGGGCTTCGTAGCCGAGAATACGCCGTTCAGAGAGGCTGATGATCGGCTGGAACAGGCTGTGCAAACCGCCTTGAGTCAGGATCGAGCTCAATGCACTCAGCTGTTCGGTTGTGGTCATGGCGATCTCTGGCGATAAAAAAAGGACCGGGCGTGCCCTTGGTAAAGAGCACGGCCGGTCCTTTATTTCACGACAGAGTGATGACTGTTTGATGACGCTCCGGGGAGCATCAGTATTAAATTGCCATCAGTTGTGTGTAGAAACTCAGTGCTTGGCCACTGCCGTGTTGAGTTTCAGGTAGTCCAGCAGAATCCGCCCGGTTTCGCTCAGGTAGGCGTCGTCTTCCGGTTTGGTTTTATCATCTTCGGCCGCAATAACGTCCTCGTCTTCTTTCTTCAGCTCTTTGAGTGGTTCTTCGCCCTTGGCTTTGCGACGGATGTTTTCCATGGTCAGCTGTTTGGCTTCGATGTCGGCGTGCTGCGCACGACGCTCGGCTTCATTGAGGCTGACGGTTTTTTCCAGCATCAGTTTCTGCGCCAGGGCCAGCTTGTCGCGGATGAATACGAACTCTGCATCCTTGGCCGTACGCACGTCATGCTCGGACTTGAGCTGCGAAATGTACGGCTTGAACGGATCCAGCGCAGGCTTGATGGCGGCCTTGATGGTGTCCCATGGCATGGCTTCCGGCAGGGCGCTTTCACCGATTTCCTTGGTGTCGATGATCGACGGGTAATCGATGTCCGGCAAGACGCCCTGATGCTGGGTGCTCTGCCCGGAAACCCGGTAGAACTTGGCCAGGGTCAGTTTCAGTTCGCCATGGTTGAGCGGCTGAATGGTCTGCACGGTGCCTTTGCCGAAGGTCTGGCCACCGATGATCAGTGCGCGGTGGTAGTCCTGCATGGCGCCGGCAAAAATCTCCGATGCCGAGGCGGACAAGCGGTTGACCAGCAACGCCATCGGGCCTTTGTAGAATGCGCCCGGGTTTTCATCTTCCAGGACGTCGACGCGGCCATCGGCGTTACGCACGAGCACGGTCGGGCCTTTGTCGATGAACAGGCTGGTCAGCTCGGTGGCCTCTTGCAAGGAACCGCCGCCGTTGTTACGCAGGTCGATGACCACGCCGTCGACTTTCTCTTTCTGCAACTCGGTCAGCAGTTTCTTGACGTCGCGGGTGGTGCTCTTGTAATCCGGGTCGCCGGCACGGAAGGCCTTGAAGTCCAGATAGAACGCCGGGATTTCGATAATGCCGAGCTTGTAGTCCTTGCCGTCCTGCTTCAGGTTCAAGACCGATTTCTTCACGGCCTGATCTTCGAGCTTCACCGCTTCACGGGTGATCGGCACGATCTTGGTGGTCTGGTCGTTCGGCGCATTGCTGGCCGGGATGACTTCCAGACGCACTACGGTGCCCTTCGGACCACGAATCAGCTTGACCACTTCGTCCAGGCGCCAGCCCACCACATCGACCATTTCCTTGTTGCCCTGGGCAACGCCGATGATCTTGTCGGCCGGTGCAACCTGCTTGGTCTTGTCCGCCGGACCTGCCGGCACCAGGCGTACGACTTTCACCTGGTCGTTATCGCTCTGCAACACGGCGCCGATGCCCTCGAGGGACAGGCTCATGTTGATGTCGAAGTTCTCCGCATTATCCGGCGACAGATAGTTGGTGTGCGGGTCGTAGGACATGGCGAAGGTGTTGATGTACGCCTGGAAGATGTCTTCCGCGCGGGTCTGGTCCAGGCGTGCCAACTGGTTCTTGTAGCGCTTGGTCAGGGTTTCCTGGATCTGCTTGGGCTCTTTGCCGGCGATCTTCATCCGCAGCACTTCGTCCTTGACGCGTTTGTGCCACAGGTCGTCGAGTTCTGCGGTGGATTTGAGCCAAGGAGCGTCCTTGCGGTCAATCAGCAAGGTTTCCTTGGTGGTGAAGTCCATCTTGTCGACGCCTTTGCCCAGCTCGGCAAGGGCGAAGTCCAGACGCGCCTTTACGCGGTCCAGGTAGCGCTTGTAGATGGTGAACCCGGCGTTCAGGTCGCCGCTCTTGAGGAAATCGTCGAACTGCGTCTTCCACTTGTCGAATTCGGCAATGTCGCTGGCCATGAAGTAGCTGCGCGACGGATCCAGCAGCTTGAGGTAGCTGTCGTAGATGATCACCGAGCGCGCGTCATCGAGTGGCGGCTTGCTGTAGTGGTGGCGTTTGAGCAACTCCACGACGTTCAGGCTGGCGATCACTTCGTCACGATCGGGTTGAAGATTGTCCCAGCTATTGGCTGCGAATGTATTGCTCGACATCGGCAGCAAGCCGATACCGATGAATAAGGCGAGGGCAGTGCTGGGGAACAGATGCTTCATGCTGATTCGACGCGGGGACAATTGATAACGCATATTAGGCCGTCTTTGAAGTCGCCGGATCTTTGGGAACCGGTCGCATAATGCAAAAAGCCCGACGCTATAGCTTCGGGCTCAGTCCAGACTCACTATGGAGGCACTGTGAAAGCATTGCAAGGCGTTGACGGTCGAGTGGTGTGGGTTGATGAGCCGAGTCCTGCGTGCGATGTAGGACAAGTTCGTATTCGAGTGTCGGCAGCGGGTCTCAATCGCGCCGACTTGTTGCAGAAGGCCGGCCTTTATCCGCCGCCGCCAGGGGCCAGCCAGGTGCTTGGTCTAGAGTGCTCGGGCGTGATCAGCGAGGTGGGCGCCGGGTCCTCCTGGCAGATGGGTGATCGGGTTTGCGCCTTGCTGGCCGGGGGCGGCATGGCCGAAGAAGTGGTTGTCGACGGGCGGCATGTATTGCCGGTTCCCGACGGAGTGTCACTGGTCGAGGCGGCAGCACTGCCCGAAGTCTATGCAACGGTCTGGCTGAATTTGTTTCAACTGGCTGCGCTCAAGCCGGGTCAGAAAGTTCTGCTGCACGCCGGAGCAAGTGGAATTGGTTCAGCGGCTATTCAGCTGTGCAAGGCCTTCGGTAACCCGTGCTGGGTCAGCGTCGGCTCCGCCGAGCGACTGGCGTACTGCGAAGCGCTGGGCGCCCAGGGCGGCGTGGTGCGCGATGGTGATCTGGAGAGCCTGCGGGATCTGGGGCCGTTCGACGTGATTCTCGACCCGGTGGGCGGCAATTATGCGGCATTGAACCTCAAGTTGCTCGCGCAGGATGGCCGTTGGGTGTTGATCGGTCTGATGGGCGGGCGCGAGGCCAAGCTGGATCTGGCCCAGGTGCTGGCCAAGCGTGTGCAGTTACTGGGCTCGACCCTGCGCAGCCGGGATGATCAGTTCAAGGCGGATCTATTCAGTGATCTCGGTCAGCATGTGTGGCCGTTGTTCGCCGAAGGGCGGTTGAGCCCGCAACTGGCCAGGACATTCCCGATCAAGGATGCCGAGGCAGCGTTTACCGAGCTGGCGAGTAATACCGTGGCGGGGAAGGTGGTGTTGGTGATTGATGAAAGCTTGAGCTGATATCGGGTTGGCTTTGAAAAGATCGCAGCCTGCGGCAGCTCCTACAGGAGATTGCATTCCCATGTAGGAGCTGCCGCAGGCTGCGATCTTTTCGGTTACTTCCAGAGATGTATCGGCCAGCCAGCTTTTTCAGCCTGCTCGCGCAGCACTGGATCGGGGTTGACCACGTGGGGAAAATCCACCTTCAGTAACAACGGCAGATCGTTGCGTGAGTCGGAATAGAAACTCGCGCCTTCGAGGTTTTCCTCCTCTGCATCCAGCCATTCCAGCAAGCGGGTGATCTTGCCTTCGCGGTAGGTCAGGGTGCCGACGGTATGGCCGCTGTAAGCGCCGTGGGCGACTTCCAGTTCGATGCCCAGAATCTCGTCGATGCCCAGGCGTTCGGCGATGGGGCCGACCAGGTGGGTGCCCGAAGCGGAGATCACCAGAATCCGGTCACCGGCCTTGCGATGCGCCGCGATGGTTTTGGTGGCGTCGCTGAAGATGATCGGTTCGATGAAGTCTTCCACCCATGGGCCAACCAGATGCTCGACCTCTGCGGGCGTGCGACCGATCAACGGTTCCAGGCTGAAGGCCATGTAGTCCTCCATCGCCAGGTGGCCGCGGCCGTAGGCATCCATCAGTTCCTTGTCGCGACGCAGGAACGATTCGCCATCGACCCAACCGAGGCGGACCATTTGCTCGCTCCACAGTGAGGCGCAGTCGCCGTGGATCAGGGTTTCGTCCAGATCAAAAATTGCCAGGGCCATCAGTGCAGTTCTCTCTTCAGCGTCAGCAAAGTCATCAGGCTACCTCACACAGGGCCGTCGGATCGATGGAAAGCGCCAGGCGCTGACCATCGGGATGCAGGTCGGCCGCCGAGCGGTTCAGAACGTCCACCACCAATTCCACGCCCCGGGCTTCGACCCGGTAGCGAATCACGTTGCCCAGCAGGCTGTGGCTACGCACCTGCGCGTCCAGTTCGCCATTGAGGCTCAGTTCGATGGCTTCCGGGCGAATGGCGATGCGCTTGCTGATCGGTCGCTGCAGCAGTTTGGAGGCACTGTCGGCGTCCAGCAGGTTGTAGTTGCCGATGAAGCCTGCCGCGAATACATCTACGGGCGCGGTGTAGAGGGTTTCGGCGTCGCCGCTTTGTACGATTTTTCCCTGATTCATCAGGAAAATCCGGTCAGACATGGTCAGGGCTTCTTCCTGATCGTGTGTGACGAAAATCGTGGTCAAGCCCAGCTCGCGCTGGATCTGACGGATCTGTTCGCGCAGGTGCTTGCGAATCCGCGCGTCCAGGGCTGACAACGGTTCGTCGAGCAGCAACAGGCGTGGCCGGGTCACCAGGGAGCGGGCGAGGGCGACGCGCTGGCACTGGCCCCCCGAGAGCTGATGCGGGTAACGCGCGGCAAAGTCATTGAGCTCCACCAGTCTGAGCACTTCCGCGACGCGTTTGCGGCTGTCATCGGCATTGACCTTTTGCATGCGCAGGCCAAAGGCGACGTTTTGCTCCACGGTCATGTTGGGGAACAACGCATAGCTCTGGAACACCATGCCGATCCCGCGTTTCTGCGGGCTCACCGGCACGATATCGACGCCATCGAGCAGGATTTTGCCGCCATCCACCGAGGTCAGGCCAGCGATGCAGCGCAGCAGGGTGGATTTGCCGCAACCGGACGGACCGAGCAGGGTGACGAACTCACCTTTCTGGACTTCGCAGTTGATGTCGCTGAACACCGTGGTGCCTGCGAAGCTTTTCTGAAGATGTTGGACGCTGACATAGCTCATTCGCTTTTGTCCCTGTTCAAGATATTGGCAATCCAGGTCAGAACCAGCACAAAGAAGAAGTAGGAAATCACCAGCGCACTGGTGAAATGACCGCTGCTGTTGCGCATGTTGTTGAGGTAGACCTGCAGGGTTTCGTAGCGAGTGCCGACAAGGATGTTGGCGAACACGAACTCACCGAACAGGAACGAGAACGACAGCAGCAACGCCACCATCAGGCCCTTGCGCAGGTTCGGCAGCACCACCAGGAATGCGGCTTGAAAGGTGCTGGCGCCGAGCAACTGGGCGGCGTCCATCAGGTCGCGCAGGTTGATCGCTTGCAGGTTGTTGGTGATCGCCCGGTACATGAACGGCAGCGCCACGGTGAAGTAGCAACCGATCAGGATCCACGGCGTCCCGACCATGGCGAACGGTCCGGAACCATAGAGCTGCAACAGCCCCACCGACGACACCACCGGCGGTACGGCGAAGGGCAGCAGGATCAGGATGTTCATCAGCGCGTCGAGTTTCGGGAAGTGGTAATGCACCACGAACAGCAGCGGCAGAATCAGTACTACTGAAAGAATCAACGAACCGACGCAGACCAGCAATGATTGCCCGAACGCTTGCAGGAAGCGCGGATCGCTCCACAGCTGGATGTACCACTTGAGGGTGAAACCGCTGGGCAGAATGGTCGCCGACCAACTGCTGGCGATCGAGTAGATCAGCGTGCCGGCCAGCGGCAACAGCAGGATGGCAAACAGCAAGTACACCACGACGCGGTGGTAGACACCGGCGGGCCCCAATTCAGCGCGAGACATGGTAGCTCCTCTTCAACAGCAGCTGATGCACGATGGTCACCAGGGTCATCAAGGCCACCAGCACCACGGCCAGGGCGCTGGCCAGGTTCGGGTCCAGGGAAATGTCGCCGGAGACCATCGCCGCAATACGGATCGTCAGCACGTTGAAGTTGCCGGTGGTCAGGGCGTACACCGTGGCGTAGGCGCCGAGGGCGTTGGCCAGCAGGATCACGAAAGTGCCGAGCAGCGCAGGCGTCAACACCGGTAAACCGATGTGTCGCCAGAATTGCCAGCCGCTGGCGCCGAGCAGTTCGGCGGACTCACGCCAGTCTTCGCGCAGTGCATCGAAGGCCGGGTACAGCAACAGTACGCCGAGGGGAATCTGGAAGTAGGTGTAGAGAATGATCAGCCCGGTTTTCGAGTACAGGTTGAAATCCTGAATGATGCCGGCCTGCTTGAGCATGATGGTGAAGCTGCCGTTGAAACCGAGCAAAATGATGAACGCGAAGGCCAGGGGCACACCGGCGAAATTGCTGGTCATGTTGGCGAAGGCGTTGACGAAGTTGCGCAGTTTCGAATCGACCCGGCGCAGGGAGTAGGCGCCCAGTATCGCAATGATGATCCCGAACACGCTGGACCAGAAGCTGATCTCGAGGCTGTACTGGATGGCCTGCAGGTAAAACTTCGAGCTGAAGATCTTGCTGAAGTTGGCCAGGCCCCAGCCGAATTCTTCCGATTGCAGGCTGTTGATCATCACCCAGGTCAGCGGTGCGATCTCGAATACGATGAAGAACAGCGTGAACGGGAGCAGGCACAGGGCAGCGAGCCATTTACTGCGGGTCATGGCATTCACTTCAACAGCTCCCGGCAAACCGGTTTGTCGTGGGGCACGCCCAGCAATTCGCAGACGGTGCCGCAGATCTCGGTCTGTTTCGGCGCGGCGTCGGCGTCGAAGCTGAACGCGTCACCGAGAACGAACAGCGGCACTTCACGTTCTTCCGGCAGCAGGCCGTTGTGGGAGCGGTCGTTGTTCATGCCATGGTCGGCGGTGACCAGCACCTGATAGCCGGCATCGAGCCAGCCTTGCAGGTAGTCGGCCAGGATGATGTCCGCCGAGCGGGCGCTGTTGCGGTACTGCGGGGTGTCGAGGCCATGCTTGTGCCCGGCGTCGTCGATGTTCATCGGGTGGATCAACAGGAAATTCGGCGCATGGCGCAGGCGCAGGCTTTCAGCGTCGGCGAACAGGTGCGAGTCCGGGTAGTGATCGTTCCAGTAGAAATGCCCATGCTGGATCGGCAGTTGCGGATCATCGGTGTGGCGATCCCGGGCCGCCACGAAGGGCGAACGGTTGTACAGCTCGCTGACCCAGTGGTAGGCCGCCGCCGCGGTTACAAGACCTGCGTCAGTGGCGTAGTGATAGATGCTGCGCTGGTTGGACAGGCGCGAGACGTTGTTGTGGACAATCCCGCTGTCGATGGGCGCAACGCCGGTCAGGATGCATTCGTACAGCGGGCGGGACAGGGCCGGCAACTCGCACTCCAGTTTGTAGAGTGCGGCGCGTCCGGCGCCGACGTAAGCCTGCAGGTGCCCCATGGCGTGGCGGGCGACCTCATGGTTGAGGCCGTCGAGCACGACAAGGATGACGTTGTGCTTCATAGGGGATGGGACTCCGCAATCAAAACCGGATGGCGTAGGAGCTGCCGCAGGCTGCGATCTTTTGATCTTGTAAAACCAAATCAAAAGATCGCAGCCTGCGGCAGCATCCTACGGATGCAGCATTACTGCATATTGATAATGACTTCTTCCTGCCACTTCTGAGGAAGGGCCTTGGAGGTCTTTTCCCAGGCGTCCGCGTCCTTGATCGGCGTGACCTTTTTGTACTGCTCGTTAGGCAGCAGCTTGGACTGCACCTCGGCTGGCAGGGTCAGGTGCTCGGCACGGATCGGACGGGCGTTGCCCTTGGCCAGGTTGATCTGGCCGGCGTCGCTGAAGATGTATTCGCGGGTCAGCTTGGCGGCGTTCGGGTTTTTCGCGTACTTGTTGATGATGGTGGTGTAGCCGGAAATCACCGAACCGTCGGACGGGATCAGCACCACGTAATCATCCGGGTTGGCCATCTTGGCCTTGTAGCTCAGGCCGTTGAAATCCCAGACCACGCCGACTTCGATCTCGCCCTTTTCCATGGTGGCGATGGTCGGGTTGGACATCGACAGGCGACCTTGCTTGGCAATGTCGGCGAACAGGTCCAGGGCAGGCTTGAGGTTTTTCTCGTCGCCACCATTGGCCAGTGCCGCTGCCAGTACGCCGTTGGCGGCCTGGGCTGCGGTGCTCACGTCGCCGATGGAGACCTTGTATTTACCGCCCTTGAGGTCAGCCCACTTGGTTGGGGCTTCGGAGCCGTGCAGCAACTTCTTGTTGACGATGAACGCTATGGTGCCGGTGTAGGCCAGTGCCCAATTGCCGTCCTTGTCCTTGGCCCAGGCTGGCACCTGATCCCAGGTGGAAGGCTTGTAAGGCTGGACCACGCCTTGCTTGACCGCGATCGGGCCGAACGCTGCACCGACGTCGCCGATGTCGGCGCTGGCGTTGTCTTTTTCCGCGGCGAACTTGGCGATCTCCTGGGCCGAGCTCATGTCGGTGTCGATGTGCTTGAGGCCGTATTTGTCGCTCAGGTCTTTCCAGGTGCCGGCCCAGTTGGCCCAGTCATTGGGCATGCCGACGCTGTTGACGGCGCCTTCCGCTTTCGCAGCGGCTTCCAGGGTTTTCAGATCGGTGTCGGCCGCCATGGCGGCGGTGCACATTGCAATGGTCGAGCCTAACAGTGATGCCAGGAAAAACTGTTTCATTCCAAAGCTCCTTGGGGCGTGTTCAACGCTGCGATTGCGGTTGTGTTGGTCTAGGTCAGCAATACCTGAGCCAATTTAAGGGGGCTGGATGACACTTTGATGTCGTTCGTCGCCCGGGATGACTTTTTGTTCGGCGGTATCGCGGGTGGCCTGCTAAGCGTAGACCATGGTCAAAGCCCAGGCAGGCAAGGGACATGGCCGATGAATTGCAAGTTATTGAAAACCGGGAGTGGCGACCGTTGGGCGCCTTTGTCACACCTCGGTCATCTGCACTGCCTACGCTTGCAGACTATTGAATGAGCCGGTTTGCGCTGCGGTTCTGCCCTGATTTGGTGCTGGTCTAGTCCAGAAAGGAAACGTTGATGCGTGAAGAGGCAACAAAAGCGGTAACAGCCATCGGCCAGGTGCTTCAGGAGCAGATCGACCATGGACTGTTGACCCCCGGCAGCAAATTGCCGGCCGAGCGCAAACTCAGTGAATTGTTCGGCACCACGCGGATCACTTTGCGTGAAGCGTTGTTGCAGTTGGAGTCACAAGGGCAGATCTACCGCGAGGAGCGTCGCGGCTGGTTCGTCTCGCCACCACGCCTGGCGTACAACCTCATGCAGCGCAGCCACTTTCACGCAATGGTCAGCGCCCAGGGGCGGATCCCGTCCACCGAGGTGATTTCAGCGCGATTGCAACCGGCATCGGCAGCGGTGTGTGCCTGGCTGCAATTGCCAGCGCTGTCGAGCGTTATCCAGATCTGCCGCTCGCGACGGATCGACGGGCGACTGGTGCTGTATGTGGAGCACTATCTGAACCCGCAGTACTTTCCCGGGATCCTCGATTTCGATTTGAATCAGTCGATCACCGAGTTATATGCGCGGCATTACGATTTGCACTACGGGCGGGTGCGCTTCGAGATTGTGCCCACGGCGTTGTCGGTGGATGCGGCGGCGGCGTTGAAGGTGTCAACAGGCAGCCCGGGCTTGCGGATTGCCCGGGTCAACTATGACCAGCATGAACGGTTGATCGACTGCGACCTGGAGTTCTGGCGGCATGATGCGATTCATGTCGGGGTGGACGTGGTTTGACCTTGTAGGAGCTGCCGCAGGCTGCGATCTTTTGATCTTGATTCTTAAAAGATCGCAGCCTGCGGCAGCTCCTACAGGGGTTGTTCCGGGGAGCCACCAGCGGTCATCACCTGAATACTCATCCGCGGTGTCGCCAGATCCAGTCCGGCTTCATCCATGTGCCGCTTGAGTGACAGATTGAACGCTCGCGACACTTCCCACTGCTTGATTGGCGCGGTCTTGAAGCGGGCGCGGAGGATCGCATTGCCCGATTCAAAACTTTCCACCCCCTGAAACTCCAGTGGCGACCAGATATTGCGCCGCTGCAACGGATCGGTGCGCATTTTCTGACCAACTTCGCGCATCAGTTTGATTGCGTTGTCGATGTCCATGCTGGCCGGCACCGCGACCCGGAAGATCGCGTAGCCGAACTCCCGGGAGTAGTTCTTGATGCTTTTGATTTCGCTGAACGGAATGGTGTGGACGATGCCGTCGATGTCCCGCAGGCGCACGGTGCGGATGGTCAGGCCTTCGACCGTGCCAAGGTGGCCGCCGACATCCACGTAGTCGTCGATGGCCAGGGAGTCTTCGATGATGATGAACAACCCGGTAATCAGGTCGGCTACCAGCGACTGTGCACCAAAACCGATGGCCAGACCGATCACACCGGCACCGGCCAGCAGTGGCGTGACGTTCATGCCCATGTTCGCCAGGGCAACGATCAGCGCGATGATGAAAATCGCCACGAACAGCACGTTGCGGATCAGCGGCATCATCGTCTGTGCGCGGGCATTGGCCAGGCCTTTGCGCGAGCGGGTCAGCGCGTGATGCACGGCGGTGTCGCTGAGAATCCAGATCAGCCAGGCGAACAGCAGCGTGCCGGCGAGGCTGAACAGTTTGACGCTGACTTCGTGGCCGTCGCCTTCGGTGAAGCGGATCAACGACATGCCCCAGACCCGCAGGCCCAGCTCGATGAAGGCCAGCCACACCAGCAGATGAACGATGGTGTAGAAAAAGTTTTTCAGCCGTTCCGAATACACGGCGTAACGCCGGATGCCATGCTTGGGTTTGAGGGCGTAGCGGCGTACCAGGCCGTTGATGACCATGCACAACACCAGCAGAACGGTGCAGATCAGCGACTGGCGCAGGGCGGTGCTGGTGTCGCCAGCGGAAATAAAGGTGGCGAACAGGGAGATGGCCACCAGCACCAACGCCGGCACGTACCAGAAGGTGCCGAGGATCGACAGGGTGTCGTTGAGGGCGCGGCGAGTCAGGCGCCGGGACAGCGGCTGGTTGCGGATCAAGTGAGCGATCGGTCGGCGGAAGCGCAGGATGAATCGCCCTGTGGACAGCGCTGCCAGGACATTGGCGACAGTCGCAGCGGTATGGGCCAGATGGCTGCCGAGGCTGTCGACCAGTTGCGGGTCGCTCAGCGCTTCGCCAAACGCGGCGAAGCTGCCGATCAGCCACAGCGGCCGAAACGCCTGGTGCCGCAAGATGTACAAGGCGCGGTGGCGGTGCGGGCCGTCGAGCAGGGAAAAGGCAATCACGCAGATGGCCGAGAAGCAGGTGCCGACCACCAGTGCATAGGCCAGCACCATCGCCAGGCTTTTGCCCAGGGACGAGGGCAAGGCGTAGCTCATGTAGACCGTGATCACCAGGGCGATCAGCCATGGCCCGAGTTTGCGCAAGGCGAAGCGCAACATGTCGAGGGCCCGGGGGTGCTGCGGCAGTTCTTCGGTCAGGCCGAAACGCATCCGCACGCGGTGGCTGATCCAGATCAGGGCGGCGGCCAGCAGGCTCCAGACCATCAGGATCATGGCAAAGGCGAACAGCATGGGCAGCCATTCATTGGCCGGCAACGCCAGTGCCACCAGTTCTTCCCGGGCCTGATCGAACTCACTGGACCAGCGCGTGAGCGGACTGTCGTCGCCGGAAAATTTCTTCTCGATGTTGGACAGGGTTCCGCCAATCAGGCCCAGCACGCCTTCCTCGGTCGTTGGTTGAGCCTTTTTGGTGGTGTCACGGAGCTTTTTCAGATCGGTCAGCAGCTTGGTGCGTTGCTGATCGTTCTCCAGAGACTTGATCACTTCGTCCAGGGATTGCCCCAGCGGTTCCTGTGCTTCGGGCTGGGTCTTGGCCTGGCTGCTGAGCAGGCCTGGCAGGCCGGCCGCCTGGGCAGGCGCCGCTGACAGCAGCGTCATCAGGCAGACAAGGAAAATACACGGCAGGGCAAAAAGACGAGCGAACACTAGGCGGTCAACCTCGCAGGGAGCGGATCGGCCGAGTGTACGAGCCCGTCAAAATCAATGCGAGCCAAGGGCGATGAATTATTCGTTGAGTTTGGCGAGGATCTTGATTACCACAGTCGCGAGGATGCTCAGCATGCCGATCCACATGACAAATACACCGGCATTTTTGTCGCGAAAGTTGAAGCCGACGGCCAGCATGATCATCCCGGCAAGGATCGGGACCAGCATGGCGTGGAAGGTAGACATCGAGATCATGGAGACAGCCTTGTCGAAGAGATACTTGAAGTCTAGGCGGCTTTTGATGCGGCCGGTGTGATGTGTGTAGGAGCGAGCTCGCTCGCGATGGTCGTGAAAGCACCGCGGGGTGTCAGGTGCCCCGCGTTATCGTTGGCTACCATCGCGAGCAAGCTCGCTCCTACAGGGTATTGTTACGGCAGTTCGCGGCAGGCGTAGAACGCGCTCAGCACCTTGACCAGATGCGCCAGGTCATGGCTGCCGCACAATTCGCGGATCGAGTGCATGGCGAACGTCGGCAGGCCGATGTCCACGGTGCGCACGCCCAGGTGGCTGGCGGTGATCGGGCCGATGGTCGAGCCACAGCCCATGTCGCTGCGCACCACGAAACTCTGCACCGGCACTTCTTCAGCCATGCACAGGTGACGGAAGAACCCGGCGGTTTCGCTGTTGGTGGCGTAGCGCTGGTTGCTGTTGACCTTGATCACCGGGCCGGCGTTGAGTTTCGGGCCGTGGTTGGCATCGTGTTTGTCGGCGTAGTTCGGGTGCACGCCGTGGGCGTTGTCAGCCGAAACCAGCAGGGATTTCTGAATAGTGCGTACGAATTCATCACCTTCAGGCAGCAGGCGACGCAAGGTTTGCTCGAGCATCGGGCCGTCGGCACCGCACGCCGAGCAGGAGCCGACTTCTTCGTGGTCGTTGCACACCATCACGCAGGTTTCGTCGGTTTCGGCTGTCAGCAGCGCTTGCAGGCCGGCGTAGCATGACAGCAGGTTGTCCAGGCGTGCGCCGGCGATGAAGTCGCCATGCAAACCAATGACCGCAGCGCTTTGGGTGTCGTAGAAACTCAGCTCGTAATCGAGCACCACATCAGCGTTCAGACCGTGTTCGCGGGCGAGTTGATCGGTGAGCACCGCGCGGAAGTCCACGCGCTCGTCACCGGCAAATTGTGCGAGGATCGGCGGCAATTCGGTCTGGGCGTTGATGGCCCAGCCCATGTTGGCCTCACGGTTGAGGTGAATCGCCAGGTTCGGAATGATCGCGACCGGAGTCTTGAAGTCGATCAACTGGCTCTCGACCTTGCCATCACGACGGAAGGTTACGCGGCCCGCCAGAGACAGGTCACGGTCGAACCACGGCGCCAGCAGCGCGCCGCCATACACTTCGACGCCCAGTTGCCAGAAGCCCTGGCGTTGCAGTTCCGGTTGCGGCTTGACCCGCAGGCACGGGCTGTCGGTGTGGGCGCCGACCAGTCGAATGCCACCGTGCAGCGGTGAGTGACGGCCCATCTTGATCGCGACAATCGAAGAGTCGTTGCGGGTGACGTAGTAGCGACCGTTGGCTTCGGTATTCCACGGCTCGCGCTCGTCGAGGCGTTGATAGCCCGCCGCTTCCAGGCGCTGAACAAGGCTGGCGGTGGCATGGAACGGGGTAGGGGAGGCCTTGAGGAAATCGATCAGGCCTTGGTTCAACTCTTCGCGCATAAAGTAGCTCCAGACAGCAGTGGCGCCAGTTTAACGTATTGGCCATTGAATTGGCGGTGGAGTGCGGGTGGAGTGGCGCAATCCCCTGTAGGAGCGAGCTTGCTCGCGATGGTCGTCAACGATAACGCGGGAAGCCTGGCGCCCCGTGGCGCTCTCGGGATCATCGCGAGCTAGCTCGCTCCTACAGGGTTTGCTTTCGCTTAGAACGGCGCCGGGCACTCGAAGCGCAGGCGCTCACCGGTCTGCGGGTGGGTGAAGCTGAGCATGCTCGCGTGCAGGCACAGGCGCGGCCAGGCCGCCAATGCCTGTTCATGGGCGTAGAGGCCGTCACCCAGCAGCGGATGACCAATCGAGAGCATATGCACGCGCAACTGGTGGGAACGGCCGGTGATCGGTGTCAGCTCAACGCGGCACCAGTCGCCGCAACGTTCGAGCACGCGCCAGAAGGTCAGCGCATGTTTGCCGAATTCGTGATCGACCACATGCCGTGGCTTGGTCGGCGGGTCGTAGCGCAAGGGCAGGTCGATGCTGCCGCTGTCCAGTTCCGGCTGGCCCCAGCACAGGGCTGTGTAGGCCTTTTCGGTTTCGCGGTCGTGAAATTGCCGGGACAGCTCGCGATGGGTGTCCGGGTCACGGGCCAGCAGGATGATACCGGAAGTCTCCCAGTCCAGCCGGTGGACGATTCGCGCTTCCGGGTAGCCATTTTCCTGCAGGCGGGTAATCAGGCAGTCCTTGTTGTCATCGGCCCGGCCGGGGACGGAGAGCAACAGGGTCGGTTTGTTCACCACCAGTACGGCGGCATCCTGATGGATGATGTGGATGTTGGACAACGGCATTAAAACAGCCTCGTAACAAACGCCAACGGCGGCTCGGGCTTCCCTGATCCCCGTGTAGGAGCTGCCGCAGGCTGCGATCTTTTGACTTTGTTTTAAGAACAAGATCAAAAGATCGCAGCCTGCGGCAGCTCCTACGCCAAGGTTGGAAACCCGAGCCGCCGTGGCTCCTGGCGAATCGACTCAGCGATCTGGCAGGGTGATATTGAGTTCCAGAATCGAGCAGCTGCCCTGGCTTTCCAGTGCGACATGCACGTCATCGGACCCGATATTGACGTACTTGCGGATCACCTCGACCAGTTCCTTCTGCAAGGCCGGCAGGTAGTCCGGGGTACTGCGTTGGCCGCGTTCGTGCGCCACGATGATCTGTAGACGCTCTTTCGCTACCGACGCGGTGCTTTGCTTTTTGTTGGCACGAAAGAAGTCAAAAAGGTTCATTACCTACCTCCAAACAGGCGCTCGAAGAATCCCTTCTTCGTTACATCGAGAAAACGATGTTCCTTTTCTTTGCCCAAGAGGCGATCAACCGTGTCGCTATAGGCCTGACCTGCGTCGCTCTGATCATCAAGAATCACTGGCACACCCTGGTTGGAAGCCTTGAGCACCGCTTGGGATTCCGGGATCACACCGAGCAGTTTGATCGAGAGGATTTCCTTGACGTCTTCGACGCTGAGCATTTCGCCTTTTTCGACTCGCTCCGGGTGGTAGCGGGTAATCAGCAGGTGTTCCTTGATCTGCTCTTCGCCACGTTCGGCACGACGGGACTTGCTGGCCAGCAAGCCCAGCATGCGGTCCGAGTCACGTACCGAGGACACTTCCGGGTTGGTCACGACAATCGCTTCATCCGCGAAGTACATAGCCAGGTGGGCGCCTTTCTCGATACCTGCCGGAGAGTCGCAGACCACGAATTCGAAGTCTTCCTTCAGGGCCATCAGGACTTTTTCCACGCCTTCGACGGTCAGTGCGTCTTTGTCGCGGGTCTGGCTGGCGGCCAGCACGTAGAGGTTTTCCAGGCGCTTATCTTTGATCAGGGCCTGTTGCAGGTTGGCTTCGCCGTTGACCACGTTGACGAAGTCATACACCACGCGGCGCTCGCAACCCATGATCAGGTCGAGGTTACGCAAGCCCACGTCGAAGTCGACGATAACTGTTTTGTGACCGCGCAGAGCGAGGCCGGTACCGATAGCGGCGCTGGTGGTGGTCTTACCCACACCACCCTTGCCGGATGTAACCACGAGAATCTTGGCCAAGGTGTTTCACCCCTAAGGAAAGAGGACTTTTCAGCCCTTGAAAAACATCTCCTGAAAAACTACTGCAGTCGGACAGCCTTGGCTGGAATCCGGTTTTGAGCGGCGTTTACCCCCGGTAAACACTGCTTTCGGCCTTTTTCCTACTTCGTTTGAGCCGTTTTCGCTACGTTTTAGAGATGCTTGGAAAATGCGGCAGTATCCGTTAAAGCCGAATGATGTTCAACACGTCGCCGGACAGGCTGACCTGCACACCCGAACCCCATAGCGGGTCGCGGCGCAGGTCTTCGGAAACCTTGTAATGCCCGGCGATGGAAATCAGTTCAGCACTCATTTGCTGACAGAAAATCCGCGCCTTGGTGTCGCCCTTGACGCCGGCCAACACGCGACCCCGCATCGGGCCGTATACATGGATGTTGCCATCGGCGAGAAGTTCCGCCCCCGGGCTGACCGAGGAGATCACCACCAGATCGCAGCCCTGGGCATAAATCTGCTGGCCGCCGCGTACTGGCGAAGTGATGATTTTCGTCGGTTTGATGGTCGGCTCGGGCGGTTTTTCCGGTTTTTTCTTCGGTTCGCCTTCGGTCAGGTCCAATGGACGCTCGCGGGCACCGGACGGTGGCAGCACTGGCAGGTCGACCGCGATGGCGGCGGCGATGTCTTCGATGCGGCTGGCACGGATCGCCAGGGTGCGCAGGCCGTGCTGGCGGCACACGCGCATCAGGCCGGGCAGATCGACCGCGCCTTCGTTGGCCGGGAGTTTGTCCAGGGCCAGTACCAGCGGCGCGTTGCTGAAGAAGTTGGGCGCCTGGGCGACCTTGGCGGCCAGTTGCCGATCAAGGCTTTCGAGGTCGTTACGGGCCAGTTCCAGCACCGTAATGGCCAGCATGCTGCCCTTCAACTGGAACACGGGATCTTGGTCTAGCGGTTCGGTTTGGCTCATGGTCGGCATACAACGACTTGTCACTAAAAGTGCCGAGACTTATAACGAGAACGCCCGCAGGCCGCAAGCCGGGTCGAACGATGTAGAATGCGCGGCCATTGTCATTCCGGAAGCATTAATGGACCGCCCGCGTTTTCGAAAAGCATTTCTATCTCCACGTTTCTGGCCGCTGTGGTGTGGCTTGGGGCTGTTGTGGCTGATCGTCCAGTTGCCGTATCCGGCACTGTTGTGGATCGGTCGTGTACTGGGATCTTTGATGTATCGCGTGGCCGGCGACAGACGGCGCATTGCCAAGCGCAATCTGGAGCTGTGTTTTCCTGAAAAGACCGCCGCCGAACGCAAACGCCTGCTCAAGGAGAACTTCGCCTCCACCGGCATCGCTTTTTTTGAGATGGCGATGAGCTGGTGGTGGTCGCGCAAGCGCCTGGCGAACCTGGCTCATGTCGAAGGGCTGGAGCATTTGCAAAAGGCTCAGCGCGAAGGCAAGGGCGTGATCCTGATGGCGCTGCACTTCACGACGCTGGAAATCGGTGCCGCGCTGCTCGGCCAACAGCACACCATCGACGGCATGTACCGCGAGCACAAGAATCCGCTGTTCGACTACATCCAGCGCCAGGGCCGCGAGCGGCACAATCTCGACTCGCTGGCGGTGGAGCGCGAAGACGTGCGCGGCATGCTCAAATTGCTGCGCTCGGGCCGCGCGATCTGGTACGCACCGGATCAGGACTATGGCGCCAAGCAAAGCCTCTTCGTGCCGTTGTTCGGCATTCAGGCCGCGACCGTCACCGCCACGAGCAAGTTTGCGCGGCTGGGCAAGGCGCTGGTGGTGCCGTTCACCCAGGAGCGTCTGGCGGACGGCAGCGGATATCGGCTGGTGATTCATGCGCCGCTCGAAGGCTTCCCCGGCGAAACCGAAGAAGAGGACTGCATTCGCATCAATCAATGGATCGAAAGCGTTTTGCGCGAGCATCCCGAGCAATACCTGTGGGCTCATCGCCGCTTCAAGAGTCGTCCACCGGGCGAGCCGAAGTTGTACGCCAAGCGCGGTTGAGTAACCGTTTTCCCAAGCACCATGGAGTGTTGCGATGAGTCCAGTTGAGCCGGTTACAGGGTTGATTCTTTCCGGTGGCGGGGCTCGGGCGGCCTATCAGGTCGGGGTGCTGGCGGCGATTGCCGAATTGCTGCCGCCGGGGGCACGCAATCCGTTTCCGGTGATCGTCGGCACATCGGCGGGCGCGATCAACGCCGTCAGCCTCGCCAGCGGGGCGATGGATTTTCGTAACGCCATCGAACGCCTGACAGCTTTCTGGCAGGGCTTTCGCAGTCACCTGGTGTTGCGTAGCGACTGGCCCGGGGTGATCCGCCAGGCCAGCCGCTTTGTCAGCCACAGTTTGCTCGGCATCGGCAGGCACATGCCGGTGGCGCTGCTCAATAGTTCTCCGCTGCGGGACTTGCTCAGCGACAAGCTGCATATGGGCGGCATCGCCGAAGCGATCGCACAGCAACAATTGCATGCAGTGGCAGTCACGGCTTTCGGCTATGAGTCCGGCCAGGCCGTCACCTTCTATCAGGGCGGTGGCAAGATCGATGCCTGGTTGCGCCATCGACGCGTCGGCGTTCCCACCCAACTGTCGGTTGAACATCTGCTCGCGAGTTCGGCCATTCCACTGCTGTTCGCCCCGGTGAAAATCGGCGAAGAATATTTCGGTGATGGCGCGGTGCGGCAGTCGGCGCCGATCAGTCCGGCGCTGCATCTGGGCGCCAGTCGGGTGCTGGTGGTGGGCGTCAGCGGCAACCCCCGCGGCGTCGACCCGCAACAACCCTTGGTGCGCAGCTACACCGGTCAGCAGCCGACCCTGGCGCAGATTGGCGGGCACATGCTCAACAGTACGTTCATTGACAGCCTGGAAAGTGACATCGAGCTGTTGCAGCGCCTGAACCAGTTCAGTCACCTGATGCCCGACGGCACGCCGACCCGCGCATTGGGCGTGGCGCCGGTGGACGTATTGGTGATTTCACCGAGCCAGCCGATCGATGAAATTGCCGCGCGACATCGTCAGGAATTGCCGGCGGCACTGCGCCTGTTTCTGCGCGGGCCGGGCGCGACCAAGACCAGCGGGGCCGGGGTGCTGAGCTATCTGCTGTTCGAGGCGGGGTATTGCAGCGAGTTGATCGAGCTGGGGCGGCGGGATGCGTTGGCCAAGCGCGGGGAGTTGTGCCGGTTTCTGGGGGTGGAGGAGCCTGTCATTCTCGTTTGAGATTTGTGGTGAGGCTTTCGCCAGTAGGAGCGAGCTTGCTCGCGATGGACGTTAACGATAACGCGTGTTTCCTGATTCAACGCGTTGCCCTGAAGTCCATCGCGAGCAAGCTCGCTCCTACAAATCAGAAGTGAACCTTGACCAGGAAGCTGGTCACGCTCTGATCAGTCTTGAAGCCCTGGCTGTCTTCGATGCCGTATTTGTTTTTCCAGTAGTCATACTCGACACCGACGTACAACTGCTTGGCACCCAGGTTCAGCGCCTTGCCCAGGTCATATTTGACCTGCGGATTGAAGTGCAGGTTGGCGTGGTACTCGCCTTTTTTGTTCACATCGTTGTCGACGACCCAGTCCATGAAACCGTCGATCAGCACATCCGAGCCACCCACCGGGATGGTGTAGGACCAGACCGGCGTGACCTGCCAGATGTTGTCGCCCGGGCGGTCGCCTTCGGTGTGGCGGTTGTAGAAGTTCAACTGGAAGTAGTCGAAGCCCGGGATGGCCAGGTCGAAACCAGGGCCGATCAGGTAGGACTCGGTATCGTCTTCACCGAACTCGTAGGTCATGGCCAGCAGCACGTCCTTGATCGGGCCGAACTCGAACTTCTGGTCGAAGATCTTGTTGAACGACAGGCGCGGGCTGAGCTCGCCGTAGTGGCTGTTCTTGCCCGCGAAGGCGTCTTCCTTGCCGTTGTAGAAGATCTTGTCGATGAAGAAGAAGTTGTCGCCGTATTTCCAGCCGTCGGCGTGTTCAAAGGTCACCGTCTGCTGAATGCGCGGGTTGACCTGGAAGTCCTTGCCGTAAAGGTAGGACAGGCTGTTGTTCTGCCATTGCAGCAAGTCGCCGGCCATGGCCTGACCCCCCGCCAGCAATGATCCCGCCAGCATCAGGCTAGTGCACGTACGTTTCATTCGGTTGCTCCCAAAAAGTAGGTGGTTCCACGTTATTTTTTTAAAGTCGGCGCTCTGGTGTGGTGCCTGTTTCCGTAGCGGCAAAAAATCATCCATTCGGTCAGCTTTCGTGCTGTTAGCAAGAGCTGAGCCAAGGCTTTCAAAAAGCAAAAAAATTCCCGTTCGGCGGCTCAAGAGCGGTCGATTGAGAGGGGCTTTGGAGTGCCTTGGTGCCTGCCAGAGCCGGGATAAATTGGCCTTCTGGTCAGGTTTTACATCCGGGCTTTTTTTTAAACCGGATTCGGGCGGCCGCGGAGAATACTGACTCCTCGGCCAGGTCTCAAGTGCTCCGCAACGGCGCGCCGACGACAGGTTTGGGGCACGGTTGCGGGGCAGCATCAGAAGTGCACCTTTACCAGCAGGCTGGTGGTGTTTTCATTGGTGTCGAAGCTGGAACTGTTTTCGATGCCGTACTTGTCTTTCCAGTAGCTGTATTCGACGCCGGCGTACACCTGTTTCTCCCGCCAGCCCAGGGCCTTGCCCAGGTCGTACTTGATCTGCGGGTTGAAGTGCAGGTTGGCGTGATAAGTGCCATGGGAGTTCTGGTCGTTATCCACCACCCAGTCCATGTAGCCGTCGATCAACAGGTTCGAGTTGCCCAATGGCAGGGTGTAGGACCAGGCCGGCGTGATCTGCCAGACATCGTCGCCGGGGCGCGAGCCTTCGGTCTGACGGTAATAGAAGTTCAAGGTGAAAAAGTTGAAGCCCGGTACCGCGAGGTCGAAACCGGGGCCGATCAGGTAGGCCTCGGTGTCGTCTTCGCCGTTCTCGTAGGTCATGGCCAACAGCACGTCCTTGATCGGGCCGAATTCGAAACGGCGGTCGAGGATCTTGCCGAAGGAGAGGCGCGGGCTGAACTCGCCGTAGTAGGCATGAGCACCTTTGTTGCGGTCTTTCTCGCCGTTGTACCAGGTGCTGTCGACGAACAGGAAGTTGTCGCCGTACTTCCAGCGGTCGGCGTGTTCGAAGGTTATCGTCTGCTGGATCGACGGATTGACCACGAAATCCTTGCCGTACAGGTAGCTCAGGCTGTTGGTCTGCCACAGCAGTAAATCGCCGGCCATGGCCTGACTCGCGGCCAGCAGGCCAGCACCCAACAGCAGGTTGGTTTGTGTCCGAATCATCTGTTGCTCCCTCTTGTTTTTATTTTTGAGGCGCAGGTTGTGGCCAGGGGGCTGGCCACAGGCAGGCCCCCTTGGTTATCCGTCAGATCAATGTGTGTGAGCGTGGCAGTCGTTGATGGCCGCGCGTTCGGCGCCACCCAGGATGTTGAACAGCAGGTTCAACGTCAGCGCGCTGAGGGTGGCCATGGCGATGCCGCTGTGGGTGATCGGGCTCATCCACAAGGGCAGGTGGGCGAAAAACTCCGGGCGCACCACCGGGATCAGACCCATGCCGATGCTCACCGCCACCAGCAACTGGTTGCGACGGTCACCGATGTCGGCTTCCTGGAGAATCTTGATTCCGGTGGCGGCGACCATGCCGAACATCGCAATCGCTGCGCCGCCCAGTACTGCCGGAGGAATCGAGGCCACCAAAAACGCGGCTTTGGGCAGCAAGCTCAGGACGATCAGCAACCCGCCGGCAACGATGGTCACCGAGCGGCAACGCACGCCGGTCATCTGTACCAGGCCGATGTTCTGGGCGAAGGAGGAGTGGGTGAAGGTGTTGAAGAAACCGGCGAAAAACGAGGCGCCGGCATCGCACAACAAACCGCGACGCAGCATCCGTGGGCAGACTTCCTGGCCGGTGATCTTGCCCAGCGCCAGAAACATCCCGGTGGACTCGACGAAAATGATCACCACCACCAGGCACATCGACAGGATTGGCGCGAGTTCGAATTTCGGCATGCCGAAGTGCAGCGGCGTGACGAATTGCAGCCATGGCGCCTGAGCCATGCCACTGAGGTCGACCATGCCGAGCAGGCCGCAGAGCACGTAGCCCAGGCACATGCCGATCAACACGGAAATATTGACCCAGAAGCCGCGCATGAAGCGGTGCACCAGCAAGATGGTGCCCAGTACCAGTGCGGCGATGGTCAGGTAAATCGGCGAACCGAATTGAGCGGCGCTGGCACCGCCGCCGGCCCAGTTCACGGCCACGGGGAACAGCGACAAACCGATCGAGGTGATGACCGTGCCGGTCACCAGAGGGGGGAAGAAGCGCACGACCTTGGACATGAACGGGGCGATGAGCATGCCAAAGAACCCGGCGGCGATGGTCGCGCCGAAGATCCCCTGCAGGCCGATACCGGGCATGCCGGCCATGGCGACCATGCTGCCGACGGCGGCGAAACTGGCGCCCATCATCACCGGCATACGAATGCCCATGGGGCCTATGCCGAGGGACTGGACGATGGTGGCAATACCCGCCACCAGCAGGTCGGCGTTGATCAGGAAGGCAATTTCTTCACGACTCAGGCCAGCGGCCTGTCCGATGATCAGCGGCACCGCGATGGCGCCGCCATACATCAGCAGAACATGTTGCAAACCGACCAGGATCAGTTGCAAGAGGGGTAAACGCTGAATGGCGGGTGCGTCGGGGATGCGCGCTGTGGATAGCTCGGACATGCAACACCTCGGATCTTTTTATTCTTGTGATTTACAGCTGCAGTGCTGCTGGCAGCTGTATTCGAATCAGGTGGGCCGCTTTGCGGCCAATCGCAGGCAAGCCAGCTCCCACACAGGCAGTGCAAAACCTGTGGGAGCGAGCTTGCTCGCGATGCTTTTGTTGCTTAGTTGGTCTGGGCTCCCTGCACAATCCAGGCACCGATCAGGTCACGTTCCTGCTGGGTCATCTGGGTGATGTTGCCCAGTGGCATGATCTGGCTGGTGACGGCTTGCGCCTGAATCCGCGGTGCGTTCTGGCGGATCTGTTCGGGGGTGTCGAACATCACACCGGCAGGGGCCGCACTGAACAGCGGGCTGGTTGGCTTGGCCGAATGGCAAACCGCACAACGTTCCTGAATCACACTGTGCACTTTGTCAAAGCCTGGGCCTGTGTTGGACGCTTGCGCCGGTACGGCAGCCGGCGTTTCTGCAGGTTTGGCTTCAGCCGGTTTCAAACCACCGCCCACTGCTGTTTCCGGCAGTGGCTGGTATTCGATCTTCGCTGGCGCCTTGGCCACTTCCGGGCTGTTCAGCGGCGCGGGGCCGGTGACGTAAGCCAGGCTGATCATGCCGACGGCTGCCACCGGCAGGGTCCAGGCAAACTTGTGGCTGTCGTGACGGGTGTTGAAGTAGTGACGCACCAACACCGCCAGTACCGCGATCCCGGCCAGGATCAACCAGTTGTACTGGCTGCCGTAGGTGCTCGGGAAGTGGTTGCTGATCATGATGAACAGCACCGGCAAGGTGAAGTAGTTGTTGTGACGCGAACGCAGCAGGCCTTTGGCCGGCAGCGCCGGATCCGGCGTGCGGTTCTCGGCGATCGCCGCTACCAGTGCACGTTGCGCCGGCATGATGATGCGGAACACGTTGCCGACCATGATGGTGCCGATGATCGCGCCGACGTGCAGGTACGCACCCCGACCGCTGAACACTTTGCTGAAGCCGTAGGCCGCGCCGATGATCAGGACGAACAGGATGCCGCCGAGCAGGGCAGGGCGTTTGCCCAGGGCCGAGTCGCACAGGAAGGAGTAGATGAACCAGCCGACGAACAACGAGCCGAGACCGATGGCCACGCCTTCAGGACCGCTCAGGGTGCTGCCCGGAGCCAGCAGGTAGAGCGTCGGGTTGGAGTAGAACACCACGCACAGCAGCGCGATCCCCGACATCCAGGTGAAGTAGGCTTCCCATTTGAACCAGTGCAGGTTGTCCGGCATGGTCGGTGGGGCCAGTTTGTATTTTTCCAGGTGGTAGATACCGCCACCGTGGATTGCCCACAAATCGCCAGCCAGACCGCTTTTCGGGTTGACCCGGTTGAGGTTGTTTTCCAGCCATACGAAATAGAACGACGCACCGATCCAGGCCACGCCAGTAATCATGTGAACCCAGCGCACGCTCAGGTTCAGCCATTCCAACAGATGTGCTTCCACAGTCTTTACCTCTCGCCTGTCACTCTGTTGTCGAGTGATCAGGCCTTCTCTTATTGGTGGGGGGCGAGGATCAAACGCTCATCCTCTTTGAAAAAATGCTCATCGCAGTTATTGCCTGTGCCACTGCGATCAACCACCAGGAAGTCATCCCGCTTTTCGATCGTCAGCACCGGGTGGTGCCAGACGCCGCGATGGTAATTAATGCCCTGCCTGCCGTTGGTGACGAAGGCGCGGACCAAGCCTGATACAGGTTCATCGCCAAGTGGCGCGACCACGATCAGAAAGGGGTTGCCGAGCAGCGGAATGAAAGCCTGGCTGCCCAGCGGATGGCGCTCCAGCATGCTGACGGTCAGCGGCATGTCCTGCGCGTCGGCGCGGAAGATGCTGATGATCGCGTTGTCCTCTGGCGTA
Source organism: Pseudomonas sp. 05L36 (assembly GCF_056398125.1). Classification (NCBI taxonomy): domain Bacteria; kingdom Pseudomonadati; phylum Pseudomonadota; class Gammaproteobacteria; order Pseudomonadales; family Pseudomonadaceae; genus Pseudomonas; species Pseudomonas sp. 05L36. The sequence goes on along the minus strand of NZ_JBFTOU010000009.1, from coordinate 184,184 downwards.
GCGGTTTGCACCGTCGCCAGTTTATGGAAGCGCATGGTCGAACCGTTGTTGATCATGAAGTGATCGCTGCCGTCGGTTTCGATCACGTCACCGAAAGGGGCGAAGGCTTCTTTGGTCAGCGGTTCAATCGTCAGTGTGCGCATGCTGTTCTTCTTAATCTGTTTTGATGTTGATGATTCTTTGTAGGAGCAGCCGGTCGACGTTCGATTGCTCGCGATGGTCGTCAACGATAACGCGTGCATCCAGGATGAACGCGGTGTCCTTGAGTTTTTCGCGAGCAAGCTCGCTCCTACAGGCTCAGCATTACTTCGCTACTTTGCCCAATACGCGCAGGCGGCTCACACCACCATCCGGGAACACGTTCAGGCGGATGTGGGTGATCGGGCCCAGTGCCTTGATCTGCTCGGCGAAGGTGTGTTCGGCGTGCATTTCCAGCTTCTGGCTTGGCAGCAGTTCGCGCCAGAACAACGACTGGGTTTCGATCTGGCTGTCGGTACCGCCCTTCACGAACGCGCCCTGGATCGAGCAGCTGTCCGGGTAGTTGCCCTTGAAGTGCAGGGTGTCGACGATGACTTTCTCGACTTCGCCGGCATGGCCCAGCGCGACGATGACCCAGTCATTGCCCGGGGTACGACGACGCGCGGTTTCCCAGCCATCGCCCATGTTGATGCCGCGGCCCGGGTTGAGGATGTTGCTCATGCGACCGAAGTGTTCATCGGAGCAGGCGAGGGCGCGGCCACCGTTCAGAGCTGCAGCCAGGTCGACCTGCTCGTTGTCGCCGGTAGCGGACCAGTCACGGAACGGCACGCCGTACACGCGCAGACGGGCCACGCCACCATCCGGGTAGATGTTGAAGCGCAGGTGGCTGAAGGCCTGGTCGTTGTTGATTTCGTGGTAGTGGTGGCTGTTGCCTTGCAGCTCGACGGCAGACAGCACTTCAACCCACTGGGTGTTTTCGTTCGGCTCGCCTTCGGCCAGGAAGCAGGCTTCCAGGGACGCCGATGGCGGGAAGTTGCCGGTGAAGAATGAAGTGTCGATGTCGACGCCCTTGATCGAACCCGGTACGCCCAGGCGGATCACGGCGCTGTCGAAGCCTTCGAAGCGCTTGCGGCGCGACTCCCAGCCATCCATCCACTTGCCGTTGTCATCGAACACGCCCTCCTTCCATACGGCCGGGGTCGGTTGGAACAGACGGTTGGCGTCTGCGAACCAGTCATCGGTGACCGAGATGATTTTGGTGCCCAGGCGGGCGTCGGCCAGGTTGACGAACTTCTCGAAAGGTACGGCGTAAGCTTTCATTCTTCTTGTCTGCCTTTAAATAAGTGGCTTGGGATGCTTGCGAGGCTCTGGGTGTTTTCTGCGTTTAAGAACACTCAGGCCAGGCTTGCTATAGGGTCAGTAATCGGAACAGGGCGATCTTGTTGATCTGCGCCAGCGCGCATTTGAACTCGGTGTCGACCGGGTTGTGGATGCGCGTTTCGAACGCTGCGAGGATCTGATGCCGGTTGCTGCCTTTTACCGCCATGATGAAGGGAAACTTGAACTTGGCTTTGTAGGCGTCGTTCAGCTCGGTGAAGCGAGAAAACTCTTCGGCCGTGCAGTGGTGAATACCGGCGCCAGACTGTTCTTCAGTGCTGGCTGCGGTAAGCTGGCCCTGGACGGCAGCTTTGCCGGCCAGGTCCGGGTGAGCATTGATCAGATCAAGCTGGCTTGCGTGATCAGCACTCAACAGGATGTCGCTCATGCGCTGGTGCAGGGTTTCGATCTGGTCGATCGAGGCATCCTGGCCCAGGTCGTAGGCCTTCTCGGCCACCCATGGCGAATGTTCGTAGATGTCGGCGAAAGCGGCGACGAAGGCGTCGCGGCTCAGGGTCGAAGGTTTGACGGTTTGGAAGGTGCTCATTTGGCAGCCCCTGTGTACGGGTGGGTTTCTTGCCAGTGGCGCGCGATGTCGACGCGACGGCTGAACCACACCTGTTCATGACTTTTAGCGTATTCGATAAAGCGCTTGAGCGAAGCCAGACGCGCCGGACGGCCGATCAGGCGGCAGTGCAGGCCGATCGACAGCATTTTCGGTGCCTCGGCGCCTTCTGCGTAGAGCACATCGAACGCATCCTTGAGGTATTCGAAGAAGTCGTCGCCCTTGTTGAAGCCCTGGACCTGGGTGAAGCGCATGTCGTTGGTGTCCAGGGTGTACGGGATCACCAGGTGCGGCTTGCCGGTCGGGTTGTTCGGTTCCCAGTAGGGCAGGTCGTCGTCGTAGGTGTCGCAGTCGTAGAGGAAACCACCTTCTTCCATCACCAGGCGACGGGTGTTCGGGCCGGTGCGGCCGGTGTACCAGCCCAGCGGGCGAATGCCTGTGATTTCGGTGAGGATGCGGATCGCTTCGAGCATGTGCTCGCGTTCCTGGGCTTCGTCCATGTACTGGTAGTCGATCCAGCGATAGCCATGGCTGCAGATCTCGTGGCCGGCATCGACCATGGCGCGGATCACGTCCGGGTGACGCTGGGCGGCCATGGCCACGGCGAAGATGGTCAGCGGAATGTCGAATTCCTTGAACAGTTTCAGGATCCGCCACACGCCGGCACGGCTGCCATACTCGTAAAGGGATTCCATGCTCATGTTGCGCGCGCCTTGCAGCGGCTGGGCAGAAACCATTTCCGAGAGGAACGCTTCGGACTCTTTGTCGCCGTGCAGGATGTTGCGCTCGCCGCCTTCTTCGTAATTGAGTACGAACGACAGGGCAATACGGGCATTGCCCGGCCAGTGTGGGTGCGGAGGGTTACTGCCGTAACCGACCAGGTCGCGTGGGTAGTCAGCGCTCACTGCAGGCTTCCTTCTTATTCGATGATGACGGTTGGTGTGACGTAGCTGAAAACTGGATGGCAGGCTGGCGTCACAGCGATGGGCTGATTGTATACAACTTTATATTCACTTTGTAAGCCTGAATTTTCGCATTTTTCACCGACTGTCATCTTTTACTGCTATTGGCGTGAGCCTGCAAGAAATCTGCCTGAATGGTCAGTAATTTGATGAAGGGGTCATAGGCTGTGCGGTTTGGCGGGAAATCGACAGTAAATAGGCAGATGGCGAGGGTAAAGCGAAAAATGTCGTTTTTATTGTGTACAATTTTTTTGAAAAGTGTCTTAATCAGTCGCTCGCCGCAGCTTTTCGTGCTCCGAATCGGTGCGGTCTCCTTTTCAACTGACTTCGGGAGGCGCGAAGTCTGACTGCTCCACGCAGGCAGGCGCGCAGAATCAATGGGACGTTTGACTACACACGTTTTGGACGCAGCACACGGTTGCCCGGGCAGCTCGATCAAGGTCGAGTTGTACCGCGTTGAAGGATCGCACCTGGAATTGGTCGCCAGCGCGATAACCAACAGCGATGGTCGTGTCGATGCACCGCTGCTGCAAGGCGATGACTACCGCACCGGGGTCTATCAGGTTCAGTTTCATGCCGGCGATTACTACCGCGCCCGTGGCGTCAAGCTGCCGGAGCCTGCCTTCCTGGATGTCGTAGTGCTGCGTTTTGGCATCTCCGCCGAGCAGGATCACTACCATGTGCCGTTGTTGATTTCGCCTTACAGCTACTCCACCTATCGCGGCAGCTGATCCCCCAGGCAGCAGCTGCACCCTGGAAGCGACTGCGCATATAGCTTCTTTGGTCTTTCGCCCGCTCACACTGCGGGCTTTTTTTCGTCTGTAGGAGCAGCCGGTCGACGCTCGATTGCTCGCGATGGAGGCCCAGACAACGCGGGCATTCAGATGGCCCGCGTCATCGTTAACGTCCATCGCGAGCAAGCTCGCTCCTACAACGGTTATCGGCTCAGCAGGGACGCTGCACCCGCACCACTGAACAACCCCGCACTGATCCGGTTAAACCAGCTCTGCCCCTTGCCGCTGCGCAGATACCGCGCCGCACCATGGGCACCAAGGCCGTAGGCCAGTTTGCACAGCAGGTCGAGCACGGTCCAGGTCGCAATCATCACCAGCAACTGCGGCAGGAACGCTTGTTCGGCACTCAAGAACTGCGGCAGGAAAGCGGCGAAGAACAGAATGTCTTTCGGGTTGCTCGCGCCCAGCATGAACGCGCGGCCGAAAAGTGCGCGAAAGCGCGGCACTGCTGCAGCTTGAGGCACTTCGGCGCCATGGGAAGGCTGGCGCGATTGCTGCCAGCTCTGCCAGGCGAGATAGAACAAGTACAACGCACCGACGATTTTCAAGGCGCGGAACAACTGTTCCGATGCCAGCAGCAACGCGCCCAGGCCCAGCGCCGAGGCGCTCAGCAGGCAGATCGAGGCAATCACGCCACCCAGAAACGCCGGGTAGGAGCGGACCAAACCGTAATTCAGGCTGTTGCTGATCATCAGCAAAGACAACGGCCCCGGGATCAGGATCACTATCAGCGCAGCGCCGCTGAACAGCAGCCAGGTTTCCAGACTCATCACTTTCCTCCATTTGCACAAAAGCCCCACCCGACGGGGTGAGGCTGTTTTCAAGCGGGTCCCGCGTAAGGTTTACAGGAAGATGAACTTGGCGATGAAGATCGCGCAGAGCACCCACAAACTCACGGAAATTTCCTTGTACTTGCCGGTACCGGCCTTCAGCGCCACGTAGGTGATGAAGCCCAGCGCGATGCCGTCAGCAACCGAGAAGGTCAGTGGCATCATGATCGCGGTGACGATTGCCGGAATGCTGTCGGTGGCTTCGTCCCATTCGATGTGGGCCATGCCGCCCATCATCAGCATTGCCACATAAATCAGTGCGCCAGCGGTGGCATAGGCGGGAATCATGCCGGCCAATGGTGCGAAAAACATTGCGGCTATAAATAGCACACCAACGGTGACTGCGGTAAGACCAGTCCGACCACCAGCGGCCACGCCGGCAGCACTTTCTACATAGCTTGTGACCGGCGGAACACCGACCACTGCACCGAATACGCTGGACGCACTGTCGGCTTTCATCGCGCGGGAGAGGTTTTCGATCTTGCCGTCAGCGCCGACCAGGTTGGCGCGCTGGGCAACGCCCATCAGTGTGCCGGCGGTGTCGAACATGTGCACGAAGAGGAACGCCAGGACCACGCTGATCATGCTGACGTTGAACACGCCGGCGACGTTCATGGCCATAAAGGTAGGGGAGAGGCTCGGCGGGGCCGACATGATGCCCTCGTAGTGCACCAGCCCAAGACCCCAACCGGCGAGGGTCACGGTGATGATGCTGATGAGGATCGCGCCGAACACCTTGTGGTAGCTGAGGATGGCGATCATCAGGAAGCACACGGCGGCGAGCAGCGGGCCGGGTTCGCGCAGGGAGCCGAGCTTGATCAGGGTAGCCGGGCTATCGACGACGATACCCGCGGTTTTCAGACCGATCAGCCCCAGGAACAGCCCCACGCCGGCGCCCATGGCGAAGCGCAGGCTGACCGGGATGCTGTTGAGCAACCATTCGCGGATCCGCGAGAAGGTCAGGATCATGAACAGCACACCGGAAACGAACACCGCACCGAGGGCGGTTTCCCAGTTGTAGCCCATGGTACCGACCACGGTGTAGGTGAAGAAGGCGTTCAGCCCCATGCCCGGTGCCAGGCCGACCGGCCAGTTGGCGTACAAACCCATCAACAGGCAACCGAGTGCCGCGGCGATGCAGGTGGCGACGAACGCCGCACCGTGATCGATCCCGGCATCGGCCATGATGTTGGGGTTGACGAAGATGATGTAAGCCATGGTGATGAAGGTTGTCAGACCGGCAATCAGCTCGGTCTTCACCGTGGTGCCATGCAAGCTGAGTTTGAACAGACGCTCCAGCAAGCCATTGCGTAATGGCGGCGAGAGTTCCAGCGTCGATGCTTCGGATTTGCGGCTTTCCACAGCGAATACTCCTCAAGAGTTTTATTGTTATTTCCAGGGCCGGACCCATGAGGGTGGCAGCGGCCCTTTGAGGCACTTGCGAATTTGTTGACCGCTTGGTCAGGAACTCGCACGAAGTGGATTATGCTTTTGTATACAAATAATGCAAATAATGTTTTTGGTTTTGTTGACGATTTTTTTGGAGAAGGGGATATATCGTCTGTTCGGACGCTATCGAAAGCCGGCTTGCGCGGCAGCTCCTACGGCAGAAACGCCGGTCAGATTTTTTGTTGGTTCTCCCCCAACGCCAGATTCACCGCCAGCCACCCGTTTACCGCCGTCTCCCCAGCCTCGCCGAATACTCTCTCCAACAATTTCACCTGCTCATGGCGCAGCGCCTGTTCAAACCGCGCGCCTTCGTCGGTCAACTCCAGCAGACGCTTGCGCTTGTCAGTCTCGGACGCGACGCTCTCGACCAGATGCATCTCCAACAATTGCCGCAACGGCATGTTCAGCGCCTGCTTGCTCACGCCGAGCAACGCCAGCAGCTCCTTGACGCTCAGGTTCGGATAGCGGGCGATGAAAAACACGATGCGCTGATGCACCCGACTCAGGCCGCGACGTTCGAGCATTTCATCGGCCTTGGCGGTGAAGGCCTGGTAGCCGAAGAAAAACGCTTCCATGGCTTGCTGCTGGGAAAGCGGGTTTTTAAGGTCAAGCATATTGACGTATCCGTTCGAGGAGGCGTAATTTCGGTCAACAAGTTTGACTCATTTTCCACATGCCTCGCTACCGGTGATCCCCATGGCTTTTTCCGAACGTGTCTCGCGCCTTAAAAGTTCTTTGATCCGTGAAATCCTCGCCGCGGCCCAGCGTCCGCAGATGATGTCGTTTGCCGGCGGTCTACCGGCCGAAGCCATGTTGCCGAAGGTCGATTGGACCGAGATGCCGGTTTCCATGGGTCAATACGGCATGAGCGAAGGCGAACCGGCGCTGCGTGAGGCGCTGGCCGCCGAGGCGCGGGCGTTGGGAGTGCCATGTGAGGCGAGCCAGGTACTGGTGGTCAGCGGCTCACAGCAGACCCTCGACCTGGCCGCCAAGCTGTACATCGACAAGGGCACCGAGATCCTGCTCGAAGCGCCGACTTATCTGGCGGCGTTGCAGATTTTCCAGCTGTTCGGCGCCGATTGCCTGACCGTGCCGCTGGAGGCTGAGGGGCCGAACCTGGCGGAGCTGCGCGTTTGCCTGGAACAACACCGACCGGCTTTCATCTACCTGATCCCGACCTTCCAAAATCCATCGGCGGTGCGTTACAGCGAAGCCAAGCGTGACGCGGTGGCGGCGTTGCTCGATGAATTTGGCGTGACGCTGATTGAAGACGAGCCTTACCGCGAACTGACCTTCGACGGTGGCAGCGCCACACCGATCGTCAGTCGCTTGAAGAAGGCCAGCTGGATCTACACCGGCACCGTGTCGAAAACCCTGCTACCGGGTTTGCGCGTTGGTTACTTGATTGCCAGTCCGGACCTGTTTCCCCATCTGTTGAAACTCAAGCAATCGGCGGATTTGCACACCAATCGGGTCGGCCAATGGCAGGCACTGCAATGGATCGGCAGCGAGAAATATCAGCAACACCGCAGTGAGTTGCGTGATTTTTATCGGGGGCGACGGGATGCGTTTCAGGCTGCGCTGGAAACTCACTTCTCCGATCTGGCGGACTGGAACGTACCGCAGGGCGGGTTGTTTTTCTGGCTGAAACTCAAGCAGCCGCAAGACACCCGCACCTTGCTCAACGCCGCGCAGGCCAATGACGTGGCGTTTATGCCGGGCGAACCGTTCTTCCCCGAGCCGGATAATCATCCGGGGTATCTGCGGTTGAACTTCAGCCATATCGATCCGGCGCGGCTGGATGAGGGACTCAAGCGATTAGCGGCGGTGGTGCGACAGGCGCAGGCAGTGCAGGCAGCCTAGAAACAAATAAACCGGCGCAAGGGCCGGTTTATTTTTGCCTGGAGATTTGTGGTGGCTGTAGTGGCCTCATCGCGAGCAAGCTCGCTCCCACAGGGGGGCTGTGGTGTGCACAAAACCTGTGGGAGCGAGCTTGCTCGCGATGGCGTCAGTCAGATCACCACAAAAACATCAGGCTGCAGCAAATCGCTTGTCCAGATAATCAATGATCACCTTGGACTCGTACATCCAGGTGGTCTGGCCATTCTCTTCAATGCGCAGGCATGGCACCTTGATCTTGCCGCCTTGCTCCAGCAAGGTCTGGCGATCCTGTTCGTTGTTCTTCGCATCGCGAAGAGCCACCGGCACATTCAGGCGGCGCAGGGTGCGGCGGGTCTTCACGCAGAACGGACAGGCGTGGAATTGATACAGGGTCAGACCCTTGGCGGCGGATTCGACCTGGGCCTGAGCGGCGGCGGGGCGCTTTTTCTTGCTTGGACGAGTAATGAAGTCGATGAAAATGATCAGTTGGCCAAGGCCGACACGAAGCGCTTTTACGAACACGTTGAAAGCCTCACGGTGCTAATGAATAAGGGCGCGCAGCTTACCTGATTTTTTGCAGACGAAAAAAAACCGGCGATGAACGCCGGTTTTCTTCGTGCCGCGAATTACTTGATGAGGCTGAGGAATTCGCTGCGGGTCGCGGCGTTCTCGCGGAACTCGCCGAGCATCACCGAGGTGATCATCGTCGAGTTCTGCTTTTCCACACCGCGCATCATCATGCACATGTGCTTGGCCTCGATCACCACTGCAACGCCCAGGGCGCCGGTGACTTGCTGGACCGCGTCGGCGATCTGGCGGCTGAGGTTTTCCTGGATCTGCAGGCGACGGGCGTACATGTCGACGATCCGCGCCACCTTCGACAGGCCCAGGACCTTGCCGCTCGGGATGTAGGCGACGTGAGCCTTGCCGATGAACGGTAGCAGGTGGTGTTCGCACAACGAGTACAGCTCGATGTCCTTGACCAGCACCATTTCGCTGTTGTCGGAGCTGAACAGGGCACCGTTGGTGACCTCTTCCAGTGTCTGTTCATAGCCGCGGCAGAGGTACTGCATGGCTTTGGCGGCACGCTTGGGCGTGTCGAGCAGGCCCTCGCGGGAGACGTCCTCGCCCAGTTGGCCAAGGATCGCGGTGTAATTCTGTTCCAGGGACATGAAACTACCTGTGGGATTTTACGCAAAGGTCAAGGGTACGGTGGCGGACACGACGCTGCAAGCGTAGCGCGTCAGCTTTACTCGTCACGACCTTCCATCATGGTGCGTTTGAGCATCACATAAACCGCGCCGGCACCGCCGTGTTTCGCCTGGCACGAGGTGAAGCCGAGCACCTGTGGATGCTGGCGCAGCCAGGTGTTGACGTGGCTTTTGATCATCGGCCGCTTGCCATCCAGGCGTACCGCCTTGCCATGGGTGACGCGTACACAGCGGATTTCGAATCGGGTGGCTTCGGCGAGGAACGCCCAAAGGGTTTCCCGGGCCTTTTCCACGCTCATGCCGTGCAGGTCGAGGCTGCCTTCGAACGGAATCTGTCCGACTTTGAGCTTGCGCATCTGGCTTTCCTGCACGCCGTCACGCGCCCACATCAGCTCGTCTTCAGGGCCGACGTCGATGACGAACTGATCGGACAGCCCGTCTACGGTGGTGGATTCGGTGCGCACTGTGGCCGCTTGGCGCAGCATGGCAATCTGCGCGCGGTCAGCCTTGGGTTTGCCGGTTTCGGCGCGATCGTGCCTGATTGGCTTGACGCCTTGGATCGCGCTTTTGAACAGGGAAAAATCGTCGTCTTGCATGTCAGCCTCCGCGAAGGGCGGCCAGTTTACCCAACTCGAAGCGAATCGGGCGCGACAAAAACGCGCGCGACGCTTGGCTCAGTCGTGTTTTTTCATCAGGTGCGGCGACATGGCCAGTTCCCGCGACTGGCGCGAGCGACGGCGGCAACGGCGCCATAGCCACACGCCGAGGTACAGCACGAACAGGCCGATGACCAGGATCACGGCAGCACCGGCGCGGCTGGTGTTCAATTCACCCAGGGCGGGTGCGTGGCCGAGCAGGCTGGCGACACCGGCCATGACAAGCAACACACCGCACATCGCCAGCAATGCCGCGAACGTCGCGCCGATTCGAAAACGCCAGTTGCTTTGGCCTTTGGGTCGCAAGCGGCGAGCGTCAAAACCATCGGATAACTTCATTCCGACCTTCCTCAATGGGTATCGGCCCTTCGACCGGGAGTTGACCGGGATGTTCCTGAGGCTAAGACAATTACGGCAATTGAGCGGTTTTTGCGGATGAGCGGCATGCCAGGCCGCTCATTGAGCGTCGATCAGATCAGTTCCCGGCTCAGGACGAGGGTGGCGAAATTATCCGCCATGATCGCCATTTCTGTCTGATGAACGTGTTCGGCGCTGAGCACGCCGCCCTTGTATGGCAGGTCGCGGGTGGCGCAGGCATCTTCCACCAAGGTGCAGCGAAAGCCCAGGTTCTTGGCGGCGCGCACGGTGGTGCTGACGCTGGAGTGGCTCATGAAACCGCAGACGATCAGGTCAAGGGCACCGAGGTCTTCCAGGCGTTTGGCCAGTTCGGTGCCGTGAAAGGCGCTTGGTAACAATTTGCCGATGACGGTTTCATCGCTCTGTGGCTCCAGGCCCGGAATGAATTCACCACCTACGCCCTGGGGGTTGAACAACCCGCCGAGCGTACCGAGGTGGCGGACATGCACGATCGGCCGGCCGGCGGCGCGGGCAGCGGCGAGCAGTTGCTTGATGTTCGCGACAGCTTCATCCATGCCGCTCAGGGCCAGGGGACCGCTGAGGTATTCTTTCTGGGCATCGATGATGACCAGCGTGGCATGGCTCAGATTGGCCGCTGCATAGCCGCGACCGCTGAGTTGAAACATCGTTTTTGGAACAGACATTCTGGGGCTCCTTGGAGTGGGGCTTTTGCGACATTGTCCTCTGGCTGAGCGGTTCTGTGAATCGCTACGATCGTAGGTGCCGTCGTTGCTGGCCTGTAGCCTTGTCAATAGTCGCATTTTGTTCAATAGCCTGGCGAAAAAACGGATAACTCCTACATTTGAATCGGTAGTTTCCCGCGTCGTCGTAACGTCGTTTGACTGGTAGAATCGCCCGTCGATTTTTCTGGAGTTTGCCGTCGTGATCACTTCCCGCCTTCGCACCCTGCGTGACCATATCCGTTGGGCCGTCAGCCGCTTCCATGGGGAGGATCTGTTTTTCGGCCATGGCACCGACAATGCCTGGGACGAAGCCCGGCAATTGGTGTTGGGTGCGCTGCACCTGCCGTGGGAAATCGCCGACAGCTACCTCGACTGCAATCTGGAAGAAGACGAAGTGGTCCACCTGCAGCTTTTGCTCAAGCGCCGCATCGAAGAGCGGGTGCCTACGGCGTATCTGTTGGGCGAGGCCTGGTTCTGCGGCATGTCGTTCATCGTCGATGAGCGCGTGCTGATCCCGCGTTCACCCATTGGCGAGTTGATCGAAAACCGTTTTACCCCATGGCTGGCTAACGAGCCGGCGCGAATTCTCGACCTGTGCACCGGTTCCGGTTGCATCGGTATCGCCTGCGCCTACGAGTTCCAGCGTGCCGAGGTGGTGTTGGCGGACCTGTCGTTCGAAGCGCTGGAAGTAGCTAACCAGAACATCGAGCGCCACGGTGTCGATGAGCGTGTGTACACGGTGCAGGGCGATGGTTTCGAGGGCTTGCCGGGACAACGTTTCGACCTGATCGTGTCGAACCCGCCCTACGTCGATGCGGAAGATTTCGCTGACATGCCGGACGAATACCAGCACGAACCGGAGCTGGGCCTGGCCTGCGGTGACGACGGTTTGAACCTGGTACGGCGCATGCTCGCCGAAGCGGCGGATCATTTGACCGAGAAGGGCTTGCTGATTGTTGAAGTGGGCAACAGCCAGGTGCACGTCGAGGCGTTGTACCCGGAAGTCGACTTCGCCTGGCTGGAGTTCGAGCGTGGCGGCCATGGTGTGTTCATGCTGAGTGCGCAGCAGTGCCGGGAGCATCAGGCGTTGTTCGCTTCCCGCGTCTGACCTTTGTAGGAGCGAGCTTGCTCCGGGCGGCGTTCCGACGATGGACCTGAGAGCGATGTGTTTATCCAGAAAGCACGCGTTATCGTTAACGTCCATCGCGAGCAAGCTCGCTCCTACAAGAAATGACCGCACCGCCGATTACCGGTGCGTGGCAATCCAGATCAGCAATCCCGCCTGAAACACCGCGAACGCCACCAGACAGGTGATGGTGAAACGCAGCCCGGCGTCTTCGCGTTTGTACTTGCTGACTTTCTCTTCGTGTTTCTTGAGTTTGACTTCCTGCTCGGCCAGGTTCTGCTCGGCTTGCTGGAGCATCTGCGCCGCCTCGAGGATCTCCACGACCTGCAGTTTTTCGCTGTTCCAGTCGCCAGAAAGGTCGCCGACCTTGACCGGCTTGACGCTGCCTTTCAAATGTTGGGCATCGGCATACACCACGTCGAAACCGTGCACGCGCAAAAAGTGATCGCGGCGCAGGCGGGTGTCTTCGTTCAGCGCATCCTTGTTGTTCAGGTCAAAGCCGTCGACGGTGTAGGTCGGCCAGCGTTTCTTCGCCCAGTTGATGCCCTGGGCCGCCAGGTAGCGGCCAATGCCACGGTTCAGCGGTTCAACCTGCAAACCGCTGTCCGGGCCGAAATGCACGCGCTTTTCGGCGTGATCGACCCACACGTCCAGATGATTCTGTTCCTTGCGCACACGCTGGCCGGGCAGGGTGATGCTCATGCGCATCAGGCTGCGCGCCTTGTCGTTGCGCTCGGCGTAACCTGATTCGACAAAGCGCAATGGGCGCCCGCCCGTGTTGCGGTCAGTCTGCAGCGGTGCCAGACGGAGCATCTTGTGGTGCTCGACGTGGACGTCCGCCCAAGGCAGCTCGACCGCTGGCGGTGCGTCAGTTTCAGCGCTGGTGTCGGGTGAAGTCTGGGTATCAGTCATAACGGCGAGATCCTGTCCAAGCTCAGCGTGTCGCCAACCAATGTGGCGGCGACAAAGGCTTATCGGCCGTTTTTCCCAGGACTGGAGGGTAAAGAGGGGTCAACTGGTGCGAAGTCCGTCAATAAACCCGAGGATTCGCGTGCCCAGTTCCGCTGCCAGGGGCAACTGCGGGTCCTTATAGGAGGCCATCTGGCGTTTGACGTCGTTGGGCACGATGCGCATGACGTGGTTCATGCCCTCGATCAGCGCCAGTTCGGCGTCCGGTTTGGCGGCCTTGAGCAGTCTTGCGTCATTGACGCCGACCTGGATGTCGTTGCTGCCCTGGATGATCAGCGCCGGCATTTTCAGCTTGGCAAACGCCGCGGCCGGGTCCTGGCGGAACAGGGAAATCAGGTACGGCTGCACGCTCGGGCGGAAAATCGCCTGCAACGGTGGCGGCACATTGTCGTCGGGTTTCCCGGCCTTGAGGCTGTCGAGCAATTCATTGCTGCGCAGCATCAGCGGTGGAGGCAGGCGATTGCCCAGTTGCTGGCGGATGACCTGATCAACCGGCCTGGCGCTGCCGGAGACAGAAATCACCGCGTCGGCATCGATGCCCGGCGCAGCGAGGCTGGCGATCAAGGCGCCTTCGCTGTGACCCAGCACGATCAGTTTGCCAAAACGCGGATCGGTCTTGAGCTTCTGACCCCAGGCTTCGGCGTCGGCCACATAGGCTTCCACCGTCAGATTGCGTTCGTCCGGCGTGGCGGCCAGGCTTGCGGCCACGCCGCGCTTGTCGTAACGCACGCTGGCGATGTTGTGTTTGGCCAGCACCCAGGCCAGGCGCTTGAGGCTGTCATTGCGCCCGCCGTCGGCGTTGTTTCCGTCGCGATCCGTAGGGCCGGAGCCGGAAATGATCAGGACAACCGGCACAGGATTGTCGGATTTTGGCAGTAACAGCGAGCCGAAAAGCTCGCCGGTGCCCGTATCCAATGTGATCGGTCGTTGCAGGACAGTCGCCTGGGCGAAGCCGGAAATCAGGGTAAGGCTCAAGGCAAGAACTCGCAGCATCATCGCGCCATCATCCAGAAGATGCCAGTTGGACTCACAGGCACCCATAAGGTTCGAGGATGAACTACTTGGGTAGCCTGCGTATACTGGCGCGCATTACGTATTCAGGTTCATTTCACGGAGCGTCCTGCATGTCCGGCAATACCTACGGCAAGCTGTTCACTGTCACCACCGCGGGCGAAAGCCATGGTCCGGCGTTGGTCGCCATTGTCGACGGCTGCCCGCCGGGCCTGGAGATATCCCTGGAGGATCTGCAGCGCGACCTGGACCGCCGCAAACCCGGCACCAGCCGCCACACCACCCAGCGCCAGGAAGCCGACGAAGTCGAGATCCTCTCTGGCGTGTTCGAAGGTCGCACCACTGGCTGCTCGATCGGCCTGCTGATCCGCAACACCGACCAGAAGTCCAAGGACTACTCGGCGATCAAGGATCTGTTCCGCCCGGCCCATGCCGACTACACCTACCACCACAAGTACGGCGAGCGCGATTATCGCGGCGGCGGTCGCAGCTCGGCCCGGGAAACCGCGATGCGCGTCGCGGCCGGTGCGATTGCGAAAAAGTACCTGGCCAGCCAGGGCATCGTCATTCGCGGCTACATGAGCCAGCTGGGGCCGATTGAAATTCCGTTCAAGACTTGGGAGTCGGTCGAGCAGAACGCCTTCTTCAGCCCGGACCCGGACAAGGTGCCTGAGCTGGAAGCCTACATGGACCAGTTGCGCCGCGACCAGGATTCGGTCGGCGCGAAAATCACCGTGGTCGCCGAAGGCGTGATGCCGGGTCTCGGCGAGCCGATCTTCGACCGCCTCGACGCCGAACTGGCCCATGCGCTGATGAGCATCAACGCGGTCAAGGGCGTGGAAATCGGCGCCGGCTTCGCCAGCGTCGCCCAGCGTGGCACCGAGCACCGCGATGAAATGACCCCGCAAGGTTTCCTCAGCAACAACGCGGGCGGCATTCTCGGCGGTATTTCCTCCGGGCAGCCCATCGTTGCGCACCTGGCGCTGAAGCCAACGTCGAGCATCACCACGCCGGGCCGTTCCATCGACATCCATGGCAACCCGGTGGAAGTGATCACCAAGGGCCGTCACGACCCGTGCGTGGGCATCCGCGCCACACCGATTGCCGAGGCGATGATGGCCATCGTGTTGATGGACCACCTGCTGCGCCACCGTGGGCAGAACGCCGATGTGCGCGTGAGCACGCCGGTGCTGGGTCAGCTTTAATGGCTGACCTCGCAGCCGCTGCGGTTTGACAGGCGTGGCGGCGCTCCCGTACTGGCGGCTCTCCAGTTTCTATCTGTTCTATTTCGCCTTGCTCGGTTCGACAGCGCCGTTCCTGGCGCTGTACTTCGATCACCTCGGATTCAGTGCCGCGCGCATCGGCGAGCTGGTGGCGATCCCGATGCTGATGCGCTGCGTGGCGCCGAATATCTGGGGCTGGCTGGGCGACTACACCGGTAGGCGGCTGGCCATCGTGCGCTTTGGCGCGGTGTGCACGCTGCTGACGTTCTCGCTGATTTTCGTCAGCAAGACCTACGCCTGGCTGGCCATGGTCATGGCCTTGCATGCGTTCTTCTGGCACGCGGTGTTGCCGCAGTTCGAAGTCATCACCCTGGCGCACTTGCAGGGCCAGACCTCGCGCTACAGCCAGATTCGCCTGTGGGGCTCGATCGGCTTCATCATTACCGTGGTCGCGCTCGGGCGTTTGTTCGAATGGCTGAGCCTGGACATCTATCCGGCGGCGCTGGTGTTGATCCTGTCCGGTATCGTCCTCAGCAGCCTGTGGGTGCCGAACGTCCAACCGGCACCGGGCGCCCGGGTGGCGGGGGAGGGTTTCCTCAAGCAACTGCGCAACCCTGGCGTATTGGCGTTTTACGCCTGCGTGGCGCTGATGCAGATGAGCCACGGGCCGTATTACACGTTCTTGACCTTGCACCTTGAGCGCCTGGGTTACAGCCGTGGCGTGATCGGCATGCTCTGGGCGGTCGGCGTGGTCGCCGAAGTGCTGATGTTTCTGGCCATGAGCCGGATTCTTGCCCGCTTCTCGCTGCGCCGGGTGCTGATGGCCAGTTTTCTGCTGGCGGCGTTGCGTTGGCTGTTACTGGGCTCGCTCGCAGAATTTCTTTGGGTGCTGTTGTTCGCCCAGGTGTTGCACGCGGCAACCTTCGGCAGCTTTCACGCCGCTGCCATTTCATTCGTGCAACGTAGTTTCGGTGCGCGCCAGCAAGGCCAGGGTCAGGCGTTGTACGCCGCCCTGGCCGGCACCGGTGGTGCATTGGGCGCGTTGTATTCCGGCTACAGCTGGAATGCCCTCGGTGCGGCATGGACCTTTAGTATTGCCAGTCTCGCAGCCGTCGCGGCTGCCGTTATCATTGCCACACGTATGCAAGAGGACAGGCCATGAGCCTTACCCGTGAACACCTCGCCCAGGAAATCATCGACGCCGGGCGTTTTCTGTATGGCCGCGGCTGGTCGCCGGCCACCAGCAGCAATTACTCGACCCGCCTGTCGCCGACGGAAGCCTTGCTGACCGTGTCCGGCAAGCACAAGGGGCAACTCGGCATGGACGACGTGCTGGCCACTGACCTGTCGGGCAACAGCCTGGAACCGGGCAAAAAGCCGTCCGCCGAAACCCTGTTGCACACCCAGCTCTACAGCTGGCGCCCTGAGATCGGTGCGGTGTTGCACACCCATTCGGTGAATGCCACCGTGCTGTCGCGCCTGACGCCGCAAGACTTCATCGAGTTCGAAGACTACGAGCTGCAAAAAGCCTTCAGTGGTGTGACCACCCACGAATCCCGGGTGCGGGTGCCGATTTTCGACAACGACCAGGACATTGCGCGCCTGGCCGCCAAGGTGCAGCCTTGGCTGGACGCCCATCCCGATTGCGTCGGTTATCTGATCCGTGGCCACGGCCTGTACACCTGGGGCGCGCGCATGAGCGATGCCCTGCGGCAGATCGAGGCCTTTGAATTTTTGTTCGAGTGCGAGTTGAAGATGCGCTCGCTCTTTAAAGCATGAACCGTTAAGGAGTTGCCCTGATGAGCAGCCTGTCCGTCTATCACGTCTCCAGCCCTGAGATCCCCAACAAGGTGCTGACCCATTTCGAAGACATCGCCTCGACCCTGGCCGAGCAGGGCGTGCGTTTCGACCGCTGGCAGGCGGCGGCGAAGATCCAGCCGGGCGCCACTCAGGAAGAAGTGATTGCCGCCTACCAGGAGCAGATCGACCAGCTGATGACTGAGCGCGGTTACATCACCGTCGACGTTATCAGCCTCAACAGTGATCACCCGCAAAAAGCCGAACTGCGCGCCAAGTTCCTCAACGAACACCGCCATGGCGAAGATGAAGTACGATTTTTCGTCGCCGGCCGTGGCCTGTTTACCCTGCACATCGACGATTACGTCTACGCGGTGCTCTGCGAGAAAAACGACCTGATCTCGGTGCCGGCCGGCACCAAACACTGGTTCGACATGGGCGAACACCCGCATTTCGTCGCGATCCGTCTGTTCAACAACCCGGAAGGCTGGGTGGCCAATTTCACCGGCGAAGACATCGCCAGCCAATTCCCGCGCCTGGAGGACTGAGTCGATGCCGATCAAAGCGATTCTCACCGACATCGAAGGCACCACCAGCGCGGTGAGTTTTGTGTTCGACGTGCTGTTCCCCTATGCCGCCAAACACTTGCCGGCGTTTGTCCGTCAGCACGCCGAGCGCGCCGATGTGGCGGAGCAACTGGCTGCCGTGCGCCGCGACAGCAATGAGCCGGACGCCGATGTCGAGCGCGTTGTCGAGATCCTGCTGGGCTGGATTGCCGAAGACCGCAAGGCCACTCCGTTGAAAGCGTTGCAGGGAATGGTCTGGGAGCAGGGCTATCTGGCCGGGCAGTTGAAGGGGCACGTGTACCCGGATGCCGTTGACGCGCTCAAGCACTGGCATCAGGACGGTTATCAACTTTTTGTTTATTCGTCCGGTTCGATCCAGGCCCAGCGGTTGATCTTCGGCTGCTCGGAGGCGGGGGATTTGACACCGTTGTTCAGTGGTTACTTCGACACCACTTCAGGGCCCAAGCGCGAGGCGCAGTCCTACGCCAACATTACGCAGGCGATTGAGGTCGAGGCGGCACAGATTCTGTTTTTGTCGGACATCGTCGAAGAACTCGAGGCGGCGCGTGCGGCGGGGATGGCCACTTGCGGGTTGGCCCGTGAGGGCGGTGAACTGGCAGGGCATGTCACCGTGGACAGCTTTGCGCGGATCGATCCTGCCGCCTTCTAAGCACTACACAACTTGTAGGAGCGAGCAGGCTCGCTCCTACAGTGTTTTTCCACAATGTTTTTTACAGCGAGTGATAGGTCGGCAGGGCAAACCGTTGCTGGCTCTGCAGCATGGAAATCTGCGGCAATTCGCTGGCCTGTTCAGCGAGGTCACGGCGAATCGCGCTGATGACCCAGGACAGTTGATCGCCATTGTGCAATTGCTGGTAGGAGATCGAGCGCATGAATTCTCTGCCGTCGGCGCTGCGCAAGGTCAGCAGAATCCCGCCATCAGGGCGGTCCTGGGTAGTGACTGCGAAGTTGGAGAACAAGGACGAAAATTTTTCCTGGATAAGGCTCATGTCGTTCAGCTCCGTGATGACTTGAATGGTAAGCATGGGGAGACTGTTGCAGCCTTTGTGCCAGTATTTTCAGTGGTTAAGTGTTAATAAAATCAATAGCTTATTGTTTTTGGTGATTTTTGCTTTCGTGCAATCTGCATGAATGGCCATCGTGCATCCTGCATTTTGCAGGTACGTCGGCGACTCGATGGAACCAATTGGCGCGCACGGGATCATCTTCGCGCAGCGCTATCGCAGATCAAGATCGTAGATCAAGATCGCAGATACAAAACATTTCAAAAACCGCGTGTACAGCTCAAGAACCGTTGACGTATTTTCGGGCTCAGTCATAGCCACCCGACAATAAAAAAAGATCGAACGGGAGCAATCATGAGCCGTACGTCGAACGACACGATTACCTGGGGCATGATGCTCCGCAAGTTGCCTTCCATCGCCAAGGCCATCCCCCGGGTGGTGAAGGGCATGAAGGCCGCCAACGTCAAGGACCCGACCCAGGCGTGTGGTTTGGGCTGGAGTGTCGAGCAAGCTGCGTTGCGCAACCCGGATGGCCCGGCGCTGTTGCAAGGCGACGTAACGCTCAGTTACTCCGAGGTCAACCAATGGGCCAATCGCATCGCCCATCACCTGATCGGCCAAGGCATCGGCAAGGGTGATGTGGTGGCGGTCTTTATCGAGAACCGTCCGGAACTGCTGGTGACGATTCTCGCGGTGGCCAAGGTCGGCGCGATCAGTGCGCTGCTCAATACCTCGCAGACCCGCGACACCCTGGTGCACAGTGTGAATCTGGTGGCGCCGGTGGCGATCGTTGTCGGTGAAGAGTTGGTCCCGGCGTACCTGACGGTGCGTGATCGGGTGTCGATCAAGGCTGACCGAACCTGGTTCGTCGCCGATCAGGACACCTCTCGCCAACCGGGTATCGCGCCTGAAGGTTTCATCAACCTGATGACCGCCAGTCTCGACGATGCCAGCGACAACCCGGCCAGCAGCCGGCAGATTTTCTTCGACGATCCTTGCTTTTATATCTACACATCGGGCACCACGGGGCTGCCCAAGGCTGGCGTGTTCAAGCACGGACGCTGGATGCGCAACTCTGCGAGCTTCGGCATGATCGCCCTGGACATGCGCCCCGACGATGTCGTCTATTGCACCTTGCCGCTGTACCACGCCACGGGCCTTTGCGTGTGCTGGGGGGCGGCCGTCAGTGGTGCCAGCGGGTTCGCCATCCGCCGCAAATTCAGCGCCAGTCAGTTCTGGAACGATGCGCGCAAGTACCGGGCGACCACCATCGGTTATG
The DNA here is from genome assembly GCF_056398125.1 of Pseudomonas sp. 05L36. NCBI lineage: Bacteria > Pseudomonadati > Pseudomonadota > Gammaproteobacteria > Pseudomonadales > Pseudomonadaceae > Pseudomonas > Pseudomonas sp. 05L36. The sequence goes on along the minus strand of NZ_JBFTOU010000009.1, from coordinate 164,384 downwards.
TCGGCGAACTGTGCCGCTACCTGGTCGATCAACCGCCCAGCGCCGACGACAGCCGGCACGAGGTGAAGAAAATGATCGGCAACGGTCTGCGTCCCGGCGCCTGGAGCGAGTTCAAGACCCGCTTTGCGGTCAATCACATCTGTGAGCTGTACGCCGCCAGCGATGGCAATATCGGTTTCACCAACATTCTCAATTTCGACAACACCATCGGTTTTTCCCTGATGTCCTGGGAGCTGGTCGCGTACGACCACGACAGCGGCGCGCCGATTCGTCAGGCCAATGGCTTGATGCGCAAGGTCGCCAAGGGCGAGCAGGGGTTGTTGCTGGCGAAAATCGACGACAAGGCACCGTTGGACGGCTACACCGATCCGCAGAAAACCGCCAAGGTCGTGTTCCAGGATGTGTTCGAGAGGGGTGACCGCTACTTCAACACCGGCGACCTGTTGCGCAACATCGGTTTCGGTCATGCGCAGTTTGTCGACCGCCTGGGCGATACCTACCGCTGGAAGGGCGAAAACGTCTCGACCACGGAGGTTGAAAACATACTCCTGCAACACCCGCATATTTCCGAAGCCGTGGCCTATGGCGTGGAAATCCGCAACACCAATGGCCGCGCCGGGATGGCGGCGATCACGCCTGCCGAATCCCTGGCAACCCTGGACTTCAGCGAACTGCTGGCCTTCGCCCGTGAGCAAATGCCGGCCTATGCGGTGCCGTTGTTCCTGCGGGTGAAAGTGAAAATGGAAACCACCGGAACGTTCAAATATCAGAAGACCCGACTCAAGGACGAGGCCTTCGACCCGGGTAAAACCGGAGATGACCCGATCTATGCCTGGCTGCCGGGGACCCAGACTTACGTGCAGGTCACCGAGCAGTTGTTGTCCGACATTCACGGCGGAAAGTACCGCTATTGAATCTGGCTATGGCGGCCCATGAGAAAAAACAAGTGACAGTGCCGGGGCCGCTCGGGAAACTGTCGGCTTTTACGAATGACAGAAAAGGGAGTGCCCAATGTCAGACAAAAGCCGCCAGATGACCCCCGAAGAAGCCGCCGAATTCACCGAACAGGTATTCAACAAGGCACGGGAGGGCGATGCGGCAATGATGGCCGCGCTGCTGACCAAGGGTTTGCCGCCGAACCTGCGTAACCACAAGGGCGATACCTTGCTGATGCTGGCCGCGTACCACGGCCACGTGGACACGGTAAAAGTCCTGCTGGAGCACAAGGCCGACCCGGAGATCCGCAACGACAACGGCCAGAGCCCGATTGCCGGCGCCGCCTTCAAGGGCGACCTGGCGGTGATCAAGGCATTGGTCGAGGGTGGCGCGCAGGTTGAAGGCTCGTCCTTCGATGGCCGCACGGCGCTGATGATGGCGGCGATGTTCAACCGCGTTGAAGTGGTCGATTACCTGATCGGCGAGGGCGCCGACCCGAAAGCCAAGGACGCCAATGGCATCACCGCGCTGGAAGCGGCTAAAACCATGGGCGCTACCGATACGGTTGCTCAGCTTGAGTAGCTGATTGGCTGATTGCTTTAAAAGATCGCAGCCTTCGGCAGCTCCTACATTGAGTGGCGTACACCTGTAGGAGCTGCCGAAGGCTGCGATCTTTTTTGGCTTGCGCTATCCTTCGCGCCCTCAACATTCCCCTCGCTACAGGATCCGCCCCATGAAAGCCGCACTCGTCGAACTCATCAGCAAAATCAGCTCCGGGTGCATGGGCGAAGACGAAATCCTCAAGGTCGCGGACGAAGCGGCCCAGGCCTACGCCGATCAGGATGCTTTCCTGACCGCCAATCCGGACATCAACTACGACGACAGCTTCCCGATCCCGTTGGGTGAGTGGGTGGTGGTCGGCAGCCTGCCGGAAACGGTGCTGTTCCAGGCGGACACCTACATGGATCTGTTCGCGCAAATCGTCGCCTCGTTCGGCCCGGGCGTGGAGTTCAATCTCAAGCCCAAGCAACTGGCGAAGACCGAAGCCCTGACCGCGCTCAACCGCATCCAGGTGCAGATGAGCAGCATGAACAAGGAAAACGGTGGCTACACGCTGATGAACTTCAGCCAGTTGCTCGATGACGAATTGCAGGTGGTGCTGGTCTACGGCAATGACCTGCCACGCGTGCTGGAATTGTGCGCCGAAGTCGGCATCGTGGCCGCGCCATCCCTGGAAGCCTTGAAAGTGGCGATCCACGTCTGATAGCCAAACACTGTCAATAAAAAGGAACCCTCGCGGCGACCGTCTATCCTGAGAGGGCAAATCACTCTTCAGGAGCGTCACCATGGGTTCCACGTTCAACAGCCTGGTTGCCTTGATCATTTTTGCCCTGGACATCTGGGCCATCATCAACGTCTTCAAAAGTAGCGCCGAGACCGGGATGAAAATCCTCTGGGTGCTGCTGATTGCGCTATTGCCAGTGCTGGGACTGATCATCTGGGCCATCGCCGGACCGCGGGGCAACGTCAAATTCTAAACAGGCGACACTGAACCTGTGGGTACTTCGATGACGAAGGTTCGACCTGTCATGTTCCGCGACGTAGAATGCGCGCCTTTCCCGGTCAATCGAGACGCTCGAATGACCATCATGGGCGGGTAACCGTCCGTTGCCACCCGCATTCATCGGAGCACTTCCCATGAGCAACACCCCGACCAGCGACTACCTGGAAACCCTTTACGAAGGCTACGGCCAGCGTTTTCGCATGGAAAAACTGCTGCACGAAGTGCGCACCGAGCACCAGCACCTGGTGATCTTCGAGAACCCGCGCATGGGCCGGGTGATGGCGCTGGACGGCGTGATCCAGACCACCGAAGCCGACGAGTTCATCTATCACGAAATGCTGACTCACGTGCCGATCCTCGCCCATGGCACCGCCAAGCGTGTGCTGATCATCGGCGGCGGCGACGGCGGCATGTTGCGTGAAGTGGCCAAGCACCGCAGTGTCGAGCACATCACCATGGTCGAGATCGACGGCACCGTGGTCGACATGTGCAAGGAATTCCTGCCGAACCACTCCAACGGTGCATTCGAAGATCCACGCCTGAACCTGGTGATCGACGACGGCATGCGTTTCGTCGCCACCACCACTGAAAAATTCGACGTGATCATTTCCGACTCCACCGACCCGATCGGACCGGGGGAAGTGCTGTTCTCGGAAAACTTCTACCAGGCCTGCCACCGCTGCCTTAACGAAGGCGGCATCCTGGTGACGCAGAACGGCACGCCGTTCATGCAGATCGAAGAAGTGAAGACCACCGCCGGTCGCCTGCGCAGCCTGTTCCCGGACTGGCACTTCTACCAGGCCGCCGTGCCGACCTACATCGGTGGCTCGATGACCTTTGCCTGGGGCGCGACCAATACCGCTTATCGCAAGTTGTCCCGCGAAACCCTGCAACAGCGTTTCACGGGCAGCGGCATCATCACCCGCTACTACAATCCAGAAATCCACATCGGTGCGTTCGCCTTGCCGCAATACGTGTTGCAGGCAGTGAACAAGCCAAGCAACGACTGATGGGTTGAAACACAGACCTGTAGGAGCGAGCCTGCTCGCGATGGACGTGAACGATGACGCGGGATGTCTGATTTAACGCGGCGTTCTCAAGTTTTTCGCGAGCAGGCTCGCTCCTACAGAGATCTGCGATGGGTGCAGATCCACCGGAACAATTAGCCAGCTAACAAGGTCGAGATAGAGGTAAGCCCATCCATGGGTTTTATCGAGGAGGCACCAATGCAAAAGTGGAAAATCACTTTCGTGGATGATCACGGTGAAACTGTCGACGAAGTCTTTGAGTGCGACGAGTGCCCGGATAACGAACGCGCTGCCAAACTCATCAAGGCCCGGCTCCTTCCTATTGCCGCCGAACTGGATCTGAACGATCTGGAAGGGCGAACCGCTGACGCCAGCGTCAAGAACCTCAAGACCCAGAACAGCATTCAAATCCTCGGCATTACTCCAATCTGAACGGCACCTGTCGCATTCACATCCAGGCCTTGGCAGAGGCTCTATCTTGAGGCTACTCTGCAAGCGAGATCAGCGAATGAATCGCTAAGGTCTGGTCTTGTCAGCTCCATGCTTGTTTCCCGCCGGCACATCGGTTGCCGTCGCTCGCGCTGTTCGGTTGCGGGTGAGGGAGTACGGAAAGTCTATCCATCGTTTTGAGGAGGACGTTTCATGAGCACAGCCTATCAAGAAGACATCAGCAGCAGCGTGTTGCGCCGCATGAAAGAAGGCGGTTTTGACTTTTCGCGGTTTCATCCCATCGAGTTCTACGCCATTTTCCCGGACGAGGAGCGGGCACGCAGGGCGGCAGGTCATTTCCACCGTGGTGAAGCCCTGGATGCGCAAGTCAGTGTGCGCGACGATGGCGCCTGGGCGCTGGAGTTGTGCAAAGTCATGTATGCCACCTACGACGATATCGGCGATTTCGAACAGGGTTTCGAAGCAGTGGTCGAGCCGTTGGGCGGCATCATCGAAGGCTGGGGTGTGAAACAGGAGGTACGAGGGCGACTCGCATAACCTTATGAACAGTGACAACCAGCAATGACGGCTGACCTTCGGGTTGGCCGTTTTCGTTTTCGCCGACAGGACATTGAACACGACCCCGTAGGAGCTGCGGTGCGGCGATCCGACTTGCCAGCGAAGGCGTCCCCGAAGAGCGACGCATGACTCAGGGGCCCCTTCGCCAGCAAGCTGGCTCCTACAGACTATGCTGGTGATAGGCGATCACAGCGCCTTGCAATGAAGCGGGGGCAATCAGGTTGGGGCATTTGTCGCACAGGATTGGTGCGGCGCGTGCGTCTTGATTATCCAACCGATTGAAATCTAAGCGTTTATGCCGATGGCACGGGCCTTGCGAAGGTCTGGACGTCCGAGTGACAAGGAGTACGGCATGATCCGCAACTATTTTGATGAGATGTACGATGCCGGCGGCCAGGTCCGCCCGCATTATCGGGAGTTTGCCCGTTGGCTGGCCGAGACGCCTGACGAGCTTCTGGCACAACGGCGACGCGAGGCCGATCTGCTGTTTCATCGCGCCGGGATTACTTTCACGCTCTACGGTGATGAGCAAGGGACAGAGCGCCTGATTCCCTTCGACACCATTCCCCGCAGCATCCCCGCCAGCGAGTGGCGCGTCGTCGAGCGCGGCTGCATCCAGCGGGTCAAGGCGTTGAACATGTTCCTCGCCGACCTCTACCACGAACAGCGCATCATCAAGGCGGGCATCATTCCGGCCGAGCAGGTGCTGGCCAACGAGCAGTACCAGTTGGCGATGCAGGGCCTGGATCTGCACCGCGATATCTACTCGCACATCTCCGGCGTCGACCTGGTGCGTGACGGCGATAGCACCTACTACGTGCTCGAAGACAATCTGCGCACACCGAGCGGCGTCAGCTACATGCTCGAAGACCGCAAGATGATGATGCGCCTGTTCCCCGAGCTGTTCGCGGCGCAACGCATCGCTCCTATCGACCATTACCCGAACCTGCTGCTCGACACACTGAAAAGCTCAAGCCCGATCGATAACCCGAGCGTGGTGGTGCTGACGCCGGGGCGCTTCAACAGTGCGTTCTTCGAACATGCGTTCCTGGCGCGGGAAATGGGCGTGGAACTGGTGGAGGGCGCTGACCTGTTCGTGCGTGACGACAAGGTCTACATGCGCACCACCGACGGGCCGAAAGCGGTTGACGTGATTTATCGTCGCCTTGACGACGCCTTCCTCGATCCCCTGGCCTTCAACCCGGAATCGATGCTTGGCGTGCCGGGGCTGTTGTCGTCCTACCGTTCCGGCAACGTGGTGCTGGCCAATGCCATCGGCACGGGGGTGGCGGACGACAAGTCGGTGTATCCGTTCGTTACCGACATGATCCGTTTCTATCTGGACGAAGAACCGATCCTGAAGAACGTGCCGACCTGGCAGTGCCGCAATCCGTCCGAGCTTTCCCACGTGCTGGCCAATCTTCCAGAACTGGTGGTCAAGGAAACCCAGGGCTCCGGCGGCTACGGAATGCTGGTGGGGCCGGCGGCGACGGCGGCGGAAATCGAAGCCTTCCGCGCGCGGATCATCGCCAAGCCCCATGCGTATATCGCGCAACCGACGCTGTCGCTGTCGACCTGTCCGACCTTTGTCGAAAACGGCATCGCTCCACGCCACATCGACTTGCGGCCGTTTGTCCTGTCGGGTCGTGAAACCCGGGTCGTGCCCGGCGGCTTGACCCGCGTCGCCCTGCGCGAAGGCTCCCTGGTGGTCAATTCCTCCCAGGGCGGCGGAACCAAGGACACCTGGGTGGTCGAGGATTAAAGGAAGCCTGTCATGTTAAGTAGAACTGCCTCGGATTTGTATTGGATGTCGCGTTACCTGGAGCGGGCGGAAAACCTCGCCCGGATGCTCGACATCAGCTATTCGCTGTCGCTGATGCCGCAAGACGGTCGTGGCGACGGTTTGCACGAACTGGCCATGCCACTGTTGATCACCGGCACCCTGGACGATTACCTGGAGCGCCATGGTGAATTGCATGCCGAACGGCTGCTGCATTTCTTCGCCCTGGATGCGGCCAACCCGGCGAGCATCTACAGCTGCCTCGGTGCCGCACGGGCCAGCGCCCATGCGGTGCGTGGGCGCATCACCGCCGACATGTGGGAAAACATCAACGCCACGTGGCTGGAAATTCGCGGCATCGCCGAACAGGGCCTCAGTCGCTACGGCATGAGCCGTTTCTGCGAGTGGATCAAGGAACGTTCCCACCTGTTCCGGGGCGCGTCCTACGGCACCATCATGCGTAACGATGCGTTTCGCTTTATTCGTCTGGGGACCTTTATCGAGCGGGCGGACAACACCTTGCGCCTGCTCGATGCCCGCTACGAAATGGCCGGCGACCAAGCCGAAGCGGTCAGCGATGGCACCGCTCACGCCTATTACCAATGGAGCGCGTTGTTGCGGGCGTTGTCGTCGTTCGAGGCCTACACGGAAATCTACCGCGATGCCCCCGGTGCCCGGCATGTGGCGGAATTGCTGTTGTTGCGGGCCGATGTGCCGCGATCCCTGCGCGCCTGCACCGAAGAAATCGACCTGATCCTCGCGCAATTACCGGGGGCCAATGGTCGTCCAGCACAACGCCTGGCGGCAGAAATGGACGCACGCCTGCGCTACACCGGCATCACCGAAATTCTTGACGAAGGCCTGCACGCCTGGCTGACCGAGTTCATCCCGCTGGTGCGCCAGTTGGGTAACGCGATTCACAGTTCTTATCTGGAGGCCGCATGAGACTTTCCATTAGCCACGAGACCACCTACCACTACGAAGACAAGGTGCGGGCGAGCATCCAGTATCTGCGCCTGACTCCCCACGACAGCGAGCGTCAGCACGTGCTCAGCTGGCAGCTCGACCTGCCGCGTCCGGTGCGGGCGCAACTCGATCCGTTCGGCAACATCCTGCATGTGCTGACCTTGGACGAACCGCACGAGGCGATCATCATCGGCGCCCGTGGCCAGGTCGATATCGACGAATGGCGTGAGGCCGAACACGAGAGCCAGTCGGCGCTGCCGTTTCTGCGCTTCACCCGTTTGACCGAAGCCGATGCCGCCCTGCGTGCGTTCGCCGAGAAGGAATGCAGGCAACGCCGCGATCGCACGGCGCTGATCGATCTGATGCATGGCCTTAACCAGCATATGACCTACACGCCGGGCTCCACGGAAGTGGACACCAGCGCGGCCCAGGCCTTTGCCGGACGCTCCGGTGTGTGTCAGGACCACACCCACGCGTTTCTCGCCTGTACCCGCAGCCTGGGCATTCCTGCGCGTTATGTGTCGGGCTATCTGTACAGCGAAAACAGCGAACACCTGGCCAGCCACGCCTGGGCCGAAGCCTGGCTGGATGATGCCTGGTACAGCTTCGACGTGACCAATGAACTGGCCCGGCCGGAACGTCACCTGAAGCTGGCGGTGGGCCTGGACTACCTGGATGCCTGTCCGGTGCGCGGGATGCGCCGGGGCGGCGGGTGTGAGCAGATGCACGCCAAGGTGCTGGTTTCACCGACGCCGGCGCCGGTGATTTCAGTGCAGCAGCAGTAACAGGCAGAGGTGATCCCTGTGGGAGCGAGCTTGCTCGCGATAGCGGAGTGTCAGTCACAAAAGTACTGACTGAAATGACGCCATCGCGAGCAAGCTCGCTCCCACAGGTACTATGTTGTTACGGCTTCACCTTGCGCCCCACCATATGCTTCAAATACCCCACCAGCATCCCCAGATCTCCATCCGGCAACACCTCGGTCGAGAACCCGGGCATCTTCGCCTGCGGCCACTGGCGCAAACTCTGTGGATCGCGAATGTAGCGCAGGAGGAAGTCCGCGCCGAAGTACTCGGTCGGGTTGTACGGAATATTCAGGTCCGGCCCGAATTGCGCGTCCCCGGCGCCGTTGAGTCGATGGCAGGCCAGGCAATTCTTCTGGAACAACGCAAATCCCTTGTTCACCGGATCATCCGCCTTCAACGCCGGATCGGGCAGCAGGGCAGGGAAACGCTCGGCCACGGGCGCCAGGCGTTTGATGCTCGCCACCTGGAACGGCCACTGTTCGGGGCTGATGTTGCCGGCCTGCGGATTGCTCCAGACCAGATAGAACGGCCCGGCGCCCGGCTTGCCTTCCGATAGCGGTGGCCAGGGTTTGGCCGGGTCTTCAATCGCCAGCCATGCCTGTGCACCCTGGGTATTGAGCAGCGGCGCCGCGGCCATTTCGGCGGCAAAGCCATCCAGGGCCACGGCTTGCAGGTGGTCGTCAGGCTTGATGCCGGTCAGTAATGCGGACAGCGGCACCGCGCGGTAACTCATGTCCCGCTTGTAGGAAACGTCGTTGCTGATGTTGATGGTTTGAGCCTGAGGATGCTTGAGCAATTGCTCGGTCTGCCAGGTGCGACTGTTCGCGCCCAGCTCCAGGTTCAGCTGTGCGGCATACAGGGGCGAGCCGAACAGCATGGCCCCGAGCAGAATGAGCATTTTCAAGTGATCGCCGTCCATGTCGTGCAAGTGCCGCAAAGATTGGCACAGCCACGCTGGCCCGGGTAGCGGGCCAGTCACATTTTGAGAGTGGCAATTCAAAAACTGTGACGCCGTATCTTTTAGACGCGACTAGCCGATCACCTTGGTCAGGTTCGGCAATATCAACAACAGCGTGGTGGCGAAAAGGATGAGCCCGGCTTGACGTACTTTCGATTGTTTGAACATGGCTTGACCGCCTTTTTTGTTATTTCCTGATGCCTGCCCGCATAGCTCCATGGTGGCAGAGCGTTGCACTTCCTGTAGTGACGAGCGCCTCGGCAAAACCCGACGACAACTTCGTACAAGTTCACCTTAGAGCCCGCGTTGCGCTTGGTTTAGATCCATTTCATATGGAGTCGTTACGATTCGCTTTAAAAAAGGTATGAGGCCTATTGCCAGCTTCTTTGGCGCCCGTTGGCTAGACAGCTTGGTGTCTTGAATCGGTTAATCCGGTAGCTGACTACCGTCCGTCTGAGCGTGAGCGTCAACGTCTGTGAGCGCTGCGGTCATTGAATCAAACGTGGCTCGGGCCAAGAGTGGGCACTCGGTATTTACCCATCTGCACTGCGGTTCGAGGACGTCATGACCCAAGCATTGATTTTCGACGCGTTACGCACGCCCCGTGGCAAAGGCAAGGCCGATGGCGCCTTGCACAGCGTCAAGCCGGTGAACCTGGTTGCCGGTTTGCTCACCGCGCTGCAACGGCGCACGGCTCTGGATACCAGTCAGGTCGATGACGTGGTGCTCGGCTGCGTGACACCGATTGGTGATCAAGGTTCCGACATCGCCAAGACCGCCGCTCAGGTGGCCGATTGGGATGTCAGTGTGGCGGGAGTACAGATCAACCGTTTCTGCGCTTCGGGGCTGGAGGCAGTGAACCTCGGCGCGATGAAAGTGCGTTCCGGCTTCGAAGACCTGGTGGTGGTCGGTGGTGTCGAGTCGATGTCGCGGGTGCCGATGGGCAGCGATGGCGGGGCCTGGGCGCTGGACCCGGCGACTAACCTGCACAGCCACTTCACGCCACAGGGTGTGGGCGCCGACCTGATCGCCACCCTTGAAGGCTTCAGCCGTCAGGACGTCGATGCCTATGCGCTGCATTCGCAGCAAAAGGCTGCGCGGGCGCGGGCCGACGGTTCGTTCAACAAGTCGCTGGTGCCGGTGCAGGACCAGAACGGCATCGTCCTGCTCGATCACGATGAGTTCATCCGCGCCGAATCGACCCTGGAAGGCCTGGGCAAGCTCAAGCCAAGTTTCGAGATGATGGGGCAGATGGGCTTCGATGCCACCGCACTGCGGGTCTACAGCCGCGTCGAGCGGATCAACCACGTCCACACCCCAGGCAACAGTTCCGGAATCGTCGACGGCGCGGCGCTGATGCTCATCGGCTCCGAAGCCAAGGGCCGGGCGCTGGGCTTGCAGCCCCGGGCGCGGATTGTCGCCACTGCGGTCACCAGCACCGACCCGACCATCATGCTCACCGGCCCTGCGCCGGCGACCCGCAAGGCGCTGGCCAAGGCCGGGCTGCGGGTTGAAGACATCGATCTGTTCGAGGTCAACGAGGCCTTTGCCTCCGTGGTGTTGAAATTCATCAAGGACATGGCCGTCGATCCGGACAAGGTCAATGTCAATGGCGGCTCAATCGCCATGGGCCACCCGCTGGGCGCCACCGGTTGCGCCATTCTCGGCACGTTGCTCGATGAACTGGAAGCCCGACGCCTGCGTTATGGCCTCGCGACCCTGTGTGTCGGCGGCGGCATGGGCATTGCCACCATCATCGAACGCCTCTGAGCCCGGACTTCAAGGAACCCAGTTATGAACGAAGCCATTCGTTACGAAAAAGACCAGGACCAGATCGTTGTCCTGACCATCGACATGCCCGGTCAGAGCGCCAACACCATGAACGCGGTGTACCGCGAAGCCATGGCTGACTGCGTTGCGCGCCTGGTGGCCGACAAGGACAGCATCGCCGGTGTGATCATCACCTCGGCCAAGAAGACGTTTTTCGCTGGCGGCGACCTCAACGAACTGATCAAGGTCGGCAAGCCCCAAGCCAAAGCGTTCTACGACATGGTGCTGACCCTCAAGGGCCAGTTGCGCACTCTGGAAACCCTCGGTAAGCCGGTGGTCGCCGCGATCAACGGCGCCGCCTTGGGCGGCGGTTGGGAAATCTGCCTGGCCTGCCATCACCGCGTGGCGCTGGACAATCCATCAGTGCAACTCGGCCTGCCGGAAGTCACCCTCGGTCTGCTGCCGGGCGGTGGTGGCGTGGTGCGCATGGTACGCATGCTCGGCCTGGAAAAAGCCCTGCCTTATCTGCTTGAAGGCAAGAGGCTGCGACCGCAACAAGCGTTGCAGGCAGGATTGATCGACGCGCTGGCGACCGATCAAGAAGACCTGTTGGCCAAGGCGCGGGCGTGGATTCTCGCCAACCCGACGGCGGTACAGCGCTGGGACGTGAAGGGCTACCAGATACCGGGCGGCACACCGTCAAACCCGAAAGTCGCGCAGATGCTGGCGGTTGCGCCATCGATCCTGCGCAGCAAAACCCAGGGCACGATGCCCGCGCCGGAGAAAATCCTCTGCGCGGCGGTCGAGGGTGCCCAAGTGGATTTCGACACGGCACACCTGATCGAAACCCGCTACTTCACCGAACTGACCACCGGCCAGGTCTCGAAAAACCTGATTGGCACGTTCTGGTTCCAGCTCAATGAAATCAATGCCGGCGGCTCGCGACCTCAAGGTTTTGCGCCTTATGTCACCCGCAAGGTCGGCGTGCTCGGCGCCGGGATGATGGGCGCCGGTATCGCGTTTGTCAGCGCGTCGGCGGGTATCGAGGTGGTGCTCAAGGACATCAACCTCGCGGCGGCTGAGAAGGGCAAGGCGCATTCGGTGGCGCTGCTGGACAAGAAAGTCGCTCGCGGACAAATGAGCCTCGAGCAACGCGACACCGTTCTGTCTCGCATTCAAACCAGCGAAAGCGATGCCGACCTGGCCGGTTGCGACCTGATCATCGAGGCCGTATTCGAGGATCGAGATTTGAAAGCCAAGGTTTCGTTGGCGGCGCAGAAGGTCGTCGGCGCGGACGCGGTTATCGCCTCCAATACCTCGACCTTGCCGATCAGCGGCCTGGCGTGCGCCGTGCCCGATCAGAGCAAGTTCATCGGCCTGCACTTTTTCAGCCCCGTGGAAAAAATGCCGCTGGTGGAAATCATCAGGGGCGCCAATACCAGCGACGAAACCCTGGCCCGCGGCTTCGATTACGTCCTGCAAATCAGGAAAACCCCGATTGTGGTCAATGACAGCCGCGGTTTCTTCACGTCGCGGGTGTTCGGCACCTTCACCAACGAAGGCATCGCCATGCTGGGTGAAGGCATCAACGCGGCGATGATAGAGACTGAAGCGCGCAAAGCCGGCATGCCTGTAGGACCGCTGGCGATCTCTGACGAAGTTTCCCTCAGCCTGATGAGCCATATCCGCCTGCAAACCGCCAAGGACTTGCAAGCAGAAGGGAAACCGCTGATAGAACACCCGGCATTTGCCGTGATTGACGTGCTGCTCAATGAGTTCAAGCGTCCGGGCAAGGCTGCCGGTGGAGGTTTCTACGAGTATCCGGTGGGCGGCCAGAAACACTTGTGGCCGGAGTTGAAAACCCGCTTCGAGAAAACCGATGGGCAGATTTCGCCGAAGGATGTGCGTGATCGCTTGCTGTTCGTGCAAGCCATCGAAACCGTGCGCTGTGTGGAGGAGGGCGTGTTGACCTCCACGGCGGATGCCAACGTTGGCTCGATCTTCGGCATCGGGTTCGCCGCCTGGACCGGCGGTGCGCTGCAGTTCATCAACCAGTACGGCGTGCAGGACTTCGTTGCCCGCGCCCAGTATCTGGCGAAGCAATATGGCGAGCGGTTCGCGCCGCCCGCCTTGCTGCTGGAGAAGGCGGCCAAAGGGGAGGCGTTCTAAGGGGGAGATGTTGCATTTCGGGGCTTGCCTTGTCACAGCGTTTCAAGGCAGGCTCTGAGGTGTGCATTATTCCCATCACGTGTCAGGTATTTTTTATGTCGTTACGCATCTGCATTCTGGAAACCGACCACCTGCGTCCGGAATTGGTTGACCAATATCAGGGCTACGGGCAGATGTTCAAACACCTGTTTTCGCAGCAGCCGATTGCCGCCGAGTTCACGGTCTACAACGTGGTGCAGGGTGAATACCCAAGCGACGACCTGACATTCGACGCCTACCTGGTGACGGGCAGCAAGGCCGATTCCTTTGGCACCGACCCGTGGATCGAAACCCTCAAGAAATATCTGTTGACCCGCTACGAGCACGGCGACAAATTGCTGGGCATCTGCTTCGGTCATCAGTTGCTGGCACTGCTGCTTGGTGGCAAGAGCGAACGTGCAACCCAAGGCTGGGGCGTCGGCACCCACAACTACAAATTGGCCGCCAAGGCGCCCTGGATGAGCCCGGTGCGCGAAGAACTGACGTTGTTGATCAGTCACCAGGACCAGGTTACGTCACTGCCGGAGAACGCCACTGTCATCGCTTCCAGCGATTTCTGCCCGTATGCCGCCTACCACATCAACGATCAGGTGCTGTGCTTCCAGGGGCATCCGGAATTCATCCACGACTACTCCCGCGCCTTGTTGGAGATTCGCCAGCAGGCACTGGGTGAGCAGGTCTACTCCAAAGGTATCGCGAGCCTGGAACAGGAACACCACGGCGCCACGGTGGCCGAGTGGATGATGCGGTTTGTGGCGCACAAGCCTCAAACGACCTGAAGCAAAAGCTTCGCTGGCAAGCCAGCTCCTACGGGGGATTGCGTACCCATTGTAGGAGCTGGCTTGCCAGCGAATTTCCCAATCACCTCGGTCTCGACTACAACCACCCCGACTTCTTGAAACTAGCCCACAACCCCAAACAACCCACTGTAATAAACCCCAGCACTCCGAAATACCCGAATTGCCAGCTCAACTCCGGCATGTTCTGGAAATTCATTCCATAAATACCCGCCACCGCCGTCGGGAAGGCCAGAATCGCCGCCCAGGCCGCAAACTTGCGTTGCACCACGCTCTGGCGAGAGGCCTCCAACAGCACCCCGACTTCAATCGTCTGGCTGGCAATATCTGCCAGGGTCGTCAGGTCTTCCATCTGCCGTGTCACATGAATCTGCACATCGCGAAAGTACGGCCGCATGTTCTTGTCGATGAACGGGAAGCTCAGCCTCTGCAATTCCTCCCCGATCTCAATCATCGGTGCCACATAACGACGCAAGCGCAAAACATCACGACGCAGGCCATGCAGCTTCTGGATGTCGTAGTCATTCAACACGCCGCATAACACGTTGCGTTCCAGCTCATCGATTTCCGCGTGAATGGCTTCGCCCATCGGCTGGTAGTTTTCGATCACGAAATCGAGGATGGCATAGAGTACGAAATCTTCCCCGTGCTCAAGCAATAGCGGACGCGCCTCACAGCGTTGTCGAACATGGGCGTAGGACGCGGAGTGACCGTTGCGCGCAGTAATGATGTAGCCATTGCCGGCAAAGATATGCGTCTCGATAAACTCGAGTTTGCCTTCATGACGGATGGGCGAATAGGTCACGATGAACAACGCATCGCCAAAGGTTTCCAGCTTCGGTCGACTGTGCTTTTCCAGGGCATCTTCAATGGCCAGTTCGTGCAGCTTGAACTGGCGTTGCAGATTGTAGAGTTCCTCGGCGTTCGGCTCCTCGAGGCCGATCCAGACAAAGTGTCCGGGCTTGGCAGCCCAGGCTGCGCCTTCGTCGAGGGTGATATTGGTGACTCTCTTACCGGCGCTATAAACCGCTGAAGCAACAACTCTACCCATGATGGTGATTCACTTCTTTTGGCAGCTTTTGATTGGCAACAAATGCAATGGCGGTGTTGATCAGCTTAGCCTTGCAGTGTTTGAGAGTCAGTTAAATCTGCCGAGTTCTGGATAAAGACTCGCAGGCAAAAGAAAACCCGCACCAGGCGGGTTTTGTTTTTCAGGCGGCTTGCAGTTGCCGGTCCATCGATTCGATGCATTCACGCATCTGCTCGCGGCACTGGGCGATCAGCATGGGCATGTCGTCCAGGCTCAATCCGGCGGTGGGAATCGCCGGCAATGAGCGAATCAGAATTTTCCCGCTGCGCCAGCGGTTCAATCGCATGTGTTTGACGTAACTGCTGACACACACCGGCACGATCGGCACCCCGGCGGCAATGGCCATCTGAAAGGCGCCTTTCTTGAAGGGCAGCAAGTCCTCACCCAGATTGCGCGTGCCTTCCGGGAAAACCCAGATCGAGGTGTCTTTGTTTTGCAGGGTGTGGGTAGTGGTCAACATCGAGTTGCGCGCCTTGTGCGCATTGCCGCGGTCGATCAGCACATTGCCGGCCAGCCAGAACAACTGTCCGAACAGCGGCACCCATTTCAGGCTCTTTTTGCCGATGCACACGGTACGGCGGGGCACCACGTTGCCAAACACAAACAGGTCGTAGTTGGACTGGTGATTGGCGATGATCACGCAACTGTCCGGTTTATCCATCAACGGCCCGACGTCGGCCTTCACCCGCAAACGCAAAATACACATGGCCGGCCATGCGTACAGGCGTGCGCACAGACGGCTGTTGTCCGGGTTGAATGGCCGGCACAGGCCGAGAATCACGCCCAGCACACCCGCCACGATAAAGTGCAGGCCCATCAATGACATACGAAACAAAAACAGCATCTACAGGCCCCACCGGGACAAAAGGTGGCGCAGTGTACGGATGTGCACTGTTTTCGGCAATTACTGCCAGGGAAGTGGGAGATAGCCGATGTTTGTGCTGATGTTTCCGACCAGTCGGTCAGAAGCAGTCTAGAGCGGTTACAGAGGTTTAACACAGACATGTATGAAAAAGCCCGACACGACGGTCGGGCTTTCGTTGTAGCAGATCCAGGCTTAACCCAAATGTTCCTGATCCTGGATGATCGCGTTGTCCAGGGCCTCCAGCAGTGCTTTGCGCACTTTCAGTTTGGTGTTCTTGTGCGCGGTCATGTTGATCTTCTTCAACTGACGAGCCGCCGCCAATGCCGCGCCCTGCAGTTCTTCAGCCGAGACCACGACATCAAGGAAACCGGCAGCCACGGCGCCTTGTGGACTGAACATCTCGCCGTTGACCACCGAACGCTGAAGCGCCACTTTGTTCAGGCGATCACGTGCGATCTCAATGCCTGCGTGGTGCATGGTCATGCCGATCTGCACTTCGTTCAGGCCAATGCTGAACGCACCGTCTACGCCAATGCGATAGTCGGCCGACAACAGCAGAAACGCGCCCTTGGCCACCGCATGCCCCGGGCACGCCACGATCACCGGGAAGGGGTGCGACAGCAGGCGGCGGGCCAGGGTCGAGCCGGAGGTCACCAGTGCCACGGCTTCTTTAGGGCCGGCCGTCATTACCTTCAAGTCATAACCACCGGAGAGAATGCCCGGCTGGCCAGTGATGATCACCACCGCACGATCAGTCACGGCCTGATCCAGCGCAGCGTTGAGCTCGGCAATCACATCTGGGGAAATGGCATTGACCTTGCCATTGCTCAAGGTCAGGGTCGCGATACCGTCTTCGAGATGGTAGGAAATCAACTCACTCATGACGCTATTCCTTTCAATAAAGTTGGGCAGACGTTACCCACCGCCGCAGGCCAGGTAAAGCGCCGTGACTGACCCGCCAGTCACCCTTTGCCTGCCCGCCAGGTCTGGTCCGCCGTGCCTGCCGCGCATTCCCCTCTATATAGAAGAGGGCACGAAGCCGGAGATTGGCCGGTTTGCCATGGCCCCGAGGGACCGGAAACGCTGAATCGCGTTAACCGCATGAAAATTCTGAAAAAAATGTTTGCCATCGGAAAAGCTTTCGACTACATTAGCGCGCCTCGACAGACAGAACTTGTTTGAAGAGATACGGTGAAGTGTCCGAGTGGCTTAAGGAGCACGCCTGGAAAGTGTGTATACAGGAAACTGTATCGAGAGTTCGAATCTCTCCTTCACCGCCACATTTATACGAAAAAGCCCTGATTATTCAGGGCTTTTTCGTTTCTGCGTTTCTGAAAAAACTCCAGCCCGGCAAATCATTCCATCAGGGATGAAATGGATTGTCGCCCCGTGCCCAATATTTGCCTCACATCCTGGTAGCGATCCGCGAGAATGCTTACTCTGGCATTGCCCAGGATTGCAGCGTGTAGCCCCCCAGGCTCAACTCGGCGCGTACCTCTTCCAGCAGGTTTTCCAGCTGCGCCGGGTCGGAATAGGTACTGCTTGGAATCTGTTTGCGACAAATACGAGTGGCTGCCCGGTCGATGACGGTCAGGCTCAGTTCGCCATTACCGTCTTGCGCGGCCCAGGCGACGCATTGAAAAGGTTCGAATGCGTGCCCGGCAATCAAAAGTGCTTCGTTGATGCGCAACGCGGTGCTCATGGGGCCTCTTTCCTTGTACCGAAACAAATGATCCGCAGTTGACCTGCTGCATGAAGTCATGCAGCAGGGCATTTCAGTCTTTCATTGCTTTACATAACTGCCTGGCGCTGGCTCCAGAGGCGGGAATTTGTCATTCCCTATGTGCGCAACCGCTGGTTGGCGCTCGCCGGAGTGTCCCGCCAGCCAGTTGAACCAGTCATTCCACCAGCTACCGGGTTGCTGCTCAGCATTCTTGAACCAGGTCTCCGGGTTTTTCGTGACCCGATTATTGGTCCAGTAATGGCGCTTCTGCTTGGCCGGTGGATTGATGACGCCGGCGATATGCCCTGAAGCTCCTAATACAAAACGCTTGGCCCCGGAGAGCAGGTTGGTGCTGGCGTAGGCGCTTTTCCAAGGCACGATGTGATCGTCATGGGTGGCGAGGATGTAAGCGGGAGCGTCAATTGCACGCAAATCAAGCTTGACCCCACAGCACTCCAGCTCGCCTGATTTCAAATCGTTCTGCAGATAGGTGTGGCGCAGATACCAGCAGTACATCGGCCCCGGAAGGTTGGTGCTGTCGTTGTTCCAGTACAGCAGATCAAGCGGGATCGGCTTCTGCCCCTTGAGGTATTTGTCGACGTTGTAGTTCCACCACAGCTCGTTGGGGCGCAGTAGGGAAAAGGTATTGCCCATGTCCTCACCACGAAACAGACCGATGGGACCATTCATGCCGCCGATGGTGCGCTCTCGATAGGCCACCAGTTCTTCGTCGACGAATATGTCGATGGGACCGGTATCCAGGTAGTCAAGGAACGTGGTGAACAGGCTCACGCTGGCGATCTCCCTGTCGCCGCGTGCAGCAAGTACTGCCAGCGCCGTGCTCAGCAGGGTGCCGCCGATGCAGAAGCCCACGCAATTGAGTCGCTGCTCGCCACTGATATTGCGGGTCACCTGCAAGGCGTCGATTACCCCGTGCTCAATCAGGTCATCCCAGGTGGTGCCAGCGTGTTCCTCGTCAAAGTTGCGCCAGGACATCAGGAATACGGGATGTCCCTGTTCCAGCAGGTGGCGGACCATCGAGTTGTCCGGGCGCAGATCAAGGATGTAGTACTTGTTGATCGACGGAGGTACGACGAATACCGGGTGTCGGTACTGGGTTTCGCTTTGCGGGTAGTACTGAATCAGCTGGAATAGGTGATTCTCGAAGACGATTTCGCCGGGGGTGTTCGCCAGATCGACGCCAACCTTGAAGGCGTCGCTATCACACTGGCGCATTTTGCCTTCGTTCATGTCGCTGGCCAGATGCTGCATACCTGTGAGCAGGCTGGCACCTTGAGTCTCAACCACACGCTGGAGCGCATCAGGGTTACTGACCAGGAAATTGCTTGGCGCACTGGCGGCAATGGCTTGCTCCACCAGATAGCGCAGGCGTTGGCGCGGTTTTTTTTCGTCGATCAGCAGCTTGTCCAGCAGTTTCAGGAGAAAGCTTGCGTTGAGCAGGTAAAACGCAGCGAGGGAGCCGAACAGTGGCTCGCTCCAGTTGCCGCTGGAGAAGCGTCGATCATCGAAGCTGAAGGGTTGGCCGGTCAGCAGTTTTTGGCCGAGTTGGCCCCATTGAACCTGGTAGTCCGCTTGAAGGCTGTCCAGGGTTTCGCGAGGCAGCTCGAACCAGGCGCCGTGCTCATGCCCGGAAAACCACGGATTAGTGCTGACCCATAGGCGTAATTGTTGCACTGCAAAGGAAGCGATGAACGGAACCTGGCCTGACCAATAGGTTTTGAATGTATGCGCGTTGTTGTCCATAAAGTTCCTTGCCCATACAGATGAGCCGGGCAGAAAAAAGCCGCGCTTTGCCGGACTCCGGCATAGCGACGGCAGGAATGCGGGCAGCGTTGACTGACGCCAACCTGATGCGCGGAACAAGGGGCCCAAGTCCGCGCATGGGCTACTCAGATGCCGTTGGTTAGCGCTCGATAGCCAGGCCGACGCCTTGTCCGCCGCCGATGCACAAAGTGGCCAGCCCCTTCTTGCCGTCGCGACGGATCAGTTCGTGTACCAGCGACACCAGAATCCGTGCCCCCGACGCGCCGATCGGATGGCCAAGGGCGATCGCGCCGCCGTTGACGTTGACTTTGCTGGTGTCCCAACCCAACTCTTTGCCAACCGCCAGCGCCTGGGCGGCGAAGGCTTCGTTGGCTTCGATCAGGTCCAGGTCCTCGACACTCCAGCCGGCCTTTTGCAGGGTCAGGCGTGTAGCCGGGACTGGGCCGATGCCCATGATCGACGGGTCCACGCCGGCGCTGGCATAGGCTTTGATCCGTGCCAGTACCGGAAGGCCGAGCGCTTGTGCTTTAGCGGCGCTGGCCAGCAACAGCACGGCCGCACCATCGTTGAGGGTCGAAGCGTTGCCGGCGGTCACGCTGCCGTCTTTCTGGAATGCCGGTTTGAGTTTCGCCAACGCTTGCGCTGTGCTGTCGATACGCGGCTGTTCGTCGGTGTCGAAGACCAGCGGTTCGCCCTTGCGCTGAGGAATCAGGATCGGGGTGATTTCGCTCTGGAAACGCCCTCCCTCAATGGCTGCGGCGGCTTTCTGTTGCGAGGCGGCAGCGAAGGTATCCTGTGCTTCACGAGAGATCTCGTACTTCTGCGCCAGATTCTCAGCGGTGATACCCATGTGATAGTCGTTGAAGGCGTCCCACAGGCCATCCTGGATCATGCTGTCTTGCAGTTGCGCATGGCCCATACGCAGGCCGGTGCGTGCCTTGGGCAGAACATAGGGGGCCAGACTCATATTTTCCTGGCCGCCAGCGATGACCAGTTCCGCGTCGCCGCAACGGATTGCCTGGACGGCGAGATGGACCGCCTTGAGACCGGAGCCGCAGACCTTGTTCAGGGTCAGGGCAGGCGTGGTGTGTGGCAAACCAGCTTTGATCGCTGTCTGGCGTGCCGGGTTTTGCCCAGCGCCGGCAGTGAGTACCTGGCCGAGTATCACTTCATCAATTTGAGCAGCATCGATACCGGTCTGCTCAAGCAGGCGGCGAATCACTGCGGCACCCAGTTCGGTCGCGGGAATTGCAGACAGAGCACCCTGGAAGCTGCCAATGGCGGTACGAGTAGCGGCAACGATTACGACTTCGTTCATGCGTGACCTCATCGAAAAGACAAAATTCGTCGAACAAACCAGGGCATTCCTGCCCTGATCGGGGTTACTGCATGTTCATGCCGCCGTTTACCGAGAAATCGGCACCGGTGCTGTAGGCGGACTCATCGGAAGCCAGCCAGGCTACGATCGAGGCGATCTCTTCGGGTTGGCCAAGGCGACCAACCGGAGTTGCTGCGATCATGCCTTCGAGAATGTCCGGACGAATTGCCGCAGTCATGGAGGTCTGGATGTAGCCTGGGGATACGGTATTGACGGTCACGCCCTTGCCGGAGACTTCCCGGGCCAGTGCCATGGTGAAACCATGGATGCCAGCCTTGGCGGCGGAGTAGTTGGTCTGACCGAACTGGCCACGCTGACCGTTGATCGAGGAGATATTGATGATCCGCCCCCACCCGTTGGCCAGCATGCCTTCAATGACCTGCTTGGTGGTGTTGAACATGCCCGTCAGGTTGGTCCCGATCACGCTGTTCCAGTCTTCCGGGGTGAGCTTGCGAAAAGAGGCGTCGCGAGTGATGCCGGCATTGTTGACCAGCACATCGATCGGGCCGAATTGTTCACGAGCCATCTCGAAAGACTTGCGGGTCGTCTCCCAATCGGTGACGTCGCCATAGATGCACTCAAACTGATAACCCGCCGCCAGCTGACTGGCAATCCAGTCGTCCTTGCGGCTGGAATCAGAGCTGCAGCCGACGATTACCTTGAATCCTTCCTTGTACAGACGCTGGCAAATTGCCGTACCAATGCCGCCCATACCACCCGTTACCACAGCAATACGACTACGCGACTCCATATTTCTACTTCCTTTTTTTTTGCGCTGCAGGAGAGAGGATTGTTCGATATCGACGGGCCGTGCGGAAGTGTTTGAAGGTGACGTTTTCATGTCCATTGGTGCCACGCGGGGGAGGTGCTCGCTGGCAAAAAGTGAGGAGTACCTATACTGGGGTCAATGTTTGAAACTGAATGGATGGTTAATATTCCTGCAACGTAGTTGAAATATGTTCAACGCATGTCAGTATCGGCTCCGGACAGGACGTTCGGTTCCATTGGTCACTGAGGACGCCATGTATAGAATGAGTTCAGGTTATGCCAGCATGCTGGCAAATACGTTTTTGGCCCAAGGACTGGACCTTGCCGGTCTGTGCCAAGAGGCGGGACTGGATGTCGAGTTCGTGAATAAACCAGGAGCATTCTGCGAGCGAAGCGTTATCTATCGTCTTTGGGACCTGGCTGCTCAGGCTTCGGATGATCTGAATATCGGTTTGAAAGCCTACGGGGAATTCCATCCCAGCAGTTTTCAGATCGTGGGCTACACGATGATGTCCAGTTCGAATCTGAAAAGGGCGCTTGAACGTCTGGTTCGTTTCAGCCCGCTGATTGGCACCGGATTAAGCCTTTTCTTTGTCCCGGAGCAGCAGCATTACCGACTGGCCAGCCTCGAGCATCAACAACCTGGCTCGGTCAAACCCCGGCAATATACGGATGCAGGCTTGGCGTCGCTGCTGGGTTTCTGCCGTTGGCTGGCGGGTGGCAAGTCGCTGCAACCGTTGAGTGTGGAGTTCACTTATCCCGAACCTGAAGATACCTCCGAGCATCGACGGTTGTTTGGCTGTCCGCTGCGTTTCGGGGCGGCTTATGACAGCATCTTGTTCGATGGCCAGGAGCTTCTGAGTCCTTTGAGTATGGCCAACGAGGCGTTGGCCATACTCCATGACAGTTTTGCCGAGGCTCAATTGGACCTGTTGTCCGGCTACTCTATTGTTGGCAGGGTTCGCGCGCTGATTAACGAGCGCTTGAGCCAGGGGCAAGGCCAATGTGATATGGAATCGATTGCGGCGGCACTGAACATCAGCAAGCGAACGCTCCAACGAGGCCTTGAGAAGGACGGCACACAATTCAAGGATGTCCTGAGCGATGTGCGCCGGCAGTTGGCCGACTTCTATTTGCGCCATTCTCATTTCAACATGAAGCATGTGACTTACCTGCTCGGCTTTCATGATCACAGCAGCTTCCATAAGGCATGCACCCGCTGGTTCGGTATGACCCCCGGTCAGTATCGAACCGACGAGTCGTTGCTTATGCTCGAGGAACTCGCGCCGGTTAGACTCATGAACCCCGTCGGTTTGCGCAGAGATCAAAAGATCGCAGGCTTCGCCAAACGGATGCACCGCTAGTCCCTTGTGAAGGCGCATTGAGGCGTTCATTGAGGCTTTGGACCTTTTGTCCTTTTGCTCGCTTTGCGTTTTGGGGCTTTAGCTACGATGACGGGGGCGGACGCCGGTGTGATCTCCGACGGCAGCACTGCCACAAACGGGGATGGCTCCAGAGGGGGCGCCTGCTGAATGACATCTGTTTCACTGGGCGGTTGGGTCAGGCTGAAGCCCGGCAGGGGGACTTCGAGTAGCGCGTGCAGTTCACGCCAGAATTCCCGTTCAGCTCCAGTAATTGTCAGCAGTTCGGGCATCAATTGCCCAACGGCTGCGAGGACCTGTTGGCGTGCCTTGGTGTCCGGGAGTAGCAAGGGCAGGCTGCGTAAGCTTTCTTGTGGGTGGGCAAAAACCAGCAGGTTCTGCAACCGGATGGCTTCGCGCAGGGCTGCAGGCTCATTGCTGTAGTCCTGGACCAGCAGATGCACCTGCTGGATCAGTTTTTCAATGCTTTCCTTGCCCGCCTTGTCGCTGTCGCGGCCCAGCAAAAACAGAATCCGCACCAACGCTTCCAGCGGGCCCCCATGGGGCAGTGCATCCTGCAGGCGTTCGATCAGGGCTTGGTCTTGCTGATCAGCATGTGCCTGGAGATTTCGCACAGGCTTGTTGCTGGTGAGGACACTCAGTGCGCCGTAAATGCCATAGAAACACAGCTCCTGGGTGGCATCGCGGATATCGCGATAAGCATTCAGGGCGTCTTGCGTCTGGTTGGAGAACAGCTCCTGCCAGGCCAGCAACGGGTTATCTTTGCATGCAGGACGACGATCACTGCTGACTTGGGAGGCGGTCCCGGCCAACCACCACAGCGCCGGGTTCAGGCTGCTCCATAGCACTTGCTGTTGGTGGAAGGGATGCGTCCTGCGCATCAGTTCGGCAACCGGCTCGTTGACTATCTGACGTAGCCACGGGCGTATGAACCCGTCGTAAAGCGTGCTGTTGATTTCAGACGCACGCTCCACCAGAGAGAATTCGCGATCGTCATCACGAGTCGGCTCGACGTCATCATGGATATCGGCGATTCGCCTTGATTCGAAACGCACTCGGTATTGCACGTCACCGCTGCCTGAGGCGGCCGGCAGATCGTCGATCAGCATTTCGTATAGCCCTGCCGGCAGCGCATTGATGGCTTCGACCGCACCGAGCAACCCACGGTGTTCACGTTGCGCCACCTTGCCGGAAACAAAAATGCCCAAATGGCCGATGCTGGCGTGCCGCAGGTAGACGATGGTACGTCCTGCGTCATGCAAAGCGAGATCGCTGGGATAGACATCGGCGATCCAGTTCAATGCCTGCTGTGGAGGGGTGATGTTGTCTCCGTAGGAGCAGAACACCACCACCGGTACTTCGATCCGTTTCAGGTCAATGCCGGAGCTCTTGCGGCCGAGACCGCCGGACAACTGGTTGCCGATGAAAAGGTCATCGACAATCATCTCGATTTCTTCGCCATTGAGCAGGGTCGGGCTGCCCCACCAGCGTTCGAAGTCGAGGAAGCGTGCAGCCTCGCTGTCGACCTGGCTGAACAACTGGTAGTACTTGCCCCAATAGGTGTTGGCCGGGTCCAGGTTTTCGAAATTGCTGACCAGCCAGGTGCCGTCGAAACGGCCATTGCCCAAGTCGCTGCCCAGGCGTGCCATCCAGCCGCCACCCAGCAGGCCACCGGTATAGCGCATCGGATTGCGTCCATTGACACCGGCCCAGTACGACAAAGGGGCACCATTGATAATGATCAACCCTGGCAGTTCCGGCCGTGTTGCCGCCAATCCCATCAAGGCCCAACCGGCCTGGCAGTTGCCGATGATGATCGGCTTGCTGTTGGCCGGGTGAAGGGCACTGACGACTTCGATGAACCGGGCCTGGGCTTCGACAATATCGGCCAGGGTTTGCCCAGGCTGTGGCGAGTGACTGAAAGAAATGAAATAGGTGGGGTGGCCGGCTCTGAGGCTTTCGCCTAATACCGAATCCTGTTTGAAACCGCCGATTCCCGAGCCGTGGCCGCCGCGTGGGTCAATGATGATCACCGGCTGGCCGTTGCTGTCGATTTTTTGCTCTGGCCCGGGGAGGATTTGCAGCAGTGAATAGTTGACCGGGCGCGGGAGATCGGCGCCTGCGATCAGGGTTTCATGATCGAACTTGAGCAGCAGCGGATACCCGGCGCGTTCATGGGCCAGTGTATTGTCGCCGCGCTGGCGCAGGGTGTCCCAGAACAGCAGGCTGCGTTGAGCGAGGTCGGTGAAGTATTCCTTCCAGTCAGCGGGCGTGGGTTGTCTGAGTTGGCCCCGCTTCAGAGGCATGAGGGTTTTTTCCTGGCGCTGGCGCAAAGCATCAAGGACGTTCAGGGTATTGAGGCGCTGCAGATGACTCAGGTGTTCGAACAGACCGCGTTGAGAGGAGAGTCTGTCATATTGCGATGCAATAATATCTTCCTGGCCCATGGTGATCTCCTGGCTTTATGCATGAGAAGCAGCTCGCCTGTATCTCATCATTAAAGAGAGCTTGGCTGGCCGTTCGCCTTTCAGGAGTCTATAGCGAATAGTGGCGGGAGGTGAAAGATTATTGTGCGGTGCACAAAAAAACATTGCCAAACGAATTTGTGCACTGCAATATCAAGGCTAACGCGATGATCGGCAGGATCGCTATCGCGTCCTCAGGCTCATGTCGGCCTTTCAGAATCAGGAGATTCAAGCATGACTTTTTTTAACTCGGAAAAATTGCAAGACGCTCAGAAAGCCAACCTAGACCTCCTGCAGCAAATCAGCGGCAAAATCTTCGCCAGCGTTGAACAGCTCACCCAATTGCAGATCAAGACTCTGCAGGCCTCCACCGAGGAGCAGTTCGACGGTTTGCGCAAACTGCTGGCAGTCCGTGATCCACAAGGGTTCGCTGAGCTCCAGGCTTCTTTCACCCAGCCAAATGTGCAAGCCGAACGCCTGGCTGAGTTCAATCGTCAAGTACACGCGCTGATTGTTGGCACCCAGTCGGAAATCGCCCAACTGACCACGCGTCAGGTCGAGGCGGGCACCAAGCAGGTGCAAGAGTTCGTTGAAGTGATCAGCAAGAATGCACCGGCTGGCTCCGAGCCTGTTGTGGCAGCGTTCAAGTCGTCGCTGGCCAATGCTGGCACCGTTTTTGAAAGCGCACAGAAAGCCGTAAAACAGGCTACTGACGTTGCCCAGAGCGGTTTCGAGGCAGCGACTGCAGCAACTGCAGCGACTACCGCAGCCGGGAAAACCGCGCCAGAGACTGGCAAGGCAACAAGCGGTAACAAGTAAGTCAAGTTAGAACGGTTACACCGATGGCGATGGGTTTATTCCCCATCGCCATTTTTTTTCGACCCGCCACCCGCGCCTGGCTTGCCTGACGGTGTGCCGCCGAACAGGCCAAAGAGGTTCTGAGTGTTCAGGTAGAGGGCTTTTGACTGGTCGACGTACTGGCGCATCAAATCCTGCATGACCGGTGCTTGCTGATGCATGAACTCACCCCAGGCTTCAGAGGACTGAGCGCCGGTCTGGGTCTGGATGTCGATGACCGTCTGGATGCTTTTGTCCAGGTAGCTGCCGAGGACGCCCTGGTAAGGACCGTAGAACTGGATAATCCCCATGAGCATCTCAATGGAGAAGATCGGCTCACCACCACTTTCGGCTTCCAGAATGACCTGCAGCAAAATACTTCGCGTCAGATCCTCGCCAGTCTTGGCGTCGACCACCTCGAAGGGGATTTTATCGATGACCAATTGACGAATATCCGCAAGGGTCAAATGACTGCTGGTGTGCGTGTCATACAGACGGCGATTCGGGTACTTCTTGATCAGACGGGTGGTGTTCCGACTGTTATCTGTCATGTGGGGCTACTCACAGCGAGCCTGATTTGCAGGCATCTTATCCTACTCTGACCACTGCCACTCCAATGCGTCGCCTCACGCGGCACGCGCTGGGTGGTCAGCGTACGAACTTTCTTCATCTTTTGAGTGCTGAGCTTGCGAGGCTGGCCACTTCGAGGCAGGGGCGTTCAATTCCTCAAGACCCGCCTGCGGATAGCGTTTTCGTCATTTGAACACCACAGGTTCTGGGGTCTGGGCTGATTGCTGATGTCTCTGGGCGTTAATCCAACACTCTGTGCACCTGCTCCTAAGTTGGCTAAGCAACGCTGAGCAAACAGGGTGCGCTTCTGAGATCGCCACATAGGTTAGCGTGGGGGGAGGGACCAGCTAAAAACGCAGCAAGCGTAACGCTTTACGCAACTCTCGGAAATTGCCTACAAGCCCGGCGAGAGTCACCCCGATATCCTGCTTGCCGTGCGAAACAAACCCTTCCACACAAAAACGCCGCTTTCCTGATCTGGATAAGCGGCGTTTTTTTACGCACGTGTCAGAGGCTGCTCCCACGCATCAGCGATGTCATTCGCGGTTGCTAAATCTCGTGCGGTATCATGATTTAATACCATGAACAATAAACAACTCAGCACCCTCAAAGCCATATTTTCAAGACCCACCCCCGGCCACCATGGAGTGGTCCCGCATCGAATCCTTGTTCAGCGCTGCAGGGGCCATAACCATCGAAGGTAATGGATCGCGAGTACGTTTTGAACTGAACGCAGTGGTCGCCACCTTCCACCGGCCGCACCCCGACAAAGAAGCCAAGCCCTATCAGGTGCGTGACGCCCGGGCTTTTCTTGAACAAGCAGGAGTTACCCCGTGAACGTAATGAACTACAACGGCTACTCAGCCCGGATCGAATACAGCGATGAAGACGGTCTGTTTGTCGGCCACATTGCGGGCATCAAGGATGTTGTCGGGTTTCACGGCGAGTCAGTCAAAGAACTTCGCACCGCATTTGAAGCGGCCGTCACCGATTATCTGGAGACTTGCGCCAAACTCGGCCGCACCCCACAGAAACCCTATTCAGGCCATCTCAGTCTGCGCCTGGCCCCAGCCCTTCACGCGACGGTTGCTGTGAAAGCTCAGTTAGCCCACAAAA
Organism: Pseudomonas sp. 05L36; assembly: GCF_056398125.1. NCBI lineage: Bacteria > Pseudomonadati > Pseudomonadota > Gammaproteobacteria > Pseudomonadales > Pseudomonadaceae > Pseudomonas > Pseudomonas sp. 05L36. The sequence goes on along the minus strand of NZ_JBFTOU010000009.1, from coordinate 136,584 downwards.
GTATCAATCAGTGGGTTGCTGATGTTCTTGATCGCGAGGCGCATGCTTAAGCAGTGAATAAGCCGATCCGGCTGTAGACTGCTCAAACTCTTCGAACGGAATCGATATCATGCTCCATCCTCACGCCAGTTTTCGCGGCGCAGCCAAGCTCATCGCGGCTGTGTCGATTGTTGCCATGTCATCAATGGCCCTCGCATCCGCCCCTGCAACTTTTCCCGACGCTGAAGCCAGTGACCCTGCCAAACTCGGCTGGATGGTCGGTTCGCCACCCCCCGCTGATCGCACAGTGCGTTTTGAAGACGGCAGCTATTTCCAGTTCCCGGCAATGCGCTGGAGTGTTTCGAACTTTCGGCAACTGATGCCGACGATCAACGTTTCTCGCGGCCTGGGGGCTCCGGTTCCTCTGGAGATAGCACTACGCAAAGATATCGACGGGATCAGTTTCGTCCCGCTTGGCGCCAGGGCACCCATGACCTGGGAGCAATCCCTCGCGGGAAAGTTGTCTACGAGCGCTATTTCAGCGTTTGATGCGCTGGCTGAATTTCTGAACAGCAAGGAACACCCATGATCACCACCACAACCCACTCCATTGAAGGCCGACAAATTACCGCCTACCTGGACATCGTCAGCGCCGAGTCGGTGCAAGGGATCAACATTGTTCGAGACGTATTTGCCGGGATGCGCGACTTTTTCGGCGGACGCTCCCAGACACTGGAGCGAGCGTTGAAAGAAGCACGCATTCAGGCCACCGATGAAATCAAGGAGCGGGCGCAGGCGCTTCAGGCGGACGCGGTGGTCGGGCTTGATTATGAGATCAGTATGCCGGCCGGCAAAGGCGGGATGGTCGTGGTGTTCGTGACCGGGACTGCGGTCAAGTTGGGGTGAAAGGTGAGAAGCCATTCGTCGCTCACGGGGAAATAAGAACGGCAGGTCCATTAGTGACCGTCTAGTCTCAAAAACCTTGGCGGTCGATATTGTTCGGCAAAAGGGCTTGCCGGTGTCGATCCCGTTTTTTGACAAGGGGTGAAGAGATGGCTGATCCGTATATCGAGGACGATGGCGCAGAGTTTCCGATCAACAATTCCGTACGGTGTGGCCAGACCCAGTATGTGGCCAGTTTCGGCGAGGACCAGACAGAGGTCGACAAGATCAAGACCAGGGCGTGCCGGGTACTGAAGGGCAAATTCTTACCCAGGGTGACAGCACCGGTCAGGAAGTAACCGAATGTTAGGCAGACCCCGTCATTGAACGGGGTTTTTAATGTCTGAAAGGGTTTTATGACAAGTATTTTAAAGTGGTGATCTTTCACAAACTTTTCACAGCAGTCTCCGTAGTCTCGACTCATCCGTTAGAAAGCAACACCTGGCCCGTTTCCCCAGCGGGCTTTTTTTTGTCCGTCATAAAACCTTTTCCAGAAATGCTGTCCAACCGTCGCCAATCGCGAAGTTGGACCGGCGTGCTGGACTTTATCCGCGCAAAAGCATTCAATCTCGCCCCCCTTTTTGTTTACCCCTTTTTTTTGAGGTTTTTGTCATGCGTTTAACTCTGCCTGCTCTGGTTCTGGGGCTTCTGGTTGCTCAAGGTGCAATGGCTGGTGACGGCACTGCCGCGCTGGGCGGTGGCTTGGGCGGCGCGTTGGGTAACGTGGTCGGCCAGAAGATGGGCGGCAGCACTGGTGCAGCGATTGGTGCGGGCGTCGCTGGCGCGGCGGGCAGCGCAGTTGCCGCCAAAAAAGGTCATCGCACCAGCGCTGCTATCGGTGGCGGTGTCGGCGCGGCCGGTGGTTCGGTGATCGGCAATAGCCTTGGCGGCAAGTCCGGAGCCACCATCGGTGCAGGCCTGGGCGGTGCATTGGGCGGCGGCGTAGGCAGCAACCTGGCCAATGGTCATAAGCGTCACTGATCCTGATTCATATTTGAAAAGAGCCCGGCCTGATGCCGGGCTTTTTCATTTATGAACGTTTCACGCCGCAGCAGCTCAAATCTTCCATACTCAGGATGAATGCGAGGCGTGCCATGAACCAGAAACCCAGCGGCAAAAAAAACGGAAGCCTGAATGCTCGACTATTGATGGTGCCTGCGATTGTTTTTGGATTGCTGGTCTCTCAGGTGGCATTGGCGGGAGGTAATGGAGATGCCGCCGTGGGTGGTGGTCTTGGTGGGGTGCTGGGCAACGTTGTCGGTGGCCAGATGGGTGGCAGCACGGGGGCAGCGATTGGTGCCGGAGTCGGCGGCGCGGCCGGTAGTGCCGTTGCCGCGCCCAGGCACAGCCGTACCGAGGCAGCGATAGGTGGTGGTTTGGGCGCGGCGGGTGGATCGGTGGTCGGCAACAGTCTTGGCGGTTCGACCGGATCGGCCATCGGTGCAGGCCTGGGCGGTGCAGCCGGCGGTGCGGTCGGCAATGATCTGGGGAGTGGCAGCGGTCACTCCCATTCCGGTGGCGGTTATAAACATTCGAACAAGCACCACAAAAAGCATCACTGATTAAGCGAGGCATCCCATGACTCCGAAAACCGAAGGCAAGGAAGAAAAAGATCCGAGTGGACTGCCATTTATCAACGATCCCGGCAATGAAGATCCGGGATCGCTGATGGATGATGCGACGGTGCCGCTTAACGATGCTGATGATTTGGGCGATGTGGGGAATATTGAGTTGGAGGATGAGGAAGAGGACGAAGATTGATCGAGTCGTGTTACCGGATTGACCGGTTGTCTAGCTGATCGAATGCGTCCATCGCCCAGTCCTCGATATGTCGTGGCCTGAGTCTGCGTGATGCAAGTATCGGTTTGGAGGTATTGGAGAGGGCGCATTGGGTTCACCCTCATCAGTCTTTGCCCCGCTCACCCCATTTGTCGCCGAGCCTGCGGCCTTGTTCGCCAGTGGGCAGTTCCCCCTCGACCCCAACGGATCAACCCACCCAGTCGGGTTCCGGGTGTACCGATACGGGTTCAATCCTGCGGCCAACTTGACTGGATTCGGCGTCAGATAACGACCGATGTCCGGATGGTAGTAGCGATGCCGGTTGTAGTGCAGGCCGCTCTCAGCATCGAAGTATTGCCCCTGAAACCGTAGCGGCTGTTCGAGTCGCTCGCCGTCGCCGTGACTCAGTTCGCGCAGTTTGCCGTGGGCGGTGTATTTGGCCGACCAGACGATGACGCCGCCGTAGCTGGTCAGTTCCTGCGGGATGCCGAGGTGGTCGAGTTGGTAGTAGAGCGGGCAGGCGTCTACCCGGCCTTTGCCGTCGAGCAGCGCCAGCGGGCGGAAGCTGCAGGGCTCGTAGACGTAGCTGCGGTAGTGTCGGGGACCGCTTTCGGCGATGAGTTGGTCGCCTTGCCAGAAGAATTGCGTGGTCTGGCCGTCGACGGTTTTGCCGATGCGCCGGCCGAACGCGTCGTAGCAGTAGCTGACACGTTTACCGTCCGGGGTGCTGACGCCGATCAGGCGGTGCTGGCTGTCGTAGGTGTATTCGGTGACCTGGGTCGGCATACCGCGGCGTTCGCGGATCAGGTTGCCGAAGGCGTCGTAGTCGTAGTGGCTGTCGAAACGGCGACGCAAACAGTTGCCCTGAAGCACACACGGGCCGGGGCGGTCGTGGATCAGCAGGTTGCCGGCCGGGTCGTGGGTGAAATTCTCCGCGAACTGGTCGCGGGTGTGGCGTACGCCGGTCAGGCGGTCGAGCGCATCGTATTGGTAGCGGCGTGAACCGTGGCGGCTGTCGGTAATCTGCAGGAGGTTGCCCTTGATGCTGTAGGCATACTTGCGGCGAAATAGCGGTCGGTGCTTTTGGCCGACGGCATGGGCCTGCAAACGGCCTTGCTCGTCGTAGGCGTAATCGCTGAGCAGCAGGCCCTGTTGGCGCTGTTGTTCGCGCCCGCCGATAAAGCGATGGTTGGTCAGGCGCGTGCCGTTGAGGTCAATGGCCGTGAGGTCGCCCCCCTTGGCGTGGTGGTAGACGAGGACACAGGCGTCCGGCAGGCGCAGGCGCTTGAGCCGACCGCAGGCATCATAGCCGTAACTCAGGGTGCCCCAGCCCTGACGCTCGGAGATCAGCCGGTCCTGGCGGTCGTATTCGAACGCCAGCGGATGGTCCTGGCCGTCATCGACGCGGACCAGTCGCCCGAGGTTGTCGTAGCGGTACTCGACCTTGACCCCATCGGGCAAGGTTTTGACCAGTAACCGCCCAGCGCTGTCACGTTGATAACCGGTAACCAGCAGCGAACCGTCGTCGCCAAACTCGGTTTTCTCCAGCAATTGGCCATTGAGGTCGTAGCTGTAGGTGGTATGACGGCCATCAAAGCCGGTTTCCTGTCGGATCAATCCACCTGGGGTGTAATCCAGCCGGTAAGTGTCGCCAACCTCGTTTTCGATCTCGGTGAGCAACAATTGCGCATGGTCGTAGCGGTATTTCAGCGCGCTGCCGTCGGGGTTGATCCGACGGCTGACCAGGCTCAGGTCGTCGGCGTATTCGTAACGGGTTACCCGTCCCAGTTCGTCGGTGTCGGCGGTGACCTGGCCATAGGCGTTGTAGCGATAGGCACGGCGGGCACCGGAGGGCCGCGTGGTCCGGGTCAGTCGACCCAAGGCGTCCCATTCATAACCGGTGACCGCACCGTGTTCGTCCTGCCGGGTAATCCGCCGCCCCAACGCATTGTAGGAAAAAGTGCGCTGAGCACCGTCCGGCAGGGTCTCTTCCAGCAATTGTCCCAAGGCGTTCCAGACAAACCGGTGACCGCTCTGGTCGGGGAAACGAATTGTCAGCAAGCGCCCCTGCGAGTCGTAGAAATAGCGGGTGATCTGCCCGTCGGGATCGGTGACGGCAGTGATGTCGCCCTGGGCATTGCGCTGGTAGCTCCATGTCGCCTGACCGCAGGTGCGGGTATGCAGGAAACCGTTGCGATACTCGTAGGACGTGAGCGCCTCATCCGGCGCAAGCAGCGCGATCAACCGGCCGACCTCGTCATAATGGTATTCGGTGACAGCGCCGAGGGCGTCCTGTTCGGCGATCAGACGGCCCTGATCGTCGTAGGCCTTGTGCTGCTCACCGCCATCCAGCCCGACGTGGTGTAGCAACCGTGCACGGTCGTCATGAACGTAAACCTCTTCGCTACCGTCGGCGTTGTTCACCGTCACGCCGCCTTGATCGTCCCAGGCGTAACGCGCCTCCATCTGCGCAAACGAGGCCCAGTGATGAATGCAGCGGGCCGCCTTGCCGGAGCGTTCCCACGCCCAGAAGAAACTCGCGCCGCCAGCCAGTTGCCGTTGCAGGATGATGTGCTGATCGTCGTAGTCATAGCGCTCGCTTTCACCCGCGGCATTGGTCGCCTCGATCAGACGCTGGCGGGCGTCGTAGCGGTAGCTGACCAGTGTCTGCTCGGTGCGCCAGGTGGACGCCTTGGGGCCGCTGCGCTGAAACACCTGATAGTCGACGGCCACCAGGTGCTTGACATCGTAACGCAGCAACAAGGCGCGATCGGCGCCGTTGTCCAGGCGTTGGATCCGGTCAAAGCGGTCCCGCTGCACCGTCACGTGGTTGCCGTAGGCGTCGCTGATCGCGCTGAGCCGGCCGCCATGAAAGTGGTAGAACCGCGCGCGGTCGCCGGCCAGGGCGAGGATCAGTTCGTCCGGCTCCTCGCCGAGGTAAATCGCCGCCCGCGACAGGCTGTTGTGGATCACCGGGCGCGTCGCCGTTGGCCGTGGAAATGGCGTACGGTGGTTTTCGGGGTCGATCCACAGCACCCGCTCGTCGTGGAGTTCCAGGTGCTGGGACAGCGAATGGCTCCAGCCAAAACCGAGGCCGGTGTCGAGTTCGACGGCACTGGTGCGATAGATGCGGTTGAAGTCGAACGGCAAGATCCCGTCGAGGGTGCTGTCCGTGAAGGTCAGCAATACTTCGCCGGTGACCATCGACACCGGGCAGTTGTGGGTGGCGATGCACTCGATTGTGTCGATACTGGTGGCGAACCTGTGCAACTGTGTCAGTGGACCGCTGGCGGGACATGCCAATACCTTTTGGGGATCGAACATCTGCAGACTTTCGCTTGGCGGAATGTAGGACGTGAGACTCTGCGGAGGATCTTCAAGGAAAGAAGTCGGGAAAGTTGGCGTTTGATGTAGGGCGAATCGCTAAATCACGAGAGCCATTCGACGTGGATCAGGATTTCATCGTTGCTCTAAGCCAGCGACGCTCGCTATGCTGCTGAATCCTTTAATCCATTCGGGGGCGGGCTTCACCTGCGCCGCCCGGGATGCCCTGGAAAACGGATCAGATGCGATGAATGCACCACTGAAAACATTCGGCCCGATCAAGGCCGTGATTTTCGATATGGACGGCTTGTTGCTGGATACAGAGGGCATCTACACCGAAGTCACGTCCATCATTGCCGCGCGTTACGGGCGGACGTTCGACTGGAGCATCAAACAGAACATTATCGGCCGCGGTGCAGGTGATCTGGCGTGCTATGTGGTTGAAGCGCTGGACCTGCCGATTACCGCCGAAGAGTTCCTGATAATCCGCGAACCGCTGATGCGCGAGCGTTTTCCTACAGCGCAGGCAATGCCTGGCGCACAGGAGCTGGTACGGCATCTGAAGGCCAACAACATACCCATTGCCGTGGGCACCAGTTCTTCGAGCCAGTCGTTCGGCCAGAAAACCACCCTGCACCGCGACTGGTTCGCCTTGTTCGACTTCATCGTCACCGCCGATGACCCCGAGGTGGGTGCCGCCAAACCGGCACCGGATATTTTCCTGACGGCGGCGCGGCGTCTGGGCGTTGCACCCGAAGATTGCCTGGTGTTCGAGGATTCGCCCTTTGGTGTTACGGCGGCGAAAGCAGCGGGGATGACGGCGATTGCAATTCCGGATGCGGCAATGGCCGACGCCAGGTATGCACACGCCGATGGCATTCTTCGTACGTTGAAGGCGTTCGAGCCGGGCGCTTGTGGTTTACCGGCGCTTGAGTGGACCTGACGACTGAAAATCTGGGAGCGAGCAGGCTCGCTCCCCCAGGACTGACAAATGTCAGGCGCCAAAGCCACCGTCGATGGTCAGGCTGGCCCCTGTGATGTAGCCGGCTTCAGGGCTGACAAGATAGGCGACGAAACTGGCGATCTCTTCGGCCTTGCCGTAACGGCCCACGGCCATCAGCGGGATCAGGCTTTGCGCAAAGTCACCGTGGGCCGGGTTCATGTCGGTGTTGACCGGACCCGGTTGCACGTTATTGATGGTGATGCCTTGCGGGCCGAGATCACGGGCCAGGCCTTTGGTCAGGCCGACCAGTGCCGACTTGCTCATGGCGTATGGGCCGCCACCGGCGAAGGGCATGCGGTCGGCGTTGGTGCTGCCGATGTTGATGATGCGTCCGCCTTCGGTCATGTATTTGGCGGCGGCCTGGGTGGCGATGAACACGCTGCGCACGTTGATGGCCAGGGTCTGGTCGAAGTCTTCGAGTTTGAACTCGGCCAGCGGTGCGACGGCCAGTACGCCGGCATTGTTGACCAGGATATCCAGGCGACCGAAAGCGTCTACCGTGGCGGACACGGCGCCGCGAATGGCGTCGGCGTCGGCGCTGTCGGCCTTGATGGCCAGGGCCTTGCCGCCTTTGGCGGTGATGCTGTCTTGCAGTTCTTCAGCTTTTGCCGTGGAGCTGACATAGGTGAAGGCAACGGTTGCGCCTTCAGCAGCCAGGCGCTTGACGATGGCTGCGCCAATGCCGCGGGAACCACCTTGAATCAATGCCACTTTGCCGCTGAGGTTCTGAGTAGTCATGTCGATCTCCAAGTCCCGAGGCGAGATGTCCCGGTTGATGGAGGCTAGTATCGATTCAGGATTCCATGCTGTGTAGACCATAATCACGATAGTCTGTGTAAACCAAAAGTTTATAGTGGCGCCTATGGAAACCTTCAGCAGTATCGAATGCTTTGTGCGCAGCGCTGAGGTCGGCAGCTTCGCCGAGGCCGCGCGGCGTCTGAGCCTGACACCGGCGGCGGTAGGCAAGAGCGTCGCCAAGCTCGAAGCGCGGCTGGGCGTCAGATTGTTTCAGCGCAGCACTCGCAGCCTGACGCTGACGGAGGCCGGCCAGTTGTTTCTCGGCGAAGTCAGCGGCAGCCTGCACACCATCCAGAATGCCGTGGCCAATCTCGCCAGTGCCGGAGGGCAGCCGGCCGGCACCTTGAAAGTCAGCATGGGGACGGTATTTGGCTGCCTGTACATTGTGCCGATGCTCGGTGAGTTTCTGCGGCGATTCCCGGCGATAAACCCGGACTGGCACTTCGACAACCGCCAGGTCGATCTGATCGGGCAAGGTTTCGACGCGGCAATCGGCGGTGGCTTCGAATTGCCCCAGGGCGTGGTGGCACGCCGGCTGAGTCCCGCGCATCGGGTGTTGGTGGCTACGATGGACTACCTGGAGACACATGCGGCGATCAGCGAGCCGGATGACCTCAAGCACCATGACGGGATTCTTATCCGCTCGCCGCAGACCGGACGGGTACGCTCCTGGCAGTTGACCCATCGCAATCAGCAACACAGCCCGTTGACGCTCAAGGCGCGGATGACCATGAGCGATTCCGAGGCCGCCTGCGCCACGGCTGCGCAGGGTTTGGGCATTGCGCTGGTGAGCATGCCGTTTGCCTCGGGTTATCTGGAGTCGGGCAGGTTGCAGCGGGTGTTGCCGGACTGGTACATCGACGACGGTTACACCTCCATCTATTACGCCGAACACAAGCTGCTGCCCGGCAAGACCCGGGCGTTTGTCGATTTCATCATTGAGCAGTTTGCCGAGCGGGGGTTGGGGCAGAGGTTCAGTGCGGTTTGAGTCAGGCTCAAGACCGAGGCGCGGCCATCGCGGGCAAGCCACGCTCCCACAGGTTTTGCGTCGTACACATCACTGAGGTGCGACGCAAAACCTGTGGGAGCGAGCTTGCTCGCGATTGGGGCACCGCGGTCTACCGGGCAAAGCGCGCCGGCCAACCAATGATGTTTTTCGGCCGCGGCGTCGCATACGTCCGCACCTTCGATGTCGACAGCCCCAGGCGCACCAACGATTCGGCAATGGTCACCGCCGCCGTCACGCCATCCACCACCGGTACGCCAGTACGTCGACGAATCTGCTCGTCCAGCCCGACCATGCCGCCGCAGCCCAGGCAAATCACTTCGGCCTTGTCCTGGGTCACCGCCAGTTCGGCCTGATGCACGATGGCCTCCAGTGCGCGTTGCGGTTCGTGTTCCAGTTCCAGCACTGCCAAACCACTGGCCCGTACCGAGGCGCAACGGTCCCAGAGGCCGGAGAGCTTGAGGCGATCTTCGATCAGCGGCACGGTGCGATCGAGGGTGGTGACCACGGAATAGGCGTGTCCGAGAAACATCGCCGTGCTGGCGGCGGCATCAGTGATGTCCACCACCGGCACATTGAGCAGTTCCTGCAAGCCTTCACGGCCGTGCTCGCCATAGCCGGCCTGGATCACGGCGTCGAATGGCTGGTCGTAGGACATCACCCGATCCATGACCGCGATGGCCGCCAGGTAGCTTTCGAAATTGCCTTCGATGGAGTCGGCGCCGAAGTGCGGGGTGAGGCCGACGATTTCCGTGCCGGGCGACGCGACGGCTTGCGCCGAACGGGCGATGGCCTGGGTGATGGATTCGGTGGTGTTGACGTTGACCACGAGAATGCGCATTGAAAGTCCTTATTGCAGTTGGTTCTGCGGCCCGACCACGCCGGGCCGCGACAGGATCAGTGGCTGACGTTGTCGACGGCGATGGCTTCGCCGCTGACATCGGCGTAGTGCGGTTGGCGCTTGGCGATGATCAGGTAGAGCATCCCGGCGATGCCGGCACCAATCAGCCAGGAGAACGGCGATACGCTGTGGAACCCTGGCACCAGGGCCAGGACGATGGCGATCAGGGCAGCGGGAATGAACGCCGCCACGGCGCGCAAATTGACCCCGCGGCTGTAGTAATACGCGCCGTTCGGGTCTTCGCTGTACAACTGCGGCACGTTGACCTGGCCTTTGCGTACCAGCCAGTAGTCGACCATGATCACCCCGTACAACGGGCCGAGCAGGGCACCGAGGCCGGACAGGAAATACACGATCACCAGCGGACTGTTGTAGAGGTTCCACGGCAGGATCAGCACGGCGATGGTCGCGCTGATCAGCCCGGCGCGGCGGAAGGTCAGGTACTTGGGCGCCAGGTTGCTGAGTACGAACGCCGGGGCGACGAAGTTGGCCATGATGTTCACCGCCACGGTGACGATCAGGAACGCCAGGCAGCCGAGCACCAGGAAGAAGGTGTTGGGGATCGAGGCGATGATTTCGGTCGGGCTTTCGATAATCCGGCCATTGATCTGAAATTGCGCGCCGCACAGCAGGACCGTGATGCTGGCGAACACCAGGATATTCACCGGCAAGCCCCAGAAATTTCCGACCTTGATGGTCTTGCGGCACGGCGAAGAGCGGGCGAAGTCGCAGAAGTTGAGGATCAAGGTGCCGTAGATCGCCAGCCACAGTGCGCCACCGGCAAAGATGTTGCGCCACATCTCACCGCCAGTCAGCGGCTCGCGGATCGACCAGGCAATCGTCGCATCGGCCTGGGTGTACATCCACGCGGCAAGTGCGGCGACGGTCAGCAGAATCACCGGGCCGGCAAACGCCTCGTAGCGCCGCACCATCTCCATGCCATAAGCAAGGATCGCCAGTTGCACGAACCAGATCGCGACGAAACACACCCAGCCCAGGGTCGACAGGCCGAGGATCGAGTCGTGGTCGTAGTCGGCGAACCCTGGATGGACCGCCGTCAACAGCACGCGAAACACCACGGACGCAAGGTACGTCTGAATACCGAACCAGGCGATGGCGATCACGGCGCGGATCAATGCAGGAATCTGCGCACCATGAATGCCGAAACTGATCCGGCTGATGACCGGAAACGGCACCCCGGTTTTCTGGCCCATGTAGCCAGACAGGTTCATGAAGAAGTAAACCAGCGCCGCGCCGATACCCAGGGACAGCAGGATCTGCCAGCCACCCAGACCCAAAGCGTACAGACCGATGGCAAACGAGTAGTTGGCAATGTTGTGAACGTCGTTGGTCCATAGGGCAAAGATGCTGTAGCGGCCCCAGCGCCGGCCTTCGGACTTGGTCGGTGCCAGGTCCTTGTTGTGCAATCGGGGGCTGAGTACCACGGGGGTGTGATGCGCCTGATTGTCGGCGGTGTGGGTGGAATGGGAGGAGGGTAGATCCAGCGCGATGTTGTTATTGGAGAGACTAGTACGCATTCCGGCAGGCTCCTGATGCTCGACGCCGCGATGACTGTGCATGAGCGTTGGCTCGACAAATCTTCGTCGCGGGTGGCGAATATCATTGGTTACGGGGCATCTGCAGCCTGTACGGGATAGGGCGCTTCAGGCTTGCGGATATAAAGTGTGCGTATGTTTTGATTTGATTGTATACAAAACATGTATGCACTTAAGCCAGATTTGTGCCAGTTGCGATTCTATAAAAACCAGTGCTCATTTCGTTTTGTTATCGAAAACGAATAACTGACTGAAAAATAGAAAATTTAAATTGACCGATTGAACAGGTATTTATTTTTGGAGAGGGAGGATGTGGGCGAGGTGATGAGAAAGGAGATGTAACTTTTTGGGGCGCTGAAACTAAAAGTGCACACACAAATGGCACTTATGGTGACATTCGTGTGTACACATTGTGTGTTGTGGCACATTGACTCTGTAGGAGCGAGCTTGCTCGCGAAAAACTCGAGAGCGTCGCGGGGGAATCAGGTTTACAGCGTTTTCGTTGACGACCATCGCGAGCAAGCTCGCTCCTACCCCTTGCTGATGATATTCCCCGCATGCAACCCGCATTCCTTCTGCGTCGCTTCTTCCCACCACCAGCGGCCTTCACGCTCATGCTGGTTCGGCAGTACCGGGCGGGTGCAGGGTTCGCAGCCGATGCTGATGAAACCGCGTTCGTGCAGGCTGTTGTACGGCAGTTCCAGCATGCGGATGTAGCCCCAGATCTCTTCACTGGTCATTTGCGCCAGCGGGTTGAACTTGTACAAGGTGCGTTCCGGGGTGGAGAACGCGGTGTCGATTTCCATCACTGCGACGGCGCTGCGGGTGCCGGGGCTCTGGTCCCGGCGCTGGCCGGTGGCCCAGGCTTTCACGCCGGACAGCTTGCGGCGCAGCGGTTCGATCTTGCGGATACCGCAGCATTCGCCATGGCCGTCCTTGTAGAAACTGAACAGGCCTTTTTCCTTCACGAAGGGTTCGAGTTTGGTGTGGTCCGGCGACACCAGCTCAATGTCGATCTTGTAGTGCTCGCGCACCTGATCGATGAAGCGGTAGGTCTCGGGGTGCAGGCGGCCGGTGTCGAGACTGAACACTTTGACGTTCTTGTTCAGCTTCCAGGCCATGTCCACCAGCACCACGTCCTCGGCACCGCTGAAAGATATCCACAGGTCATCGCCGAACTCGGCAAAAGCGAGCTTCAGGATGTCCTGGGCGGATTTGTTGGCATAGGTCGTGGCGAGTTCCACGACGTCGAACGTTGGGCTCATCAGGGCGGCTTCCTACAGGTCGGTGGCGCTGGGCGCTCTATATGGGGTCGATGGTAACAAAAAGCTGCACGGGCCGGGGCATCCTCTGCGTTGCGCAGGCAGGCCCGAGTCGCTAGAGTTCGGCAGGCTTTATGCCTGCTCGACTCAATAATCAATACAAATGGGAGTGTCTTGTGGAAATTGCCTGTCTGGATCTTGAAGGTGTGCTGGTCCCGGAAATCTGGATCGCCTTCGCCGAAAAAACCGGAATCGAATCCCTCAGGGCCACCACCCGGGACATTCCCGACTACGACGTGCTGATGAAGCAGCGCCTGCGGATCCTCGACGAGCACGGCCTGAAACTTTCCGACATTCAGGAAGTGATCGCCACGCTCAAGCCACTGGACGGCGCCATCGAGTTCGTCGACTGGCTGCGCGAGCGCTTCCAGGTAGTGATCCTGTCGGACACCTTCTATGAGTTCTCCCAGCCACTGATGCGCCAACTGGGCTTCCCGACCTTGCTCTGCCATCGTCTGATTACCGACGACAGCGGGCGCGTCACTGGCTACCAGTTGCGTCAGAAAGATCCCAAGCGTCAGTCGGTCCTGGCCTTCAAGAGCCTCTACTACCGGGTGATCGCAGCGGGGGATTCCTACAACGACACCACGATGCTGGGCGAGGCCGATGCCGGGATTCTGTTCCATGCGCCGGAAAACGTGATTGCGCAGTTCCCGCAGTTCCCGGCGGTGCACACGTTTGAAGAGCTGAAGCAGGAGTTCATCAAGGCTTCGAACCGGACGTTGAGCCTGTAAGTACATTTCCTGTAGGAGCGAGCTTGCTCGCGATGAATCTGAAAACGCTGCGGGATGTCAGGCATGCCGCGTTATCGTTGACGACCATCGCGAGCAAGCTCGCTCCTACAGGGACGGGTGTGGTGTCAGAGGTTTTGCAGTGTGTCGAGCAATACCTTCACCTTGGTGATCGACTCCTGATATTCAGCCTGCCACTCCGAGTCCGCGACAATCCCGCCGCCGCCCCAGCAACACACCTGCCCGTCCTTGACCAGCAAGCTGCGGATGGCGATGGAGCTGTCCATTTCGCCACGCACGTCCAGGTAGACCAATGAACCGCAATACAGTCCGCGTCGGGTCGGTTCCAGCTCATCGATGATCTGCATGGCGCGAATCTTTGGCGCGCCGGTAATCGAGCCCCCCGGGAAGCTGCCAGCAATCAGGTTCAGGGCATCACGGTCATCCGCCAGTTCACCGGTGACACTGCTGACCAGGTGATGCACGTTCGGATAGCTTTCCAGGCTGAACAGTTCCGGTACCCGAACCGAACCGGTGCGGCAGGTCCGGCCGAGGTCATTGCGCAGCAGGTCGACGATCATCAGGTTTTCCGCGCGATCCTTGGGGCTGGCCAGCAGTTCGGTGGCGTTCGCGGCGTCTTGCTCAGGCGTCAGGCCCCGAGGTCGAGTGCCCTTGATCGGGCGGGTTTCCACATGGCGCTGGCTGACTTTGACGAAGCGTTCCGGCGACAGGCTGAGTACGGCATCGCCGTCAGGCAAGCTCTGGAAACCGGAAAAAGGCGTCGGGCACGCTGCGCGCAGAGCGCAGTAAGCGGTCCAGGGATCACCTTGGCAGGGCGCACGAAAACGCTGGGCGAAGTTGACCTGATAACAGTCGCCGGCCTGAATGTATTGCTGGATGCGCTCGATTGCCTGTTGATACTGGTCAGCGCTCAAGTCGGCAGTCATCGGGGTGAGCAGTTTGAAGGGCGCGACCACTTCCGGTGCAGGCTGGCTGAACAGATCGATCAGGCGCTGGCGTTCGCCGGTGGGCAGTGTCGGGTGGAACACCAATTGACTGGTCAGCGAAAGGTGATCGCTGACTAATGCCCAGCCGTACAGGCCGAAACGCGCGTCAGGCAGTTGCAGGTCGTCCTGTGCCTGGCTCGGCAGGCGCTCCAGATGCCGGCCGAAGTCGTAACTCAGGTAGCCGATCAATCCACCGGCAAACGGCAACTCATAAGGTACCGGCAGAGTCGCTTCGCCCAGGCGTGTCAGGTTATCGCGCAGGCGTTGCAGGAAGGCATCGCCACTTTCGTCGGGCGATACCGTCAGTTGTTCCAGTGGCCAGGCGCTGAGCAGGTCATAGCGACCGCGGTCAGCACTGGGGCGGCCGCTGTCGAGCAGCACGGCGCCGGGGGCATGGCGAATCGCCGCGAAGTATTGGGCGGGGTTGGCGCGATAGGGCAGCGGGTGTACGGAGCAGGTCAACATGGGCGGGGGAAGTCAGCCATCGAGGCGGGGTGGCGATTGTAGTCCTCTGCAGGATTTGGTCCTAGAGGGAAGGCACATCGGAAGCGACTGAAATTACATTCTGTGGCGAGGGAGCTTGCTCCTTCGCCACAAAAGATCAACCCTCGACCGCAGGAATGTGCCCAAACATCTCCTGTACGAACGCCACACGCTCTTTGACCGATTCGGTCACGCCACGAGCCTTGAGGTCTTCCATTCGTGCTTCCACCGCATGAGTACGCAACGTCAGCCCGCAGTCATTGGCAATCTGAATATTCAGCCCAGGCCGGGCGTTGAGTTCAAGAATCAACGGGCCTTTTTCCTGGTCCAGGACCATGTCGACTCCGATGTAGCCCAACCCGCACAATTCATAACAGCCGGCGGCGAGTTTCATGAAACCGTCCCAGTAGGGCAGTTGCACGCCATCCACTGCATTGGTGGTGTCCGGGTGTTTGTTGATGATGTTGTTCAGCCAGGTGCCGCGCAGGGTCAGGCCGGTGGCCAGATCCACACCGACGCCGATGGCGCCCTGGTGCAGGTTGGCCTTGCCGTTGGACTGGCGGGTCGGCAAGCGCAACATGGCCATCACCGGGTAACCCATCAAAACAATGATGCGAATGTCCGGCACGCCTTCGTAACTGATGCTCTTGAAGATCTGGTCCGGAATCACGCGGTATTCGATCAGGGCCCGGTCGCGGTGACCGCCCAGGGAGTACAGGCCGGTCAGGATGCTGGAAATCTGATGCTCGATTTCTTCATGGCTGATGATCCGGCCGGACACCGAGCGATAGCGGCCTTCAAAGCGGTCGGCGATGACCAGGATGCCGTCGCCGCCAGCGCCCTGGGCCGGTTTGATCACGAAGTCGCTGCGTGCGCCGATGATCTCTTCGAGATTGTCGATTTCCTTCTCGGTGGAGATTACGCCATACAGCTCGGGCACATGGATGCCTGCGGCGATGGCGCGCTCCTTGGTGATGATCTTGTCATCGACGATCGGGTACAGGCTGCGCTTGTTGTACTTGAGCACGTAGTCTGCGTTGCGCCGATTGATCCCCATGATGCCCTGGGCTTCCAGGGCCTTCCAGGTCTTCCAGAAGCCGAACATCAGGCGTCAGCCTTTTTCAGGAAGGCCTTGAAACGCACCAGTTCGGTGAGGCGATAACCGCGATAACGCCCCATGGCCAGCATGAAACCCACCAGGATCAGCAGGATCGCCGGGAAGGTGAACACGAAGTACACCAGTTCCGGCACGGTCATGATCAGGTGCGCCAGGGACGCGGCGAACAGCGTGCCGATGGCCACTTTCATGGCATGGCCGCCGCCGCGCTCTTCCCAGGTGATCGACAGGCGTTCGATGGTCATGGTCAGGATCACCATCGGGAACAGCGCCACCGACAAGCCACGCTCCAGGCCGAGTTTATGGCTGAACAGGCTGATCGCCGCAATCAACACCACCACGAACGTCAGCACCACCGACAGCCTCGGCAGCATTTGCAGTTTCAGGTGTTCGAGGTAGGAGCGCAGCGACAGGCCCAGCGCCGTGATGATGGTAAACAGCGCGATACCGAAGCCGAGCTGGGTTTCGCGGAAGGCCAGGGCGATCAGCACCGGGGTGAAGGTGCCCAGGGTCTGGATGCCGATCAAGTTGCGCAGGATCAGGATTACCAGCACGCCGATCGGGATCATCACCATGATCATGAAGGTCTGCTGGGTTTGCAGCGGCAGGCCGTACAGCGAATATTCGAGGAAGTTGGCGTCGGTGTTTTCGTCGGTCAGCTTGGCCAGGCGAATGGCATTCATTTCGCTGTTGTTCAGGCTGAAGGTCACGTTGGCTTTCTTGCCACCATCGACGGTGATCAGGTTTTCGTCGCCGGTCCACCACAGCAGGCGGTCGGTCGGCAGGCCCTGTTCACCGGTTTCCGGATTGAAGTACAGCCAGTCGGTGCCGTTGAAACTGCGCAGCCACAGTTCCGGGATTTGCGGCTGATCGGCCACCAGGCGGATGGTGTGGACCTTCTCGATCGGCACGTGGGCGACGGACAGCAGCAACTCGACGATTTTCGCCTTGTGCGCGGTGGACGGATCACCGGCCAGCAACAGCTTCACGTTGTCGTCGTTGAGGTTGTTGACCCGCTTGATGGCTTCGCCGACGAAGGTTTCGACGTCGGCCGAGTGCTGGCGAATCGGAGCAAGCAGGGCTTCGGCGGCGATTTTTTCCGGGCCTTCGATGGTCATGCTGTCGCGAAAGGTCGGGCCTTTGATCTTGGCTTTCTCACCGGAATAACGCTTGGTCAGCACCAGGCGGTAATACAGCGTCTGATTGCCTTTGGCCCGGCGCGCCGACCAGGTGACCTTGCGGTTGCCGTCGACCCGGTTCACGGCCACGCCGTAGTTATTGGAGATGAAGCTCTCGTTGAGGCTGACGAAGTCGCGGCTCAGCGGTGGCACGAACATCTGGATCTTGACCGGGTCCTTGGCACTGGCGACGAACTCGACCTTGGCGTCGATGTTCCACAGGTCGTCGGTGGCGTCTTCGGTCACCGGGATGCCCAGCACGAAGATCTGATAGGCCGTAACTGAAATGCCCAGCGCCACCAGGATGGCGATCAGCAGTTTCAGATGAAGGGTAAGAGAGCGCATTGAAATTACTCGGCGGTATGAGCGTCGGTGGTGCAGGCAGGTTTGCCGGCAGCATATTTAAGGCTGGGGTCAACCAGTGCATCGAAGCGTTTGAGGGCTTCGGAGCCAATCAGTAGCGGATATTGGAAAGCGCTGCGGTCGGTCAGGTTCACTTCGATGCTACGCAGGGCCGAGCCCATGCAGATGTCCAGTTCGATCACCGGGCGGGCGGTGTACTTCTTGCCCTCTTCGGGGTCGTAGTCGCCGGCCCGGCGCTTGATCTTGCTGACACGGGCCAGCGGGCGTTCGATCGGGTGCGAATGGGCGGCGTCGATGGCCAGGTAAAAGCGCACCCATGACTCGCCGTTGCGTTTGAAACGTTTGATATCCCGCGCGCTCAGGGAAGCGGTTTTTGCCCCGGTGTCGAGTTTGGCCGCCACTTCCAGGTCAATGCCATTGAGCGATGCGTACTCATTAAGGCCATACACGGTCTTTTCCCCGGCCATTGCGAAACCAGGCAGACAAAGGAAATAAAGGAAGGCAGGGAAGGGCTTGAGTCTCATAAATCCTGGTGCGCAGCGGTCCGACTTGATTCAAGGCCCTGGCATCGCTGCGCAAGCTCCCTCGTATGCCTGTCAGGTTTTTATGACAGGCAGTGCAGATGTGACAAACAAATGCGGGCGGCATTCTAGCACGGTAGTTTGATGGCGCCAGCGCTGGCCGGTGGCTATAAACAGAGGGATTGCTTCGTTATGGTGCAGCCGGTTATCAGAAGATTGTCGACAATATCGATTTAACCTTTGACTGTGTCGCCTGTATTCGTTAGTTTTTGCGGCATTGGCTCACAAGGTGTCGACAATATGCTGGATCAACTCGATCCCCCCGTTTCAACGCAAGACGATACGGAGACCCTGTCCGAGAACGTCTTCCGACGCATTCAGGCGGCTATCGTCAAAGGCGAGATTGCGCCGGGCAGCAAAATCTCCGAGCCGGAGTTGGCGCGCACCTACGGCATCAGCCGTGGCCCGTTGCGCGAGGCCATCCACCGTCTGGAAGGCCAGCGCCTGCTGGTTCGCGTGCCACATGTCGGCGCGCGGGTGGTGTCGCTCAATCACGCCGAGCTGCTGGAACTCTACGAAATACGCGAATCCCTGGAAGGCATGGCCTGTCGCCTGGCCGCCGAACGCATGAGCCTCGAAGAAATCGACGAACTGCGTCGGGTCCTGGAAACCCACGAGCGCGATGAGGCGTTTCAGGCCGGGAGAGGCTACTACCAGCAGGAAGGCGATTTCGACTTCCACTACCGAATCATCCAGGGCAGCGGCAACCGCACGCTGACCCAAATGCTCTGCGGCGAGCTGTATCAACTGGTGCGCATGTACCGCATCCAGTTTTCCACCACGCCCAATCGCCCGCACCAGGCGTTCGCCGAGCACCACCGCATTCTCGATGCCATCGCCGACCGTGACGGTGAACTGGCCGAGTTGTTGATGCGCCGTCACATCGGCGCCTCCAAACGCAACATCGCCCGTCATTACCAGGACGGCGCTAACCCGACAGCCAAACGAGGTGAGTCATGAGTTTGAACAAGAGCACACCAGGCCAGCGTTTCCGCGATGCGGTCGCCAGCGAACACCCACTGCAAGTGGTCGGCGCGATCAACGCCAACCACGCGCTGCTGGCCAAACGCGCCGGTTTCAAGGCGATCTACCTGTCGGGTGGCGGGGTGGCTGCCGGCTCCCTCGGCGTGCCTGACCTGGGCATCACCGGTCTGGATGACGTGCTGACCGACGTGCGCCGTATCACCGATGTTTGCGACCTGCCATTGCTGGTGGATGTGGACACCGGTTTCGGTTCCTCGGCGTTCAACGTCGCTCGCACCGTCAAGTCGATGATCAAGTTCGGCGCCGCGGCGATTCACATCGAAGACCAGGTTGGCGCCAAGCGCTGCGGTCACCGTCCTAATAAAGAGATTGTGACCCAGCAGGAAATGGTCGACCGCATCAAGGCCGCCGTCGATGCGCGTACCGATGACAGCTTCGTGATCATGGCCCGTACCGACGCCCTGGCGGTGGAAGGCCTGGAGTCTGCCCTGGATCGCGCTGCTGCGTGCATCGAGGCCGGCGCCGACATGGTGTTCCCGGAAGCCATCACTGAACTGGACATGTACAAGCTGTTCGCCAACCGCGTGAAAGCACCGATCCTGGCCAACATCACCGAGTTCGGCGCGACGCCGCTGTACACCACCGAGCAACTGGCCGCTGCCGACGTATCGCTGGTGCTGTACCCGCTGTCGGCGTTCCGCGCCATGAACAAGGCTGCAGAAAACGTCTACACCGCGATCCGTCGCGACGGCACTCAACAAAACGTCATCGACACCATGCAGACCCGCATGGAGCTTTACGATCGCATCGACTACCACACCTTCGAGCAGAAGCTCGATGCGTTGTTCGCCGCGAAGAGGTAGGAGCAAGCTCGCTCGCGATGGTCGTTAACGATGACGCGGGAAAATTGGCACCCCGCGGTGTTCGGTCCACCATCGCGAGCAAGCTCGCTCCTACAGGACCGGGATGATTCCCGACCCGTGTGTTTGCCGATTTCCTAAAAAATTCAAGAATATTGGAGACAAAAATGGCCGAAGCAAAAGTACTCAGTGGCGCCGGGCTCCGTGGCCAGGTAGCCGGGCAAACCGCACTGTCCACCGTGGGCCAGTCGGGTGCCGGTCTGACCTATCGTGGTTATGACGTACGTGAACTGGCGGCTGACGCACAGTTCGAAGAAGTTGCCTACCTGCTGCTGTACGGCGAGCTGCCGAGCAAAGCGCAACTGAACGCCTACATCGCCAAGCTGGGCAAGCTGCGTGACCTGCCGCAAGCGCTGAAAGAAGTGCTGGAACGCATCCCCGCCGACGCCCACCCGATGGACGTGATGCGCAGCGGTTGCTCGTTCCTCGGCAACCTGGAACCGGAGAACAACTTCTCCGAGCAGCACGACAAGACCGACCGCCTGCTGGCCGCGTTCCCGGCGATCATGACTTACTGGTATCACTTCAGTCACGAAGGCAAGCGCATCGATTGCGTGAGCGACGAACAGTCCATCGGCGGCCACTTCCTGCACCTGCTGCACGGCAAGAAACCGAGCGAGCTGCACGTCAAGGTGATGAACGTTTCGCTGATCCTTTACGCGGAGCACGAGTTCAACGCCTCGACCTTCACCGCACGTGTTTGCGCGTCGACCCTGTCCGACCTGTATTCGTGCATCACCGCGGCCATCGGCTCGCTGCGCGGCCCGCTGCACGGTGGCGCCAACGAAGCGGCGATGGAAATGATCGAGCGCTTCTCGTCGCCGGAAGACGCGATCAAGGGCACCCTTGGCATGCTCGAGCGCAAGGACAAGATCATGGGCTTCGGCCACGCGATCTATAAGGACAACGATCCGCGCAACGAGGTGATCAAGGGCTGGTCGAAAAAACTCGCTGACGAAGTGGATGACAAAGTGTTGTTCCCGGTTTCCGAAGCCATCGACAAGACCATGTGGGAGCAGAAGAAACTGTTCCCGAACGCCGACTTCTACCATGCCTCGGCGTACCACTTCATGGGCATCCCGACCAAGTTGTTCACACCGATCTTCGTCTGCTCGCGCCTGACCGGCTGGGCTGCCCACGTGTACGAGCAACGCGCCAACAACCGCATCATCCGTCCAAGCGCCGAGTACACCGGCGTTGAACAGCGCAAGTTCGTACCCATCGAACAACGCTGAATGGGAGAGCACTGACGCGAGTTACTGAAGGAACCGGAAACCCTGTGGGAGCGAGCCTGCTCGCGATGACGGACTGACATTCAACATCTATGTCGACTGATATACCGCTATCGCGAGCAGGCTCGCTCCCACAGTAGATCGTGTTCACTTCGGGAGCTGCGCCAGGCGCCCACCCTTTGAAACCACCGTGACCGAGTCCTGACGATGAACACTGAATTCCGTAAACCGCTGCCCGGCAGCAAACTGGATTACTTCGATGTCCGCGCAGCGGTCGAGGCGATCCAGCCTGGCGCCTACGACACCCTGCCGTACACCTCCCGTGTGCTGGCGGAAAACCTTGTGCGTCGCTGCGACCCGGCCACGCTCACCGAATCCCTGAAGCAATTCATCGAACGCAAGCGCGATCTCGACTTCCCGTGGTTCCCGGCCCGCGTGGTGTGCCACGACATTCTCGGCCAGACCGCTTTGGTCGACCTTGCCGGCCTGCGTGACGCCATCGCCCTGCAAGGCGGCGACCCTGCGCAAGTCAACCCGGTGGTGCCGACGCAACTGATCGTCGACCACTCCCTGGCCGTCGAGCGCGGTGGTTTCGATCCAGAGGCGTTCGAGAAGAACCGCGCCATCGAAGACCGTCGCAACGAAGACCGTTTCCACTTCATCAACTGGACCAAAAAGGCGTTCAAGAACGTCGACGTGATCCCGCCGGGCAACGGCATCATGCACCAGATCAACCTGGAGAAAATGTCCCCGGTGATCCAGGTGCGCGACGGTGTGGCCTTCCCCGACACCTGTGTCGGCACCGACAGCCACACCCCGCACGTCGATGCACTGGGTGTGATCGCCATCGGCGTTGGCGGCCTGGAAGCAGAGAGCGTGATGCTCGGCCGCGCCTCCTGGATGCGCCTGCCGGAAAGCGTCGGCGTCGAACTGACCGGCAAGCTGCAACCGGGCATCACCGCCACCGACATGGTGCTGGCGTTGACCGAGTTCCTGCGCCAGCAAAAAGTGGTCGGTGCGTGGCTGGAGTTCTTCGGCGAAGGCGCGTCAAAGCTGACCCTCGGCGACCGCGCGACCATCTCCAACATGGCCCCGGAATACGGCGCCACCGCGGCGATGTTCTACATCGACCAGCAGACTATCGACTACCTCAAGCTCACCGGCCGTGAAGACGAGCAGGTGCAGTTGGTCGAGAACTACGCCAAGCAGACCGGCCTGTGGGCTGACAGCCTCAAAGGCGCGCAGTACGAGCGCGGCCTGACGTTCGACCTGTCTTCGGTCGTGCGCAACATGGCTGGCCCGAGCAACCCGCACGCCCGTGTCGCGGTTTCGGATCTGGCAGCCAAAGGCATCGCCGGTCAGTGGGAAGACGTACCTGGCCAGATGCCGGATGGCGCGGTGATCATTGCCGCCATCACCAGTTGCACCAACACCAGCAACCCGCGCAACGTGATCGCCGCCGGCCTGCTGGCGCGCAACGCCAACAAGCTCGGCCTGACCCGCAAGCCGTGGGTCAAATCGTCCTTGGCACCGGGTTCGAAAACCGTCGCGCTGTACCTCGACGAAGCCGGTTTGACCGATGAGCTGGAGCAGCTCGGATTCGGCGTCGTGGCCTTCGCCTGCACCACCTGCAACGGCATGTCCGGCGCGCTGGATCCGGTGATCCAGCAAGAGATCATCGACCGCGACCTGTACGCCACTGCCGTGTTGTCCGGTAACCGCAACTTTGACGGCCGGATTCACCCGTACGCCAAGCAGGCGTTCCTCGCGTCGCCGCCATTGGTCGTTGCTTACGCCATCGCCGGTACCATCCGTTTCGACATCGAAAAAGATGTGCTGGGCGTGGTGGATGGCAAGGAAATCCGCCTGAAAGACATCTGGCCGAGCGACGAAGAAATCGACTCGGTGGTGAAGGCCTCGGTCAAGCCGGAGCAGTTCCGTCAGGTCTACATCCCGATGTTCGCCATCCACGAAGACACCGGTCCGAAAGTCGCGCCGCTGTACGACTGGCGCGAGATGAGCACCTACATTCGCCGTCCGCCGTACTGGGAAGGTGCATTGGCCGGGGCACGTCCGCTCAAGGGCATGCGTCCGCTGGCGGTGCTGCCGGACAACATCACCACCGATCACCTTTCGCCGTCCAACGCCATCATGCTCGACAGCGCCGCCGGCGAATACCTGGCGAAAATGGGCCTGCCGGAAGAGGACTTCAACTCTTACGCGACTCACCGTGGTGACCACCTGACTGCGCAGCGCGCAACCTTCGCCAACCCGAAACTGTTCAACGAAATGGTTCAGGAAAACGGCAAGGTCAAGCAGGGTTCGCTGGCCCGTGTCGAGCCGGAAGGCAAAGTGATGCGCATGTGGGAAGCCATCGAAACCTACATGGATCGCAAGCAGCCGCTGATCATCATCGCAGGTCAAGACTACGGCCAGGGTTCGTCCCGCGACTGGGCGGCCAAGGGCGTGCGCCTGGCGGGTGTGGAAGCGATTGCCGCCGAAGGTTTCGAACGCATTCACCGCACCAACCTGGTGGGCATGGGCGTGTTGCCGCTGGAATTCAAAGCGGGCACCAACCGTCATACCCTGGCCATCGACGGCAGCGAAACCTACGACGTGATTGGCGAGCGCACGCCACGTGCCGAGCTGACGCTGGTGATCCATCGCAAGAACGGCGAACGCGTCGATGTGCCGGTGACCTGCCGCCTCGATACCGCCGAAGAAGTGTCGATCTACGAGGCTGGCGGTGTGTTGCAACGCTTCGCCCAGGACTTCCTCGAAGAATCGGCGGTCGCCGTCTAAAACAGGCTGTACCGACACGGGACTTCAAGTCCCGTGTCTGCTTTCAGATTAGGAGTAACGAGCACCATGGCTCATGCACCGCAGATCAAAATTCCAGCGACTTACATGCGCGGCGGCACCAGCAAAGGCGTGTTTTTCAGCCTGAAGAATTTGCCTGAAGCGGCACAGGTCCCAGGCCCGGCCCGCGACGCTTTGCTGCTGCGCGTAATCGGCAGCCCCGACCCGTACGACAAGCAAATCGACGGTATGGGCGGCGCGACTTCCAGCACCAGCAAAACCGTGATCCTGTCGAAAAGCATCAAGGCCGATCACGATGTCGACTACCTGTTCGGTCAGGTGTCGATCGACAAGCCGTTCGTGGACTGGAGCGGCAACTGCGGCAACCTGTCGGCGGCGGTCGGTTCGTTCGCCGTCAGCAATGGTCTGGTGGACGCCAGCCGCATCCCGCACAACGGCGTGGCGGTGGTTCGCGTGTGGCAGGCCAACATTGGCAAGACCATCATCGCCCACGTGCCGATCACCAATGGTGAAGTGCAGGAAACCGGTGATTTCGAACTCGACGGCGTGACCTTCCCGGCGGCCGAAGTGCAGATCGAGTTTCTCGATCCGGCAGCGGATGAAGAGGGCGGCGGCGGTTCGATGTTCCCTACCGGCAACCTGGTGGATGACCTGGAAGTGCCCGGCGTCGGTACCTTCAAGGCGACCATGATCAACGCCGGCATCCCGACGATTTTCGTCAATGCCGAAGACATCGGCTACAAAGGCACCGAGTTGCAGGGCGCGATCAATGGCGATCCGAAAGCCTTGCTGATGTTCGAAACCATCCGTGCCTACGGCGCGCTACGCATGGGTCTGATTTCGAACATCGACGAAGCGGCCAAGCGGCAGCACACGCCGAAGGTGGCCTTCGTGGCCAAGCCTGCGGACTACGTGGCATCAAGCGGCAAGGCGATAGCGGCGGGGGATGTCGACCTGCTGGTGCGTGCATTGTCCATGGGCAAGTTGCACCACGCGATGATGGGCACGGCGGCAGTGGCGATCGGTACGGCCGCAGCGATTTCCGGCACTTTGGTGAACCTCGCTGCAGGCGGTATCGAACGCAATGCGGTGCGCTTCGGCCATCCGTCCGGCACCCTGCGTGTCGGCGCCGAGGCCAGTCAGGTCAATGGCGAATGGACCGTGAACAAGGCAATCATGAGCCGCAGTGCGCGGGTGTTGATGGAAGGGTTTGTGCGGGTGCCGGGTGATTCTTTCTAACCCACATTAATTCCTGTAGGAGCTGGCTTGCCAGCGAAGAGGCCGTCAAATTCAACATCTTTGTTATCCGTGACACCGCTTTCGCTGGCAAGCCAGCTCCTACAGGTGAATCGAACATGAGTGCCAACGTCGACCTGAACAACCGTCCGGACTACGACAAGGTCCTGCAGGACATTGCCGATTACATTCTCAACTTCAAGATCGAGTCTGAAGAGGCGCTGGATACCGCGCGTAACTGCCTGATCGATACCTTGGGGTGCGGCTTGCTGGCCCTGCGTTTCCCGGAGTGCACCAAGCACCTGGGGCCTGTGGTCGAAGGCACCGTCGTGCCGTTCGGCGCCCGCGTGCCGGGCACCAGTTACCGGCTCGATCCGGTGAAGGCGGCGTGGGACATCGGCTGCATCGTGCGCTGGCTCGACTACAACGACACCTGGCTCGCCGCCGAGTGGGGACATCCGTCGGATAACCTCGGCGGTATTCTCGCGGTGGCCGACCACCTGTCGCAAAAGCGCCTGGCCAATGGCGAGGCGCCGCTGACCGTTCGCACGGTGCTTGAATCGATGATCATGGCCCACGAGATTCAAGGCGTGATCGCCCTTGAGAATTCGTTCAACCGCGTCGGCCTCGATCACGTGATTCTGGTGAAAGTCGCCTCGACCGCGGTTGCGGCCAAGCTGATGGGCGCCAATCGCGAACAGTTGTTGTCGGCGTTGTCCCACGCCTTTGCCGACGGTCAGGCCTTGCGCACGTACCGGCATGCGCCGAATGCCGGCTCGCGCAAGTCCTGGGCGGCGGGCGATGCGTCCAGTCGTGGCGTGCGCCTGGCGGACATTGCGATGCGCGGCGAGATGGGCATCCCCGGCGTATTGAGTGCCAAGCAGTGGGGTTTTTACGACGTACTGTTCAGCCACACCAATAGCGATCTGGCACTCAAGCCAGAAGACAGGCGCGGGTTCAGTTTCTCGCGGCCGTACGGCAGTTATGTGATGGAACACGTGCTGTTCAAGATCAGTTTTCCCGCCGAGTTCCATGCGCAAACGGCCTGCGAAGCGGCGGTGACCTTGCATCCGCAAGTGCGTAATCGCCTGCACGAAATCGACAGGATCGTCATCACCACCCATGAATCGGCGATTCGCATCATTTCCAAAGTCGGTCCATTGGCAAACGCCGCCGACCGCGATCACTGCATCCAGTACATGACCGCCGTGCCGCTGGCCTTCGGCAATCTGGTGGCGGAGCACTACGAGGACGATTTCCACAAGGCGCATCCAATCATCGATGTGCTTCGCGAGAAAATGGTCATCGTCGAAGAGCCGCGTTACACCCGTGAATACCTGGAGGCGGATAAACGCTCGATTGCCAATGCGGTGCAGGTGTTCTTCAAGGATGGTTCGAACACTGAGAATGTGGTGGTGGAAATCGCAGCCTGCGGCAGCTCCTACAGGGGGCGTGTCGAGAGTTACTTGAACCGCCGCTCGACGCCTTTCTCGACAAGAATCTTCGCGGAGATTTCTTCCACCGAAAAATGCGTGGAGTTGATGTGCGGGATGTTTGCGCGGCGGAACAGGTTCTCGACCTCGCGCACTTCGAACTCGCACTGGGCGTAGCTCGAATAGCGGCTGTTGGGCTTGCGCTCGTTGCGGATCGCGGTGAGGCGGTCTGGGTCGATGGTCAGGCCGAACAGCTTGTGCTGGTGGGCGCGCAGGGCGTTTGGCAGTTGCAGGCGTTCCATGTCGTCTTCGGTCAGCGGGTAGTTGGCTGCGCGGATACCGAATTGCATGGCCATGTACAGGCACGTCGGCGTCTTACCACATCGCGACACACCCACTAGTATCAGGTCGGCCTTGTCGTAATAGTGCGTGCGGGCGCCGTCGTCGTTGTCGAGGGCGAAGTTCACCGCCTCGATGCGTTCCATATAATTGGTGTTCGAGCCGATGGAATGGGATTTGCCCACGGTGTAGGAAGAATGCTCGGTCAGCTCCTGTTCAAGCGGTGCCAGGAACGTCGAGAAAATGTCGATCATGAAACCATTCGAGGTTGCGAGAATCTCACGAATGTCCTGATTGACGATGGTGTCGAAGATAATCGGACGGAAGCCGTCTGTTTCGGCGGCTTTGTTGATTTGTTGTACCATGGCCCGCGCTTTGTCCACGTTGTCGATGTACGGACGCGTGACTTTGCTGAAGGTAATGTTTTCGAACTGCGCCAGAAGGCTTTGGCCGAGGGCTTCGGCGGTAATGCCGGTACCATCGGAGATAAAGAAAGCAGATCGTTTCATTTGCACCTTGGGCCTTAAGCTAGTGACGAATCTTGGATATGATAGGCGCGATTTGCCGGCCGCCAATGGCCCGCATTCTCACTTATTTTCCAGGTCCAGGCCATATAGCCGGTAAATGCTCATTCAAGCAGCCGGTTTCTGAGCTTTTCCAACACAGTTAGTGGAGAGATCACCTTGGTAGAGTACGTAGTTTCCCTCGATAAGCTCGGCGTCCATGATGTAGAGCATGTGGGGGGCAAGAACGCATCCCTCGGCGAGATGATCAGCAATCTGGCAGGCGCCGGTGTATCGGTGCCCGGTGGCTTCGCCACGACCGCTCAGGCTTATCGTGATTTTCTGGAGCTGAGCGGCCTGAACCAGCAGATTCACGACGCCCTCGATGCCCTGGACGTCGATGACGTGAATGCCCTGGCCAAAACCGGTGCCCAGATCCGCCAGTGGATCATGGAAGCCGAATTCCCTGAAAAACTGAATGCCGAAATTCGTACCGCGTTCGCTACGCTGTCCGCCGGCAACCCTGACATGGCCGTGGCCGTGCGTTCTTCCGCCACCGCCGAAGACTTGCCGGACGCTTCCTTCGCCGGCCAGCAGGAAACCTTCCTGAACATCCGTGGTGTGGAAAACGTCATCCGCGCCGCCAAAGAGGTGTTCGCTTCGCTGTTCAACGACCGCGCCATTTCCTATCGCGTGCACCAGGGCTTCGACCACAAGCTGGTTGCCCTGTCCGCTGGCGTGCAGCGCATGGTCCGTTCCGAAACCGGCACCGCCGGCGTGATGTTCACCCTCGATACCGAATCGGGCTTCCGTGACGTGGTGTTCATCACCGGCGCCTACGGCCTGGGTGAAACCGTCGTACAAGGCGCGGTGAACCCGGATGAGTTCTACGTCCACAAGGGCACGCTGGCGGCTGGTCGTCCGGCCATCCTGCGCCGCAACCTGGGCAGCAAGGCCATCAAGATGATCTACGGCGACGAGGCCAAGGCCGGTCGTTCGGTGAAGACCGTCGACGTGGACAAGGCCGATCGCGCCCGCTTCTGCCTGACCGACGCCGAAGTCAGCGAGTTGGCCAAGCAGGCGATGATCATCGAGAAGCACTACAAGTGCCCGATGGACATCGAGTGGGCCAAGGACGGTGACGACGGCAAGCTGTACATCGTGCAGGCCCGTCCGGAAACCGTGAAGAGCCGCACCCAGGCCAACGTCATGGAACGTTACCTGTTGAAAGAGACCGGCACCGTGCTGGTGGAAGGCCGCGCCATCGGCCAGCGCATCGGCGCCGGCAAGGTCCGCATCATCAAGGACGTGTCCGAGATGGACAAGGTCCAGCCAGGCGACGTACTGGTTTCCGACATGACCGACCCGGACTGGGAGCCGGTCATGAAACGCGCCAGCGCCATCGTCACCAACCGTGGCGGCCGTACTTGCCACGCGGCGATCATCGCCCGTGAGCTGGGTATCCCGGCTGTAGTGGGTTGCGGCAACGCCACCCAGCTGTTGAAAGACGGCCAGGGCGTGACCGTTTCCTGCGCTGAAGGCGACACCGGTTTCATCTTCGAAGGCGAACTGGGCTTCGACATCAAGAAGAACTCCGTGGACGCCATGCCGGAGCTGCCGTTCAAGATCATGATGAACGTCGGCAACCCGGACCGCGCCTTCGACTTCGCGCAGCTGCCGAACGCTGGTGTGGGTCTGGCCCGCCTGGAGTTCATCATCAACCGCATGATCGGCGTGCACCCTAAAGCACTGCTGAACTACGACGGCCTGCCGCTGGACATCAAGGAAAGCGTCGACAAGCGCATTGCCGGCTACAACGACCCGGTCGGCTTCTACGTCGAAAAACTGGTCGAAGGCATCAGCACCCTGGCAGCTGCGTTCTGGCCGAAGAAAGTCATCGTGCGCCTGTCGGACTTCAAGTCCAACGAATACGCCAACCTGATCGGCGGCAAACTCTACGAGCCGGAAGAGGAGAACCCGATGCTGGGCTTTCGCGGCGCTTCGCGTTACATCAGCGAATCGTTCCGCGACTGCTTCGAGCTCGAGTGCCGCGCTCTGAAGCGTGTGCGCAACGAGATGGGCCTGACCAACGTCGAAATCATGGTGCCATTCGTCCGTACCTTGGGCGAAGCGAGCCAGGTGGTCGATCTGCTGGCGGAAAACGGCCTGGCCCGTGGCCAGAACGGCCTGCGCGTGATCATGATGTGCGAACTGCCGTCCAACGCCATCCTGGCGGAAGAATTCCTCGAGTTCTTCGACGGTTTCTCCATCGGCTCCAACGACCTGACCCAGTTGACCCTGGGCCTGGACCGTGACTCCGGGATCATTGCGCATCTGTTCGATGAGCGTAATCCGGCAGTCAAGAAGTTGCTGGCCAACGCCATTGCCGCGTGCAACAAGGCCGGCAAGTACATCGGCATCTGCGGTCAGGGCCCTTCGGACCACCCGGACCTGGCCAAGTGGCTGATGGAACAGGGCATTGAAAGCGTTTCGTTGAACCCGGACTCCGTACTGGAAACCTGGTTCTTCCTGGCGGAAGGTCAAGCTTCGGCCTGATAGCGTGTGAACGGCCCGCTCACATACCTTTGTAGGAGCGAGCTTGCTCGCGATGGACGCAAACGATAACGCGTTTAATCTGGATAAACGCGGTGTCCTGAAGTTTTTCGCGAGCAAGCTCGCTCCTACAGGGGACGACGTAGCGTCAGGGAGCGGTCTTTTTGAGATTCAAGCAGGGCGGGCTCCATCTGGATGCCGCCCTTTTTTGTGCAAGAGATTATGCAAAGCAGCAGCAACCTATTTCCTGTCGCTCTGATCAGCGCCGAACGGCGCGGCGATTTGAGCGAAGATGTCTATCGTTTGAAACCCGGTAACAGCCCCGACTTCACCGTCGAACTGGCTGTGACGCGTCTTGGCATGGCCGATGAGTCGTCCTCCCGTGGCGTGCCGGTGATCCTGCTGCACGGCAGCTTTTCCAATCGCCGGTTCTGGTTTTCTCCCAAGGGCCTGGGGTTGGGCGCTTATCTGGCTCGATTGGGGTTCGACGTGTGGATTCCGGAAATGCGCGGTCACGGCCTGTCCCAACGTAACCACGACTACCGCAAGAACCGAGTCGCCGACTACGCTCGCTATGATCTGCCGGCCATCGGCGCGTTCGTGCGCGAGCAGAGCGGGCAGGCCCCGCACTGGATCGGTCACTCACTGGGCGGTATTACCCTGGCGGCGGCGCTGGGTGGCGAGTACATCGGTGAGTCGGTCGTGGCCTCGGCGGCGTTTTTTGGCACCCAGGTCAGCCGCACTTACTGGCCCTTGAAGATTCCACCGGTGGAGTGGGGCGGCCGCTTCATTCTCAAGCGTTTCGCCCAGTTGTCCGGTTCAAGGCTCAAGCGCGGCCCGGAGGACGAGCCGATCGGCCTGGCCCTGGAAAGCATGCGTTGGTTTGGCCTGTTCGGGCGTTTTGGCGATGCCGAGAAAAACTGGTGGGCGGGTTTGGCCGAGGTCAAGTTGCCGGTGCTCGCCGTGAGCGCAGCGGGTGATCATCAGGATCCTGCGTGGGCGTGCCGCAAACTGTTCGAGCAATTCGGTTCGGAGCACAAGCAATTTATCAACCTGGGTCGAGACCAAGGTTTCGCCGACAATTTCGGCCATGTTGAAATGCTCGTCAGCAAACCCGCCCAGGCCGAAGTCTGGCCGTTGGTGACCCGCTGGCTGGCGGATCAGCAGGCACCGTTGTTGGGAGATCAACGGGATTTGGCCGCGACGGTTTGAGCCTGACGCTCTAACAAGGGCATTTCGCTCTGATCGGCTTGCGGCTAAGATATGACGCATTGAGCTGTTCCGGTCACTTTCCGTGGCTGAGTCATCACTGATGTTCGTGCTGTCTTCCTCTTTACAGGAGTTTCTCGATGATCCATTACCTCACGCCTGACCTGTGCGACGCCTATCCGGAACTGGTGCAGGTGCTGGAACCGATGTTCAGCAATTTCGGCGGCCGTGATTCCTTCGGTGGCGAAATCGTGACCATCAAGTGCTTCGAAGACAACTCGCGGGTCAAGGAGCAGGTCGAGCTCAAGGGGAATGGCAAAGTGCTGGTGGTAGACGGTGGCGGTTCCCTGCGTCATGCGTTGCTGGGGGACATGCTGGCCGAGAAAGCCGCGAAAAACGGTTGGGAAGGGCTGGTAATCTACGGTTGCATCCGCGACGTCGATATCGTTGCGCAGACCGATCTGGGCGTTCAGGCCCTCGCCAGCCACCCGAGGAAATCCGACAGGCGCGGGCTCGGCGATCTCAACGTTGTGGTGACGTTTGCCGGTGTGACGTTCCGTCCAGGCGAATACATTTATGCGGACAACAATGGCGTGATCGTCTCGCCAAGCCCGCTGAAGATGCCTGAATAAAACGTCGAGCCAACCAAAGGAGTGCGGATGTTCGAGGAAGAAAACGCGCAATGGGGGCTGGTGCATGCCCTGGTGCTGGACGGTAGAGGCGGCGCGCGTTCGATTGCCCGGACTGAACTCGATGACTTGCAGCTGCAGGCCCATGAAAGCCTGTGGCTGCATTGGGATCGCAGTCATCCGCAAACCCGGACCTGGTTGCGCAATTCCAGCGGTCTAAGCGAATTCAGCTGTGACCTGTTACTCGAAGAAAACACCCGTCCGCGACTTTTACAGCTTTCAGACAGCGAACTGCTGCTATTTTTGCGCGGGGTCAATCTGAACCCCGGTGCCGAGCCTGAAGACATGGTGTCGGTGCGGATCTTCGGCTCTGCACAGCGCGTCATTTCCCTGCGTTTGCGTCCGTTGCGCGCCACTGAAGAACTGTTGGTGCAACTGGCCGACGGCAAAGGGCCGAAAACAGCCTCCGAACTCATCCTGTACATGGCGCAGTACCTCACCAACAAGGTGCAGGATCTGGTCAGTGACCTCTCGGAGGTGGTCGATGAGGAAGAAGAAAAGCTAGATTCCGACGAACGGTATGCGCCGGAGCACGGTGCTGTATTGCAGATCCGTCGCCGGGCCGCCGCGTTGAAGCGTTTTCTCGCTCCGCAGCGGGATATTTTCGGGCAATTGACGCGGATCAAGTTGCCCTGGTTCGTCGAGGACGATGGTGATTACTGGAACGAATTGAACAACAGCCTGACCCGCTACCTCGAAGAGCTGGAATTGACCCGGGAGCGGGTGGGGCTGGTCCTGGAAGCTGAAGACCGTCGGTTGAGCGTGCGCATGAATCGCACGATGTATCGCTTTGGCGTCATCACCGGGATCTTTTTGCCAATGAGTTTTCTGACCGGGCTTTTGGGGATCAACGTCGGTGGCATTCCATTCTCTGCCAGCCCTTATGGCTTTCTGATCGCCTGCCTGATGATGGTCGCGGTGGCGCTGGGGCAGTGGTGGTTATTCCGACGTTTGTGCTGGGTCTGAGGGAAACCATGTGACCCGAGCAAAACTGACCGCGTCTCCCACAGACATCACGAGAGGTGCGTATGCACGATCCGTTTGAACAGTCTTTACGCGACATGCTCAAGGCCTCACCGTCCACGCGGGACGACGATGCGTGCCTGGGGCGTGTGCTGAAAACCGCCAACCGCCAGGTTGGCGCCGGTGATTTGTTCAGTCTGCTGGGGCGCTGGTTGCCCGCACTGATGATCGCCCTGAATAACGGATCGGCCCATGTCGCGCCGGTATCCCGTCTTCGTAAACCTGCTGCTCGCACTGCTGATAAGGCTGATTGAATATGGAACTTGATCTCTGGACTCAGAGCCTCGTCACTGCAATGACTGCGTTGTGGACCAAGGTTGCGAACTTCATTCCGAACCTGTTCGGCGCACTGGTTGTGCTGCTGTTGGGTTTTGTCGTGGCCAAACTGCTGGACACCCTGCTCTCCAAGTTGCTCGCCAAACTGGGCCTTGACCGCTTGATGGGCGGCACTGGCCTGACCAAGCTGCTGTCCCGCGCTGGACTGCAAGTTCCTATCTCGACCCTGATCGGCAAGATCGTCTATTGGTTCATTCTGCTTATTTTTCTGGTTTCCGCCGCAGAATCACTTGGACTTGAGCGGGTTTCAGCTACGCTGGATATGCTAGCGTTGTATCTGCCGAAGGTTTTCGGCGCGGCGCTGGTGTTGCTGGTAGGTGTTTTGCTGGCGCAACTGGCCAACGGGCTGGTGCGTGGAGCGGCAGAAGGCGTGGGCCTGGACTATGCTTCAGGGCTTGGTCGAATTGCCCAGGGCCTGGTGATCATCATCAGTATTTCGGTTGCGATCAGCCAGCTGGAGGTCAAGACTGACCTGCTGAACCATGTGATCGTGATTGTGTTGATAACCGTTGGTCTGGCGGTAGCGCTGGCCATGGGGTTGGGAAGCCGGGAAATTGCCGGCCAGATTCTTGCGGGAATCTACGTGCGCGAGCTGTACCAGGTTGGGCAACAAGTACGTGTTGGCGAGGTCGAAGGCCAGATCGAAGAGATCGGCACGGTTAAAACCACATTGCTGACCGATGAGGGTGAGCTAGTCTCTCTTTCCAATCGGATCCTCCTTGAGCAGCATGTGAGTAGCCACTAACCCGGCAAACCCTGCTAATGTATGCCGCCGCAAAATGCCTGCTGATGCTGGCTGCGGCGGACATTGACCTGACTGTCGGCCCGACTTGTTTTGAATAAAACCCAATCGTTATCCATGCGCTACGACCCCCGCGAGCTCTCTGATGAGGAGTTGGTCGCGCGCTCGCATACCGAACTGTTTCACGTAACACGCGCCTATGAAGAGCTGATGCGGCGTTACCAACGAACATTATTTAACGTGTGTGCACGATATCTCGGGAACGATCGCGACGCAGACGATGTCTGTCAGGAGGTCATGTTGAAGGTGCTGTATGGCCTGAAGAACTTCGAAGGTAAATCGAAGTTCAAGACGTGGCTATATAGCATCACGTACAACGAGTGCATCACACAATATCGAAAGGAACGGCGAAAGCGTCGCTTGATGGACGCATTGAGTCTTGACCCCCTTGAGGAAGCGTCCGAAGAAAAGGCGCCGAAACCTGAGGAAAAGGGTGGACTCGATCGCTGGTTGGTGTATGTGAACCCGATTGACCGCGAAATTCTGGTGCTACGATTTGTCGCAGAGCTGGAGTTTCAGGAGATCGCAGACATCATGCACATGGGTTTGAGTGCAACAAAAATGCGGTACAAGCGCGCTCTAGATAAATTGCGTGAGAAATTTGCAGGCATTGCTGAAACTTAGTTCAGCGCAAATATCTCTTACGTGTAGGCAAGTTCTGTTAGACTTGCCGCCGAGTTGTCCCCCGGTTTGCGGGACTGCTTCACAATCACCAGATGGGGATTTAACGGATGAAACTGAAAAACACCTTGGGCTTGGCCATTGGTACTCTTATTGCCGCTACTTCGTTCGGCGCACTGGCACAAGGCCAAGGCGCAGTTGAAGGCGAGCTCAACTACGGGAAGAAGTACAACGACAGCGTTAACAACGTTGAAGACGGCTACACTCCTGGCGCCTCCATCGGTTACTTCTTGACCGACGACGTATCGTTGAACTTCACCTACAACAACGATGACTACACCCGTTCGAACAACAACACCGGCAACCAGAAAATCGAAGGCGACCAGTTTGGTCTGAACGCTCAATACCACTTCAACAACGCTGGCGACGCTCTGCGTCCTTACGTTCAAGGTGGTGTCAAGCACGGCAGCATGACCAACGTAGCCGCTGACGGCCACACCGGTCGTGACCAGTCGACTTTCCTGACTGCTGGCGCTGGCGTTAAGTACTACTTCGTTGAAAACGTTTACGCTCGTGCTGGCGTAGAAGCTGACTACAAGCTGGACAACGGCCGTTGGGACTACATCCCGTCCGTAGGTCTGGGCGTGAACTTCGGTGGCGGCAACAAGCCTGCTGCTGCTCCGGTTCCAGCTCCAGAAGTCTGCTCCGACAGCGACAACGATGGCGTTTGCGACAACGTTGACAAGTGCCCGGACACCCCAGCCAACGTTACTGTTGACGCTGATGGTTGCCCAGCTGTTGCTGAAGTCGTTCGTGTAGAGCTGGACGTGAAGTTCGACTTCAACAAGTCGGCAGTCAAGCCAAACAGCTACGGCGACATCAAGAACCTGGCTGACTTCATGAAGCAGTACCCGTCCACCACCACTACTGTTGAAGGTCACACCGACAACGTCGGTCCTGACGCTTACAACCAGAAACTGTCCGAGCGTCGTGCAAACGCCGTTAAGCAAGTTCTGACCAACCAGTACGGTGTTGAGTCGTCCCGCATTCAGTCCGTTGGCTACGGCGAATCCCGCCCGGTTGCTGACAACAAAACTGAAGCTGGTCGCGCTGTTAACCGTCGCGTAGAAGCGCAGGTTGAAGCTCACGCTAAGTAATTAGCTCGCAGCTCTGAGAAAAGCCCGGCTTAGGCCGGGCTTTTCTTTGTCTGCGATTTAGTGAGGAGGGACGCGTCAGGCGCGTTGATATCCAACATTGATGTCGACGGACAGAACCTCTTCGCGAGCAGGCTCGCTCCCACAGGAGGAGATGGCGTTGGCTGCGACTGCGCCAATCACCAGGATTGCCGGGCTTTTCAACTCGAAAGCACAGGCATCCTCCTCCATTGCCATCAGGCTGCTTCGACATTCCCGTTGATGCGGCAACGATGCATTTTCAATCATTGCCACCGGCGTATCTGCCGCCATTGCCCCGGCCAGCAGTTGCTCACGGATCTCGCTGAGCTTCGCCACCCCCATGTAGATCACCAGTGTCGTGCCGCCTTGGGCCAGCGCTTGCCAGTTCAGGCTGCTGTCATCCTGAGTGTGGGCGGTCACCAGAGTCACCCCTCGTGCCACGCCGCGCAGGGTCAATGGAATATCGCATTGCGTCGCGCCCGCCAGGCCGGCGGTGATGCCATTGACCAGTTCAACCTCGACACCACGCTCACGCAACCACTGCGCTTCTTCACCGCCACGCCCGAAGATGCACGGGTCGCCACCCTTGAGGCGCACCACGCATTTGCCCTGACGGGCATAACGCAACATCAGGCGATGGATAAAGGCTTGCGGCGTTGAACGACAGCCGCCGCGCTTGCCCACCGGAATTATCCGCGCGCCGGGACAGTGCTCCAGCACCACGTCGTTGACCAGATCGTCGATCAGCACTACATCCGCTTCTCTCAACGCCCGAACAGCTTTGAGGGTCAGTAATTCAGGATCACCGGGACCTGCACCCACCAGCCAGACTTTTGCGCTCATAGTGTTTTCCTCACGAGATGGCGGCTTGCGGCTGCGCGGTGGCGGCCAGCAAACGCTTGATTTCCGGGACGCAGGAGCCGCATTGCGTGCCGCAACCCAATTCTTGTTTCAAACCCGGCAAGTCCAGGCCGCGGCGGATGCCAGCGCAGACCGCGTTTTGGCTGACGTTTTTGCAGTTGCACAGGGTTTTGTTGCCGATCGCTTCGGCGTCAACCTGGCCCGGTGGGGCACTCAGTGGCGCGAGCAGCCAGCGCCGTAGTTGTTCATCGGAGCGACCTTCGAGCCAGAGGTTTTGCAGCCAGTGCCGGGCGAGGGTTTCACCCGCCAAGCGGATCGCTGTGATCCGGCCGTTCTCGATCCGCACCCGCTTACCGATGGAGCGTCGTGGATCGTCGTAGGCCAGGACCGGTCCATCGTTTAGCCCCAGGCATTGATCGATATCGCGCAGCAGTTGCGGATCTGGCGCCGTGGCGCTGGCAGCGCGTATAAGCAGCGCAGGGCGCTCACGACCGGTCAAACTGAGGCTGACGTAGGAAAACGCCTCGCAGAGGGGGCGCAGAGTCTCAAAGTGTTGTTGGACATCGCCCTCTATCAGCGCAAAAAGGTGCCAAGGTAAATGCACCGGTTCCAGGCGCACGCCGCTGTGTTTGAGTTCCGGTTGTTTCGACAACGGGTCGAAGGCGGGCAGGGTGAGGCTGTTCACGCCCCCCTTGAGGAAACGGTCACCAAAATGCATCGGCAAGAAGGCTTGGCCCGGACGCACGCTATCGTCACTGGCGACCGGCAAGATCACCGCGCCGCGGCGGCTTTTCAGGCTGATCAAATCGCCGGTTTGCAGGCGATGCCGGCGCAGCTCATCCGGGTGCAGGCTCAATACGGCTTCACTGACATGACCGAACAACTGCGCGGCGGTGCCGGTGCGGCTCATGCCGTGCCATTGATCGCGCAGACGACCGGTGATCAGCGTTAGCGGGAAACGCGCCTCACGTTGTTCCTTGGCGGCGCGATAGGGATCGGCCACGAACTGCGCGCGTCCGCTGGAAGTCGGGAAAATGCCGTCGAGATAGAGGCGGGCGGTGCCTGCGCTGGACCCCGTAGGAAAGGGCCATTGTTGCGGGCCGATTTTGTCGATCAACCCGTGGCTGATCCCGGACAAATCCAGATCCCGGCCACGCGTCAGCTGTTTGTATTCGTCGAAGACCTGTGCCGGGGTTTCAAAGGCAAACAGGCTGGTCGCTTCCGGACGCAGATGTTTCTCCAGGCGCTGTGCGAAATCCACCGTGATCGCCCAGTCCGGACGCGCTTCACCTGGTGCGGCGATCGCGCGGCGGACGTGGGAAATACGCCGTTCGGAGTTGGTCACCGTGCCGTCCTTTTCGCCCCAACTGGCGGCGGGCAACAACAGGTCGGCAAACCTGGCGGTTTCAGTGGTGCGAAAGGCCTCCTGCAAGACCACGAATGGGCAGGCTTGCAGTGCCGCGCGCACGGCAGTCTGATCGGGTAGAGATTGCGCGGGGTTGGTGCAGGCGATCCACAAGGCTTTGATCTTTCCGTTGCCCACCTGCTCAAACAACTCGATGGCAGTCAGCCCCGGGTTTTCAGGCAGTTGATCAACGCCCCAGTAAGCGGCCACATCGGCACGGTGCTCAGGGTTGGCTGCGTCACGATGACCCGGCAGCAGGTTAGACAGGCTACCGGTTTCCCGCCCACCCATGGCATTCGGCTGACCGGTCAACGAGAAAGGTCCTGCACCCGGGCGACCAATTTGCCCGGTGGCCAGGTGCAGATTGATCAGTGCACTGTTTTTCGCGCTGCCAGCGGTGGACTGGTTCAACCCCATGCACCACAACGACAGGAAAGACGGTGAAGTACCGACCCATTCAGTGCATTGCTGCAGTTGCTCAACGCTGATTCCGCACAGCTGCGACACCATCTGCGGTGTGTAATCGCGCACCAGTTTCTTCAGCTCGGGCAAGCCTTCGGTATGGTCCTTGATGAAGTCACGATCGATCCAGTCTTCCCACAGCAGCAAATGCAAAATCCCATGGAATAAAGCGACATCGGTGCCCGGCAAGATCGGCAGGTGCAGATCAGCCAGATCGCAGGTGTCTGTACGACGTGGGTCAATGACGATGACCTTCATCTGCGGCCGGCGGACTTTGGCCTCTTCCAGCCGACGGAACAGCACCGGATGGGCGTAGGCCATGTTGCTGCCCACGATCATTACGCAATCGCTCAATTCCAGGTCTTCGTAGCTGCAGGGCGGCGCGTCGGCACCCAGGCTGCGCTTGTAGCCGACCACCGCCGAGGACATGCACAGCCGCGAATTGCTGTCGATGTTGTTGGTACCCACCAGGGCACGTGCCAGCTTGTTGAAGGCGTAGTAGTCCTCGGTCAACAGTTGCCCGGAAATGTAAAACGCCACGCTGTCCGGGCCATGTTCGGCAATGGTCGCGGCAAAAACGCTGGCGGCGTGATCGAGGGCGGTATCCCAGTCGGTGCGGTGGCGGGCCAGGCCTTTGCCGAGGCGCAGTTCGGGGTACAGCGCCCGCGCGGTCTCGTCGCCGGTCAGGTGCAGGGTCGAGCCCTTGCTGCACAGTTTGCCGAAATTGGCCGGGTGCGCCGGATCGCCGCTGACGCCGAGGATGTGTGAACCGTCATGTTCGATCAGCACCCCGCAACCGACTCCGCAGTAACAGCAGGTGGACGCAGTGATCTGGCGGTCCATCAGCCTGCATCCCGCAGGGCCAGCATCACCCGGCCATTTTCCACCCGGGCGAGATGGTGATGGGCACAGCCGATGTCCGGGGCCAGGGCTTCGCCGCTTTCCAGGTCGATTTGCCAGTTGTGCAACGGGCAGGCCACCCGCTTGCCGTAGACCAGACCTTGGGACAACGGGCCGCCCTTGTGCGGGCAGCGGTCGTCGAGGGCGAACACTTCGTCGTCGCTGGTACGAAAAATTGCGATGTCTCCCTTTGGCCCGGCGATGATCCGCGAGCCCAGGGCATTGATCTCTTCCAGTGCGCAGATATCCAGCCAGTTCATGCCAGCACCTCCAGGTTTTTCACGGGGATGACGTCGAATTCTTTTTTCAGCAGGGGCTGTTCCAGGCGCTCCTTCCACGGGTCCTGTTCGAACGACAGGGAGAATTGCAGGCGATCGTTGAGCGCTTTGCGACGCTCCGGATCTTCCAGCACGGCTTTCTTGATGTGTTCCATGCCGACCCGTTGCAGGTAGTGCACGGTGCGTTCGAGGTAGAAGGCTTCTTCGCGATAGAGCTGCAGGAACGCACCGTTGTATTCGCGGACTTCTTCAGCTGTTTTCAGTTTGACGAAGAATTCCGCGACTTCGGTCTTGATCCCGCCGTT
This sequence comes from Pseudomonas sp. 05L36, assembly GCF_056398125.1. Lineage (NCBI taxonomy): Bacteria > Pseudomonadati > Pseudomonadota > Gammaproteobacteria > Pseudomonadales > Pseudomonadaceae > Pseudomonas > Pseudomonas sp. 05L36. Next base: position 96,428 of record NZ_JBFTOU010000009.1, on the reverse strand, counting down.
GCCACCGATGTACATCTCCCAGCCGGAGTCCACGCCGATAATTCCCACATCCTTGATGCCGGCTTCCGAGCAGTTGCGCGGGCAACCGGAGACAGCCAGTTTCACCTTGTGCGGTGACCACATGTTGAACAGGTCATGTTCCAGTTCGATACCCAACTGTGTTGAGTTCTGGGTGCCAAAGCGGCAGAACTCGCTGCCGACGCAGGTTTTCACCGTGCGGATGGATTTGCCGTAGGCGTGGCCGGACGGCATGTCCAGGTCTTTCCATACCCCCGGCAGGTCTTGCTTGCGGATGCCTAGCAAGTCGATGCGCTGACCACCGGTGACTTTGACCATCGGCACGTTGTACTTGTCGGCAACATCGGCAATGCGCCGCAGTTCCGAAGGATTGGTCACACCGCCCCACATCCTCGGGACTACAGAGTAAGTGCCGTCTTTCTGAATGTTGGCGTGAGCCCTTTCGTTGATCAGGCGCGATTGCGGGTCGTCCCTGGCTTCCCCTGGCCAGGTGGAAATCAGGTAGTAGTTGAGCGCCGGCCGGCAGGTGGCGCAGCCGTTGGGTGTGCGCCAGTTCAGGTAGCTCATGGTGCCGGCGATGGTCAGCAGGTGCTGCTCGCGGATGGCCTGGCGGATTTGCCCGTGATTGAGGTCGCTGCAGCCGCAGATGGCCTTTTCGCTTTTTGGTTTGACGTCCGCGGCGCCGCCCACGGTGTTGATCAGGATCTGTTCGACGAGGCCGGCGCAGGAGCCGCAGGAGCTGGCAGCCTTGGTGTGTTTCTTGACGTCGTCGACACTGAATAGCCCATGTTCCTGAATGGCCTTGACGATGGTGCCTTTGCACACACCGTTGCAGCCGCAGACTTCGGCCGTGTCGGCCATGCTCATGGCTTTGTCCTGGCCCTGATGTCCTACGTCGCCCAGTGCATTTTCACCGAACATCAAGTGATCGCGGATCTCGTCGATGGCGTGATTCTCGCGGATCTGCCGGAAATACCATCCGCCATCCGCCGTATCGCCGTACAGACAGGCGCCGACCAGCACGTCATCCTTGATCACCAGTTTCTTGTAGACGCCGCCAATCGGGTCCGAGAGGGTGATGGTCTCGGTGCCTTCACCGCCCATGAAGTCGCCGGCGGAGAACAGGTCGATACCGGTAACCTTCAATTTGGTCGAGGTCACCGAACCCTTGTAGGTGGCAAAACCCAGTTGGGCCAGGTGGTTGGCGCAGACTTTGGCCTGTTCGAACAGCGGCGCCACCAAACCATAGGCGATGCCGCGGTGGCTGGCACACTCGCCGATGGCATAGATCCGTGGGTCGTAGGTTTGCAGGGTGTCGTTGACCAGAATCCCGCGGCTGCACGGAATGCCGGATTTCTCCGCCAGTTCGGTATTGGGGCGAATGCCGGCGGCCATCACTACCAGGTCAGCGGGGATGATGTCGCCGTTCTTGAATTGCACCGAACCGACCCGGCCATTGCCTGCGTCGTGCAGGGCCTGGGTCTGCTCGCACAGACGGAAATGCAGGCCGCGAGACTCCAGGGCGGTTTGCAGCAGTTGGCCGCTGGTCTTGTCCAGCTGCCGCTCCAGCAACCACTCACCGATATGCACCACGGTCACGTGCATGCCCCGCAGCATCAGGCCGTTGGCAGCCTCCAGACCGAGCAGGCCGCCACCGATCACTACGGCGTGGCGGTGGGTTTTCGCGGTGTCGATCATGGCCTGGGTGTCGGCGATGTCGCGGTAGCCGATCACGCCCTCAAGGGTGTTGCCGGGAATGGGCAGGATGAAAGGCGTTGAGCCGGTGGCGATGAGCAGGCGATCGTATTCGGCTTCGCTGCCGTCTTCGGCAATGACCCGGCGCTTGACCCGGTCGATCTCCACCACCTTGCGGTTGAGCAGCAGCTTGATGTTGTTTTCCAGGTACCAGTCCAGGTCGTTGAGCACGATCTCTTCGAAGGTCTGTTCGCCGGCCAGTACGGGCGACAGCAGGATGCGGTTGTAGTTGGTATGGGGTTCGGCGCCGAAGACCGTGATGTCGTACAGCTCATTACTCAGCTTGAGCAGTTCTTCCAGGGTGCGAACCCCGGCCATGCCGTTGCCGATCATCACCAGTTTTAGTTTTTTCATCAGGTTCTCCGGGGAGCTCGGGCCTGCCTCATCAGGGCATTCAGGCCTTGCTCGACAAAATTTTGCGCAAACAAAAAAAGGCGTCTCGCCAGTTAACTAGCGAGGACGCCTTTGTCCTTGTCCCGTTCTCTCGGGCAGCGCAGCTTTCTACGTTGAAGGCTGGGCTTTATGTATGTTGGAAAAGGTAATGCAGCGGTTGTGCCAAGTTGCCCAAATGCCGAATTTATGGGCTCTCACCGTGGAAGGAGGGTGTTTGCGTGCACCGGTTCAATGCGCTATGCCCGGTTTTGAAGCAGAAAGATCAAAAGATCGCAGGCTGCGCCAGCTCCTACAGGGGATCGTGGGCCACCCGTAAGAGCTGGTGCAGGCTGCGATCTTTTGATCTTTTGGGGTCAATAAACAGCTCAACCATGAAACAGCAAAAACAGTAGCACCAGATTCACCAGCAACGACACCAGCGCCAACGTCCGCCAGACTTTCAGCGGTTCGCGCTCCAGCAACGGTCTGGGGCGCACGCTCAAACTGCGTCGTTCTCCCTGTTCCAGTAGCAACAACCATTCTTCCGCTGTTTCAAAGCGCTGATCTGGAGCCGCCGCCACTGCGCGCTCCAGGCTTTGCGCGATCCATTCCGGCAGGTCGGGCCGGTAACGACTGGCGCTGACAGGCACACCAAACCGAGGGCGTTGGAACGCTTCGATTTCGCCGTAGGGATAATGCCCGGTCAGCAGGTAATACAAGGTCACGCCGACTGCATACAAATCCTGTTGTGGTGTAGGAGGGTCACCTCGAAAGGCTTCCGGCGCGATATAGCTGGGCGTTCCGGGCAGGGCGCAAGCTTGATCTTCGGACAGCCCGGGACAATAGGCGAGGCCGAAATCCAGCAGGCGCAACTCGCCGTCGTCCCCTAGCAGCAGGTTCTCCGGTTTGATATCGCGATGCAGAATTTGCCGTCGATGCAAGATGCCGATAGCTCGCAGCAGGCGTTCGGCCAGGTCCAGCCATTGAGCCAATGGCAGCGTTGCGACATGCTCATGCAGCTCAGCCAAGGTCGACCCGGAATATTCCCGCATCACGTAGTACAAATGCTGACGCTGACTGGCGGCATGGACTTCAGGAAAATGCCGCCCGGCCACACGCTTGAGAAACCATTCCTCCGACAACAACGCCTGCCCGGCCTGGTGATCGTCACGTAGCGCACTGGGCAAGGTTTTCAGCAGCCAGGGCTGTTGTTGTGCGTCGCGCACCCGGTAGAGCAGCGATTGCTGGCTCTGGCCGAGGATCCCTTCGACCTGCCAGCCTTCGAAAGGCTGGCCTGGCTTCAGCGCGGGCGGGAGTGGCCATTGCTGCAGATGAATCAGTGCATCGCCAATGCTGGTTTCACCGAGGGCATCGACCCGCACCAGCAGGGCGCTGGCGTTGTCCTGGCTGCCGGCCAGATGCGCAGCGCTGACCAGGGTCTGCGCGGCACTGTTCAGGTCAGGTTGATCGCGCAAAATGCCCGCAATGGCGGTGTCGCCCAGCACGGCCCAGATGCCGTCGCTGAGCAGCACGAAACTCTCATTCAGCCGTAGTTCGCCATCGAGAAAGTCCAGCACCAGGTGTTGATCCAGTCCCAAGGCCCGTTTGAGCACATGCTGCATGCCCGGCTGGTCCCAGACGTGATCCTCACTCACCCGTTGCAGCGTGTCGGCGTGCCAGCGATAAACCCGGCAATCGCCGACATGCGCCAGGGTGAAACGCCGGCCACGCATCACCAAGGCACTGACAGTGGTCAGCAGCGGTTGCCCGCCACCGTTCGCCTGCAACCAGCGATTTTGCGCCAGTAACAGACGGTCCAATGCCTGGGCGACGCCCCAGGTTTCCGGGGTGGCGTAGTAGTCCAGCGCCAGGGCCTGCAAGGTCGAACGGGCCGCGAGACCGCCATCGGCGCATTGGCTGACGCCGTCGGCGATGGCGAACAGGTAACCCTTGCTCGCCGCCAGCGCCGGGGCCGGAGTGACCAGGCGCAGAGCGTCCTGGTTCTCCTCGCGGGGGCCGATGGCGCTGTGTTCGGCGAAGCTCAGTTGCAGGCTCATTCAGTCCTCACACCCGTGCTGCGGTGACGGCGGCCGAACCCCAAGTGGTTCTCCAGCGACGTTTCACACCGTGCAGACCGAACCAGGCAAGTACACCGAGGCTTGCGAACAACCACAAGGCCAGTTGATAGCTGCCGGTGCTTTGTTTGATCGCGCCCATGCCGGCGGCCAGTGCGAAGCCACCGATGCCGCCGGCCATGCCGATCAGGCCGGTCATCACGCCGATTTCCCGGCGAAAACGCTGGGGCACCAACTGGAATACCGCGCCATTGCCTGCGCCCAGACCTAGCATGGTGCAGACGAAAAGCGCCAGTGCGGCGTAGGAACTCGGCAGATTGAAACCCACTGTCGCAATGCAGATCGCCGCCACGGTGTACATCGCCAGCAAGGTACGAATCCCGCCAAAGCGATCCGCCAGCGCGCCGCCCAGAGGACGCATCAGGCTGCCACCGAACACACATGCAGCAGTGTAGTAGCCGGCGGTCACCGGGCTCAGGCCGTATTGGTCGTTGAAGTAGCCGGGCAGGGCACTGGCCAGACCGATAAAACCACCGAAGGTCACGCTGTAGAAAAACATGAACCACCAGCTGTCGCGGTCACCCAGGGCCTTGAAATAGTCAGACACAGACTTGGCTTTCGGGCGCTCGGGTGCATTTTTGGCCAGCCAGGCGAAGACGATCAAGGTCAGGATCAGCGGGATCAGGGCGAAGCCGAACACGTTGCTCCAGCCAAACATGGCGGCCAGTACCGGGGCAATCAGTGCGGCGAGCACAGTGCCCGAGTTGCCGGCACCGGCGATGCCCATGGCTTTGCCTTGGTGCTGGGGCGGATACCATTGCGAGGCCAGCGGCAGGGCGACGGCGAAGGACGCACCGGCCATGCCGAGGAACAGGCCCAGCAACAGCGCTTGCTCGTAACTGTGAATGCCGACTTTCCAGGCGACGAACAGGGCGCAGATGACGATCACCTGGCCGATTATCCCGGCGGTTTTTGGCGACAGGCGATCAGCCAGCAGGCCCATCGCAAAGCGCAATACAGCCCCGGCCAGAATCGGCGTGGCAACCACCAGTCCCCGTTGCTGCGTCGTCAGGTGCAGGTCGGCAGCGATCTGTACCGCCAAAGGACCGAGCAGGTACCAGACCATGAAACTCAGGTCGAAATAGAGGAAGGCTGCGAACAATGTGGGTGTATGGCCGGATTTCCAGAAGCTTGAATTCATTGCGCACCTCAGCTGTGAAGAGTCTCGAAAGGAGTCATGAGCTTGCAGGTGGGGCGCCGATACGGCCGCACCACCGGCCCCGTGCTGTGGGGCCAAAACGAAAAAACGCCGCCACCCGATTCGCCAGGGGCAAATGAGGTGCGCGACGTCTTTGTCGTAGGTGGGGCAACCGCCGTTGGTTACCTGTGGTGATTACCTAGCCAGATCTGTGCCATATCGGAAATGTGCGTAAAGCAAAAAAGATCGTCCGAACGCGGCCCGAGCCTTCGGCAGCTCCTGCGGGGTGCATACATTCCCCTGTAGGAGCTGCCGAAGGCTGCGATCTTTTGTTGTTCAACCCAATAATTCGCTCATGGCAATAATCTGCTCCGCCACTTGAATCAGCTTCTGCTGTCGGCTCATCGCCTGGCGGCGCATCAGCGTGTAGGCCTCTTCCTCGTTGCAGTCCTTCATTTTCATCAGCAGCCCCTTGGCCAGTTCGATGCGCTTGCGCTCGGCCAGTTGCTGGTCGCGGGCTTGCAACTGGGCACGCAAGGCCTGATCGCTTTCGAAGCGTGCCATGGCCACATCGAGAATCGGCTGCAGGCGTTGTGCGTGAATGCCTTCGACGATGTAGGCACTGACTCCGGACTTGATCGCCTGTCGCATCACACCGGGGTCGTGTTCGTCGGTGAACATCACTATCGGTCGTGGCTGGTCGCGAGTCACCAGCACCACTTGTTCTATGACATCGCGACCCGGTGACTCGGTATCGATCAGAATCACATCCGGACGCACCGTTTCGACGCGTTCGGGCAGGTCGATGGTCAGGCCGGATTCATCGATCACTTCAAATCCGGCTTCGGTCAAGGCGGCCTTCAGGCGTCCGACTTTCTTGGCGGTGTCGTTGATCAGCAGGATACGCAGCATGTTCGTGGTCTCCTGTCAGCGGCTGGCGGATCGATGGGAGCTGTCGCTCATGGCGTGCAGTTTGAAACTACGGGCGTAACCGGCCGGGTCCGAGCCGTCCCAGATCTTGCCGTCGATCAACTGGCTGCTGCGCATTTCCTCAGCTGGTGAGGCGACGCCGACGGCACTGGCGGCCTCACGGTAGAGGTCCAGTTGCTGGACCTGCCGGGCCACAGCGAGATAGTCCGGGTCATCGCGCAACAAGCCCCAGCGGCGGAACTGGGTCATGAACCACATGCCGTCGGACAGGTACGGCAGGTTGACCTCGCCATCCCCGTGCAAGCGCAGTGCGTGCGGGTCTTGCCAGCGATGGCCAAGGCCGTCGGCGTATTCGCCCAGCAGGCGCGGTTCGATACAGTCCAGTGGCGCGTCAAGGTACTGATCGGCACTGAGCAATTGTGCGGTACTGCGGCGATTCTCGGTGCTTTCTTCGATGAAACGGCTGGCCTCCAGAACCGCCATCACCAACGCCCGGGCAGTATTGGGGTATTGCTCGACGAACGCGCGGGTGCAGCCGAGGACTTTTTCCGGATGATCGGGCCAGAGGGTCTGGGTCGTGGCCAGGGTGAAGCCGAGGTCCTGTTGCACGGCGCTGGCGGACCAGGGTTCGCCGACGCAGAACCCGTCGATACGCCCGGCTCGCAGGTGCGCGACCATTTGCGGTGGCGGCACCACCACGCTGTCGACATCCTGCAATGGGTGAATGCCCTGGCTGGCGAGCCAGTAATACAACCACATGGCGTGGGTGCCGGTTGGAAACGTCTGGGCGAAGGTGAGTTTTGAGCGAGTTTGGTGCACGTGCCGATCCAGTGCTTCAGGACTGGTCACTCCAAGCGCCTGCAAGCCGCGGGACAGGTTGATGCTCTGGCCGTTCTGATTCAGGCCCATCAACACAGCCATGTCGGTCGCGGCCACGCCACCGATGCCCAGGTGTACGGCATAAATCAGACCGTAGAGGCTGTGGGCGGCATCGAGTTCACCGCTGACCAGTTTGTCCCGCAGGTTGGCCCAGGACGACTGACGCTTGAGGTTCAGGGTCAAGCCGTGGGGTTGGGCGAAGCCCTGGGTGGCGGCGACCACCACCGAGGCGCAGTCGCTCAGGGCCATGAAGCCGAGATTGATTTCGGTTTTTTCCGGGGCATCGCTGCCATTGACCCAGGCCAGAGGGTCGGCTGACGTTTCGTTCATCGCGTGTTCACCTTGCAAAAAAAACGTCGTCCCGAGTTCTTGCGTGAGCAGGCCGGGGACGACGCCATTGTCTTTGCACACATTCGGTCGTTGGCATGGGTGCTGGTGCCCAGAGTGGTGCAAGGCATATGCCATTATCTGTTGATTTGATTACGCGCCTCGCTTGCCACCCCGTTGCCCGGCTATAATCGCCGCCTCAATTCGCCGCCAATCGAGTCAAATCCGCCCATGTACACCCTGGCCCGTCAGCTGTTGTTCAAACTCTCCCCGGAAACCTCCCACGATCTGTCCCTGGACCTGATCGGCGCGGGCGGGCGTCTTGGGCTCAACGGCTTGCTGTGCAAGGCCCCGGCGAAGATGCCGGTGAATGTCATGGGCCTGGACTTCCCGAATCCGGTGGGACTGGCCGCCGGTCTGGACAAGAACGGTGCGGCCATCGATGGTTTCGCCCAACTGGGTTTCGGTTTTGTCGAAATCGGCACCATCACGCCGCGTCCGCAGCCGGGCAACCCGAAGCCACGCCTGTTCCGTTTGCCGGAAGCCGAGGCGATCATCAATCGCATGGGTTTCAACAACCTCGGCGTCGATCACTTGCTGGCTCGCGTGGCAGCGGCCAAGTACAAGGGCGTGCTGGGCATCAACATTGGCAAGAACTTCGATACGCCGGTCGAGCGTGCCGTGGACGACTACCTGATCTGCCTGGACAAGGTTTACGCCCACGCCAGCTATGTGACGGTCAACGTCAGTTCGCCGAACACGCCGGGCCTGCGCAGCCTGCAATTCGGCGACTCGCTCAAGCAGTTGCTGGCCGATCTGGCCGAGCGCCGCGCGGAACTGGCATTGCGTCATGGCAAACATGTACCGCTGGCGATCAAGATCGCGCCGGACATGAGCGACGAAGAAACCGCACAGGTTGCGCAAGCGCTGATCGAAACCGGAATGGATGCCGTGATTGCGACTAACACCACCCTGAGCCGCGTAGGCGTCGAAGGCTTGGAGCATGGTGACGAAGGCGGTGGTTTGTCCGGCGCACCGGTTCGCGACAAGAGCACCCACACCGTGACAGTGCTGGCATCGGAACTGGGTGGTCGGCTGCCGATCATCGCTGCCGGCGGCATTACCGAAGGCAAGCACGCCGCAGAAAAAATCACCGCAGGCGCGAGCCTGGTGCAGATCTACTCGGGCTTCATCTACAAAGGCCCTGCGCTGATTCGTGAGTCGGTAGACGCAATCGCGGCCCTGAGATAAACCCGGTCCCCGTAGGAGCTGCCGAAGGCTGCGATCTTTTGATCTTAAAAAATCAAAATCAAAATCAAAAGATCGCAGCCTTCGGCAGCTCCTACAGGGAATTGGGTTTGTACCGGGCATAAAAAAGGGCTCCTTTAAAGGAGCCCTTGGGCCGGAGCCCGCCGTCCGGATGGGACGCGCATGGTTAACTCGGTACAAAATCAGATTGTCGTGTCGGAGTGTTGTGCCCTGTAATTAGCCGACGGCGTGAAGTTCGTTGAGTTTGTGGATTCCCGCAGTGCCGGTCATACCGTCCCAGTTGTCGCCGCGTCCTTCTCGCCAGCCGTTGATCCAGGCTTGACGTACCGACGGTAGAGTAAAGGGGCAAAGCTCACGGGATTTACCACCAACGCCATATTGATATCCGCGCAAAAATGCTCTTTCCAACGGATCACGCTTAAGTCTTCTCATAGGGTGTTGCCCTCACTTGTTGACTGTATTTATCGCGTCGACCTCAATTGAGGTCTGGCAGAAAACTCTGCCGTTGGGGGCTCGTTGCCGGCGTGACGAGCCAAGGTGTTGGCGTCATTGCAGCGCCAACCTGTATTGAGTTCTAACCAATGCGTCACATCGAGGGAATGATCGTTTTGTCATAAGGACGTAACTGTTCATGTGCTAACGCCATAAGTAACAGAGCGTTTGTAGCGTATTTATTGGCCAAACCCCGGTATGATCGGCCCTGCGCTGGATGATGGGCTTAATCCTTTAGTGAGAATGGCTCCCGTTGCCGGGAAGCACTATTCGACGAAGGGTCGACTTATGACATTTTGTTGCATCAACTTTTTTATCTGTCCTTGCATCTAAGCTCATTTAACCCGGGCAGCAGGGGTGGAACGGCACACCTTCGTGCCACGCGGGCGCTCTTCGAGAAAAGCGCCTGATTGAAAACCGGACCGGCAATGCGTTGCCCGGTCACTCAGCTAAAGGTTCTGGAATTCCCATGTCCGATCGTTTCGAACTCTTCCTCACTTGCCCAAAAGGCCTTGAAGGCCTGCTCATCGAGGAAGCCGTCGGGCTTGGCCTTGAGGAAGCGCGGGAGCACACCTCTGCCGTGCGCGGCATGGCCACCATGGAAACCGCTTATCGCCTGTGCCTGTGGTCGCGCCTGGCCAACCGCGTGCTGCTGGTGCTCAAGCGTTTTCCGATGAAGGACGCCGAAGACCTGTACCACGGCGTGCTGGACATCGAGTGGCAAGACCACATGCTCAATGACGGCACCCTGGCCGTCGAATTCAGCGGTCATGGCTCGGGCATCGACAACACTCACTTCGGTGCGCTGAAGGTCAAGGACGCCATCGTCGACAAGCTGCGTACTCCGCAAGGCGACCGTCCGTCCATCGACAAGCTCAACCCGGACCTGCGCATTCACCTGCGCCTGGACCGTGGCGAAGCCATTCTGTCCCTTGACCTGTCCGGCCACAGCCTGCACCAGCGCGGCTATCGCCTGCAGCAAGGCGCGGCACCGCTGAAGGAAAACCTCGCGGCCGCCATCCTGATCCGTTCCGGCTGGCCACGTATCGCGGCCGAAGGCGGCGCGCTGGCCGACCCGATGTGCGGTGTCGGTACCTTCCTGGTGGAAGCGGCGATGATCGCCGCCGACATCGCGCCGAACCTGCGTCGCGAGCAGTGGGGCTTCACCGCCTGGCTCGGTCACGTCCCGGCGCTGTGGAAAAAACTGCACGAAGAAGCTTCCGAACGTGCAGCGGCCGGCCTGGCCAAAACACCATTGTGGATTCGCGGCTATGAAGCCGATCCACGGCTGATCCAACCGGGTCGTAACAACGTCGAGCGTGCCGGCCTGAGCGAGTGGATCAAAATCTACCAGGGTGAGGTCGCGACTTTCGAGCCGCGCCCGGACCAGAACCAGAAAGGCCTGGTGATCTGCAACCCTCCATACGGCGAGCGTCTGGGTGACGAGGCGAGCCTGCTCTACCTCTACCAGAACCTCGGCGAGCGCCTGCGTCAGGCCTGCCTGAACTGGGAGGCGGCGGTGTTCACCGGTGCGCCGGACCTGGGCAAGCGCATGGGGATCCGCAGCCACAAGCAGTATTCGTTCTGGAACGGCGCCTTGCCGTGCAAGTTGCTGCTGATCAAGGTGCTGCCGGATCAGTTCGTCACCGGCGAGCGTCGTACTCCGGAACAGCGCCAGGTCGAGCGTGAGCAAGCTGCTTACGATCAGGCGCCGAACGAACCGCAAGAACGCAAGTTCAACAAAAACGGCAACCCGATCAAACCGACGCCGACACCGGCTCCGGTGGTCGAGCAGCCGCGCCTGAGCGAAGGCGGGCAGATGTTCGCCAACCGCCTGCAAAAGAACCTCAAGACCCTGGGCAAGTGGGTCAAGCGTGAAGGCATCGACTGCTACCGCGTGTACGATGCCGACATGCCGGAATACTCCATGGCCATCGACCTGTATCAGGATTGGGTCCACGTCCAGGAGTACGCCGCGCCGAAATCCATCGATCCGGAAAAGGCCTCGGGGCGCATGTTCGATGCCCTGGCAGCCATCCCGCAGGCGTTGAACATCGACAAGAGCCGCGTGGTGGTAAAACGCCGCGAGCGTCAGAGCGGCACCAGGCAGTACGAGCGCCAGGCGGCGCAGGGCAAGTTCGTCGAGGTCAATGAGGGCGGCGTGAAGCTGCTGGTGAACCTCACCGACTACCTCGACACCGGTCTGTTCCTCGACCATCGGCCGATGCGCATGCGTATCCAGAAAGAGGCGGCGGGCAAACGCTTCCTCAATCTGTTCTGCTACACCGCGACGGCCAGTGTGCATGCGGCCAAGGGCGGCGCGCGCAGCACCACCAGTGTCGACCTGTCGAAAACCTATCTGGACTGGGCGCGGCGCAACCTGTCGCTGAACGGTTTTTCCGACAAGAACCGCCTGGAGCAGGGCGATGTGATGGCGTGGCTCGAAGCCAGTCGTGACGAGTACGACCTGATCTTCATCGATCCGCCGACGTTCTCCAACTCCAAACGCATGGAAGGTGTCTTCGACGTGCAGCGCGACCAGGTGCAACTGATCGACCTGGCCATGGCGCGACTGGCGCCCGGCGGCGTGTTGTACTTCTCCAACAACTTCCGCAAGTTCGAACTGGAAGCCAATCTCGGCGAGCGTTATGCGGTCGAGGAAATCACTGCCCAGACCATCGATCCGGATTTTTCCCGCAACGCCAAGATCCATCGCGCCTGGAAAATCATGGCTCGCTAAATAGCTGTGTTGATTCACTGTAGGAGCGAGCTCTGCTCGCGATGGTCGATAACGATACCGCGTGCCTTCTGGAGTCACGCGGTACTCTTGCTACCATCGCGAGCACTCGAGCGTCGACCGGCTGCTCCTACAGGATCCCATCAGTGCTGGTCAAATTAGTGGCTAATAGCTATAACTCAACTCAAGGCCAAAGGGCTTTCCCGCACCTGGCGTTTTGAGTTGTGTTCTATGTCGTTGCACGCCGTGCGCCCCAAGATCCTGGGTTTTATCAGCGAAGATGCGTCGGCCTGGTTGGTCGCGCTGCTGGTATTGCTGGTCGGCGGGGTGCTCACCGGGTTGCTGGCGTGGTCGACACTTAATCTGTTTCACCATCAATTGCGGCAACGTTTCCAACTGCTGGCCAGTGAACGTTACAGCCGTATCGAAGAGCGTTTCGAAGATCAGGAGCAGCGCCTCGACGGCCTGCGCCGGTTTTTCGCCAATTCCGATTCGGTGTCCCGAGCGGAGTTCGACGGCTACACCCAACCTTTGCTCCTGCGAACCCAGGCTTATTCCTATGCCGAACGGATCACTCGTGACGAGCGGTCGGCGTTTGAGGGGCGAGTGCGTGACGAAGGCTTGAGCAGCTTCACTCTGAGAGAACTCAACGCTGACGGCCAATTGCAACTGGCCGGCGAGCGAGATGAGTACGTAGCGGTCCTGTATAGCCAGACGCAAAGCAGACTCGGTTCTCCCCTCGGTTACGACTTGCTGGCCCAGCCGTTGCGGCGTGCCACGCTCGATCGGGCCGATCAGCGTGGTGGCATGGCGGTGTCGCAACCGATGCAACTGGTGAGTATCGAGCCGGCTTATGCGCGAGGCGTGCTGCTGGTCGCGCCGGTCACGCAACATAACAGTCAGGAACACAAAGCCACGAAACCCTACGGTTATGTCATGGCAGTGATCAGCATGCGCCAGTTGCTGGCGGACGGACTGCCGGAAGCGAGCCGTGACTATCTCTCGGTGCGCATCCTCGATTTGTCGACCGACGAGCAGCACGAGGTGCTGTTCGAGTCGGCCAACCCGCCGGCTGTCAGCGAGTTGTCCGCCACACGCCTGTTGCGCATGGCCGACCATGACTATCAAGTCGATATCCAGCCCAGCGACGCGTTCTTGCAGGCCAACCATTCCTCCGTGACCAGTCTGGTGGTGTTGGGTGGTTTGCTCAGCGTGTTGCTCAGTGCCTTGCTGTATGTGCTGGTCAGTCAGCGGCAACGGGCGCTGAAACTGGTCGAGCAACGCACCCGGGAGCTGCGGGATCGAGAACAGGAGCTGCGTCGTACCCATGGTCAGTTGCGTGGCGTGCTGGATGCCGCTACCCAGGTTGCGATCATCGCCACCGACCTGCGTGGCGTCATTAGCACCTTCAACGCCGGTGCCGAGCAGATGCTCGGCTATACCAGCGCCGAGGTGGTGGGGCACATGACCCTGGAGAACCTGCACCTGCCCCGGGAACTGGTCGCTCGTTCGGCGGAGTTGAGCGCACGCTATGGCAAGCCGGTTCCAACCTGCCACGCGATGCTGGTCGAAGGCGAGGTGGAGGGCAACCACGAGGCGCGAGAGTGGACGCTGGTGCGCGGCGATGGCAGCCATTTGATGGTCAATATGCTCGCCACGCCAGTGCTCGACGAACAAGGCCTGTGGGTCGGGCACCTGGCGGTGTGCATCGACATCACCGAACGCAAACGGGTCCACGAGGCACTCGCGGCGCGGGACCTGTTGTTGAAGAAACTCAGCGCCCACGTGCCCGGTGGCATCTACCAGTTCAAGATGGAGTTCGACGGGCGATTCAGCGTGATCTACGCCAGCGACGGCATTCGCGAGATCTACGAGCTGGAACCTGACGTGCTGCTGCAAAATGCCGAGGCGATTTTCACCCGGATTCACCCCCAGGACACCACCCGGGTCCGCGCCTCGATTCGCGCCTCGGCCGACACCCTCAGCCCGTGGCGCGAGGAATACCGCGTGCAATTGCCGCAACGGGGTCTGCGTTGGGTGCGTGGCGAGGCCACGCCGGAGGAGCTGCCCGGTGGCGGCGTGCTGTGGCACGGCTACGTCTCGGACATTTCCGATATGAAGCGGGTGGAGGAAGAGTTGCGCGCGTTGTCGGTCACCGATTCGCTGACCGGTATCCACAACCGGCGCTATTTCCAGGAGCGCTTGACCACCGAAATGACCCGGGTGGAGCGCGGCGGTGGGGATCTGTCGGTGATCATGCTCGATATCGACCATTTCAAGCGCATCAATGACCTGCATGGCCATGCCATCGGTGATCGGGTGCTGCAGGCAGTGTGCGAGCGGATCGGTCACCGGCTGCGTCGCACCGATGTGTTCTGCCGCCTGGGCGGTGAGGAGTTCATGGTGCTGTGCCCGGATATCAGCGGCGAACATGCCTACGTGTTGGCCCTGCAATTGTGGCAAGGGTTGCGCGGTTCACCCATTGAAGGTGTCGGTACGGTCACCGCCAGTTTCGGGATTGCCAGTTGGCGGGTCGGGGAGGGCGCCGATGCCTTGCTGTTGCGCGCGGATTCGGGGGTGTATGCGGCGAAGCAGGCGGGAAGGGATCGGGTTGAGGAGGAGATGAATTAACCGGGCTGTCCACTTCCCCTGTGGGAGCGAGCTTGCTCGCGATAGCGACAGTCCAGTCAGTATTAATGTGACTGACACTCCGCCATCGCGAGCAAGCTCGCTCCCACAGTGGATCTACTGTGTTCTTTAGGTCCGGTTACAACACCGAAGCCGTCTGCGGCATTTTCGGTTGGCGGTACAGGTCCAGCAGCACCTGATCGAGCACCGAAGAGGCGCCGAACGGGGCCTTGTCGTTGAGGATCGCCACCACCGCCCAGGTGTTGCCGTTGACGTCGCGACTGAAACCGGCAATCGCCCGCACAGTGTTCAGGGTGCCGGTCTTGACGTGGGCTTCACCGCGCATGGCAGTGGTCTTCAGGCGTTTGCGCATGGTGCCGTCGGTGCCGGCAATCGGCATCGAACTGATGTACTCGGCGGCATACGGGCTGTGCCACGCAGCTTCGAGCATCGAGGCCATTTCCCGGGCGCTGACGCGCTCGGCACGGGACAGGCCGGAGCCGTTCTCCATCACCAGGTGCGGCGCGGTGATGCCCTTTTTCGCCAGCCACTGACGCACGACACGCTGGGCGGCCTTGGCGTCGTCACCATCGGCATCGGTACGGAAGCGTTGACCGAGGCTCAGGAACAACTGCTGGGCCATGGTGTTGTTACTGTACTTGTTGATGTCGCGGATGATTTCCGCCAGGTCCGGCGAGAACGCCCGGGCCAGGACCTTGGCGTCTTTCGGTGTAGGCGCCAGCACATCCTTGCCCTGGATACTGCCACCCAGTTCCTTCCAGATTGCGCGGACGGCGCCAGCGGTGTAGGTCGCGTGGTCGAGCAGCGACAGGTAGGTCTGCGAGCTGCAGCCTTCACCCAGTTGGCCACCGACCGTCACGGTCACGCTGCCATCGGTCTGTGCCACCGGGTTGTAACGCACGCCACCAGTGCATTGCTTGGAATTGAGGGCCTTGACCTGATTGTCGATGCGGATGGTTGCAATCGGCGGTTCAACCGAGACCAGCACCTTGCCCGAATCATTGCGTGCGACAAAGCGCAGCGCCTTGAGGTTGACCAGCAGCGAGTCAGGTTTGACCAGGAACGGCTTGTTCTCGTCGTTACCGTCGTCATTGAACTCCGGCAGTTGCGGTTGTACGAAGAAGGTTTTATCCAGCACCAGGTCGCCGGTGACCTGGGTCACGCCGTTGGCACGCAGGTCGCGCATCAGCAGCCAGAGTTTTTCCATGTTCAACTTCGGATCGCCTCCACCCTTGAGGTAGAGGTTGCCGTTGAGAATGCCGCCACTCAAGGTGCCGTCGGTGTAGAACTCGGTTTTCCACTGGTGGTTCGGGCCGAGCATTTCCAGGGCCGCGTAGGTGGTGACCAGTTTCATGGTCGACGCCGGGTTGACCGACACGTCGGCATTGAACACCGTCGGGGTGCCGGGACCGGTGAGCGGGATCATCACCAGCGACAGGGCGTTGTCCTGCAACTTGCTGGCTTTCAGGGCTTTTTCAACGTTGGGCGACAACGCGGTATTGATTGGAGCGGCGGAAACGGAGAGGGCCAGTGGGAGAAGAAAACCGGCCAACAGCAATGGACGCAAAGATTTGATCATCTGAAATAAAACCCTACAGCCGAGGGGAAATAAGGTGAGGGCATGGAGATAAATTCCCTCAATGGTCATGAAAGTGTCGGCATTATGCCCCAAGGTGTCACCACTTGGGCCGTGCGTGGGCATTTGGATCGGCTATTTTTTTACCGACGGTAGGCGTGGTGGCCCAGAGAGTCAGGCAATCGGCGGCTTAAACTGCTAAAGTGCCGCCCGTTATTACTTAAGAGGATTGTTCCAATGGCGACTAACCGTTCCCAGCGTCTGCGCAAAAAACTGTGCGTCGATGAATTTCAAGAGCTGGGTTTCGAACTGAACCTGGATTTCAAAGAAGATTTGGCTGATGAAGCCATTGATGCTTTCCTCGATGCGTTCCTCAAAGAAGCCATGGAAGCCAACGGTCTGGGTTATGTTGGCGGCGACGACTACGGTCTGGTTTGCCTGCAGAAGCGTGGCTCGGTCAGCGCTGAACAGCGCGCAGCCGTTGAAGCCTGGCTCAAAGGCCGCACCGAGCTGACCAGCGTTGAAGTCAGCCCGCTGCTGGACGTCTGGTACCCGGAAAAGCCGATCAATCCGGTAGCTTGATGTTCTAAAAAAACGGCGACCCAAGGGTCGCCGTTTTTTTTGCTTTTTTTTGTAGGAACGAGCTTGCTCGCGAAGGTCGTCAACGATAACGCTGGAAACCTGACACCCCGCAGTGCTCTCAGGTTCATCGTCGGAACGCCGCCCGGAGCAAGCTCGCTCCTACAGGGCCTTGCGCCAATTCAGAATAACCAACGTCAAAACCCCCGCGACAATCCCCCAGAACGCCGAACCGATGGAAAACAGCGTCAGCCCCGATGCCGTGACCATGAAGGTGATCAGCGCTGCTTCACGTTCCTTCACTTCGCTCATGGCGATGCTCAAGCCGTTGATGATCGAGCCGAACAGCGCCAGCGCCGCAATCGACAGCACCAGTTCCTTGGGCAGCGCGGCAAACAATGCTGCGAGCGTCGCGCCGAACACCCCGGCGATCCCGTAGAAAACCCCGCACCAGACTGCTGCGGTGTAGCGTTTGTGGCGATCCTCATGGGCGTGCGGTCCGGTGCAGATCGCCGCGCTGATCGCCGCCAGATTGATCCCGTGGGAACCGAACGGTGCCAGCAGCAAACTGGCGATGCCGGTGGTGGTGATCAGCGGCGAAGCGGGCACCGTGTAACCATCGGCGCGCAATACGGCGATGCCGGGCATGTTTTGTGAGGTCATGGCGACGACAAACAGCGGGATGCCGATGCTGATGGTCGCGGCCAGGGAGAAGTGCGGCGTGGTCCAGACCGGCGTGGCCACTTCCAGGTGGAAACCGCTGAAGTCCAGCAGCCCCATGAAGCCCGACAATGCCGTGCCGATCAGCAATGCGGCCAACACCGCATAGCGTGGCGACAGGCGCTTGACCACCAGATAAGTGACAAACATCCCCAGTACCAGGGCGGTGCGGTGTTGCGCTGCGACGAAAATCTCGCTGCCGATCTTGAACAGGATCCCCGCCAGCAGGGCGGCGGCCAGGGATGCGGGAATCTTTTTCATCAGCCGTTCGAAGCTGCCGGTCAGCCCGCAAATTGTCACCAGCACCGCGCAGGTGATGTAGGCCCCGATGGCTTCGCCGTAGCTCACGCCGCCCAGGCTGGTGATCAGCAGCGCGGCGCCGGGGGTCGACCAGGCAATGGTGATCGGCGTGCGATAGCGCAGGGACAGGCCAATCGAGCACACCGCCATGCCGATCGAGATGGCCCAGATCCACGAAGAAATCTGCCCGCTGCTTAGCCCCGCGGCTTGCCCGGCCTGGAACATCAGCACCAGGGAGCTGGTGTAACCGGTCATCATGGCGATGAAGCCAGCGACGATGGCCGAGGGCGAGGTGTCGGCCAAAGGGCGGAGCTGCGCGTGCGTGGCGTCGTTCATGACGGTGGTGTTCCTTCTACTAATGAAGATATTCCCTGTAGGCGCTGCCGAAGGCTGCGATCTTTTGATTTTTCAAGATCAAAAGATCGCAGCCTTCGGCAGCGCCTACAGGGATCGTGTTCAGGCTGCGGATTCTGCGTTAAAGCCTAAACTCAAAAGTAACCAGACGTTGCGATACAGCCGAGGCGACTTTCAGCCGTACAGTCGTGTTGCCACCGTCCATTGTGTACAATCGCTATGTTATTTACGCGATACTTGCCAGCGACCCACCGTGCCGTAATACAGTCACCGTCAATTCGCCGCAGTTCTTCCGACTCGAGTGCCCATGAACGAACAGTTGCAACCCCTAAAGAAACAACCGCGAGCAGGCAAAGCCGGCCGTAGCGGTACCCAGGACGATATTGTCTACGCGCATATCTTCGAGGCCATCCTCGAACAGCGCCTGGCGCCCGGCACCAAGTTGAGCGAAGAAGCGCTGGGGGAAATTTTCGGGGTCAGCCGCACCATCATTCGCCGCGCTTTGTCGCGCCTGGCCCATGAAGGCGTGGTGCTGCTGCGTCCGAATCGCGGCGCTGTGGTCGCCAGTCCGAGTGTCGAGGAGGCGCGCCAGGTGTTCATGGCCCGGCGTCTGGTCGAGCGCGCGATCACTGAGCTGGCGGTGCAACACGCCACCGCCGAGCAGATTGCCGAATTGCGCCAGATGGTCAATGACGAACGCGACAGCTTTTCCCGTGGCGACCGTGGTGCCGGCATCCGCCTGTCGGGCGAATTCCACCTGAAACTGGCAGAAGCGGCGAAAAACGCGCCGCTGATCAGTTTCCAGCGCAGCCTGGTGTCCCAGACGTCGCTGATCATCGCCCAGTACGAAAGCGGCAACCGTTCTCACTGCTCCTACGACGAGCACACCCAGCTGATCGACGCCATCGAAAAGCGCGACGCTGAACTGGCGGTGAACCTGATGATGCATCACATGGATCACATCGACAGCAAGCTCAACCTCGACGAAGAAAGTGCTTCGGATGATCTGCATGCGGTGTTCTCGCATTTGCTGCAGACCAAGAAGCCTGGGCGGTCGACCGCGAAAATCTGATCTGTAGGAGCGAGCTTGCTCCGGGCGGCGTTCCGACGATGGTCGTGAACGATAACACGGGGTGCCTGAATTACTGCGGCGCTCTTGCGTTCTTCGCGAGCAAGCTCGCTCCTACAGAGGATCAAAAAAATCCCCCGGAATCTGACGATTGCGGGGGATTTTTTATGCCCGGAAAGAACTTAGCGCTGATGCACCAGGTTCCCCGCCGCATAGGTCTGCTGAACAGTCCGGTCATCCCCCAGAGTCATCAACACAAACAACGTCTCGGCGATGTTATTGGCCTGCTTCAGGCGATAGCCCAGCAGCGGTGTGGCGTTGTAGTCCAGCACCAGGAAGTCGGCGTCGGTGCCCGGTTGCAGGTTGCCGATCTTGTCTTCCAGGCGCAGCGCACGAGCGCCGCCGAGGGTGGCCAGGTACAGCGACTTGAACGGACTCAGGCGTGCACCTTGCAGTTGCATGACCTTGTAGGCTTCGTTGAGGGTTTGCAGCAGCGAGAAACTGGTGCCGCCGCCGACATCGGTGCCGATGCCGACATTGAGGTTGTGCTTCTCGGCCATCGGCAGGTTGAACAGGCCGCTGCCGAGGAAGAAGTTCGAGGTCGGGCAGAACGAGATGGCCGAACCGGTCTCCGCCAGTCGCGCGCATTCGTCATCGCACAGGTGCACGCCGTGGGCGAACACCGAGCGTTCGCCGAGCAACCGGTAGTGGTCGTAGACGTCCAGGTAACCCTTGCGCTCCGGGAACAGCGCCTTGACCCACTCGATTTCCTTGAGGTTTTCGCTGATGTGGGTCTGCATGTACAGATCCGGGTACTCGGTCAGCAACTGGCCGGCCAGGGTCAGCTGTTCCGGGGTGCTGGTCGGTGCGAAGCGTGGCGTCACTGCATAGTGCAGGCGACCCTTGCCGTGCCAGCGCTCGATCAGCGCCTTGCTTTCGACGTAGCTGGATTCGGCGGTGTCGGTCAGGTAGTCCGGGGCGTTGCGGTCCATCATCACCTTGCCGGCGATCATCCGCAGGTCCAGTTGCTCGGCGGCTTCGAAGAACGAGTTCACCGATTGCGGGTGCACGCTTCCGAATACCAGCGCAGTGGTGGTGCCGTTGCGCAGCAGTTCCTTGATGAAAATGTCCGCGACTTCATCGGCATGGGCCTTGTTGGCGAACCGGCTTTCGCACGGGAAGGTGTAGGTGTTGAGCCAGTCCAGCAATTGCTCGCCGTAGGCGCCGACCATGCCGGTTTGCGGCAGGTGGATATGGGTGTCGATGAAGCCGGGAGTGATCAGTGCGTCCTGATAGTGGGTGATTTCGACGTCAGCCGGCAGGGTCGGCAGCAATTCGCTGGCGTGGCCGAGGGCGCTGATCTGCCCGTTATCCACAACCAGCAAGCCGTCTTCGAAATACTCGTAGGAGGCTTCGATACCAACGATGGCGGGGTCGGCGATGCTGTGCAGGATGGCGGCGCGGTAAGCTTTGCGAGTCAGTGGCATGGGGATTCTCAATTGGAGGCTTGGCTGCGGCGTGACGCAGGCAGCAGTTTGGCAATCGATCCGGCGCTGGCGGTGTGCTGCCCGAAGTTCGCGTTATAGGTGGCGATGATTTCACCGGCGATGGAGATGGCGATTTCCACAGGCAACTTGCCTTTGACTTCGCCGATGCCCATCGGGCAGCGCATGCGTTGCACGACGCTGTTGTCGAAACCGCGGTCGCGCAGGCGATGTTCGAACTTCACCCGTTTGGTCTTCGAACCGATCAGGCCGAAGTAGGCGAAGTCGTTGCGCTTGAGGATCGCAGCGGTCAGTTCGAGGTCGAGTTGATGGTTGTGGGTCATCACGATGCAGTAGCTGCCGGCGGGCAGGTCATCGATTTCATCCACCGGTTCTTCGCTGACGATCTTGCGCACACCGTGGGGGATATGCTCGGGGAATTCCTCCTCCCGCGAGTCGATCCAGCGCACCCGGCAAGGCAGGCTGGCCAGCAGCGGCACCAGGGCGCGGCCGACGTGGCCGGCACCGAACACGGCGATCTGCGCTTGAACCTGCCCCATCGGTTCGAACAGCAAAACGGTTGCACCACCGCAGCACTGGCCGAGACTGGCACCGAGGCTGAAGCGCTCCAGATGCGTGTCCTGCTTGCCACTGGCGAGCATCTCGCGGGCGATCTTCATGGCCTTGTATTCCAAGTGCCCGCCACCGATGGTGTCGAAGCTCTGGTTCGCGCTGATGACCATCTTCGAGCCAGCGTTGCGCGGCGTCGAGCCGAGCTCTTCGATGATGGTCACCAGCACGCAGGGCTCACCCCGGTTTTGCAGGTCGGCGAGGGCGTCGATCCAGTTGTACATGTTCACCTCGACATCTGTGTGTCTGTTAGTCCGCCATCGCGAGCAAGCTCGCTCCCACATTGGATTTGTACAGGTCCAACAGTCAGCACATAACCCTGTGGGAGCGAGCTTGCTCGCGATAGCCGCACCTCGGTCTTAGAGCGAAGCCAACTCGGTCTGGGCTTCGACAGCCTTCGCTGCCTTCAGCTGGCGCATCTGCTCACAACCCCACAACACCCGCTCCGGAGTCGCCGGTGCGTCGATTTTCGGTTGATGCTTGTAATCGCCCAGGCTCGCCACGGCGTCCTTGATCGCACACCAGGAGGCAATGCCGAGCATGAACGGCGGCTCGCCCACGGCCTTGGAATGGAACACTGTGTCTTCCGGGTTCTTGCGGTTTTCCACCAGCTTGACGCGCAGGTCCAGCGGCATGTCCGCCACGGCCGGGATCTTGTAGCTGGCCGGGCCGTTGGTCATCAGCTTGCCCTTGTTGTTCCACACCAGCTCTTCCATGGTCAGCCAGCCCATGCCCTGGATGAAACCGCCCTCGACCTGACCGATGTCGATGGCCGGGTTCAGCGAGGCGCCGACGTCGTGGAGGATATCGGTGCGCAGCATCTTGTATTCGCCGGTCAAGGTATCGACCAGCACTTCGCAGCACGCCGCGCCAAAGGCGAAGTAGTAGAACGGACGGCCGCGCGCCTGGCTGCGGTCGTAGTAGATTTTCGGGGTCTTGTAGAAGCCGGTGCTCGACAGCGACACCTGGGCGAAGTACGCCTGCTGGATCAGCGCTTCGAAGGTCAGGATATGATCGCGAACCCGCACGTGGCCGTTGTGGAATTCCACGTCTTCTTCGCTGACCTTGTACTGGCGAGCCGCGAATTCCACCAGGCGTTGCTTGATGGTTTCGGCAGCGTTCTGTGCAGCCTTGCCGTTCAGGTCGGCACCACTGGAAGCGGCGGTCGGCGAGGTGTTCGGCACCTTGTCGGTGTTGGTCGCGGTGATCTGTACGCGGTCCATTTCCACCTGGAACACTTCGGCCACGACCTGCGCGACCTTGGTGTTCAGGCCCTGGCCCATTTCGGTGCCGCCATGGTTGAGGTGGATGCTGCCGTCGGTGTAGACGTGCACCAGGGCACCGGCCTGGTTGAGGAAGCTGGCGGTGAAGGAAATGCCGAATTTCACCGGGGTCAGCGCCAGGCCTTTTTTCAGGATCGGGCTGTTGGCGTTGTAGCGACGGATCGCCTCGCGACGCTCGGCGTACTGGCTGCTTTCTTCCAGTTCCGCGGTCATCTCTTCGAGCATGTTGTGCTCGACGGTCTGGTAGTAATGGGTGACGTTGCGCTCGGTCTTGCCGTAGTAGTTGGCCTTGCGCACTGCCAACGGATCAAGGGCCAGGTGCCGGGCGATGGCGTCCATCACTTCTTCGATGGCGACCATGCCTTGCGGGCCGCCGAAGCCACGGTAGGCGGTGTTCGACGCGGTGTTGGTCTTGCAACGGTGACCGTTGATGGTCGCATCGCCCAGGTAATACGAGTTGTCCGAGTGGAACATCGCCCGGTCGACGATCGACGCCGACAGGTCAGGCGAGCAACCGCAGTTGCCGGCCAGTTCCAGGTTGATGCCGTGCAGGCGACCGGTGCTGTCGAAGCCGACGTCGTACTCGACATAGAACGGGTGACGCTTGCCGGTCATCAGCATGTCTTCGACCCGCGGCAGGCGCATCTTGGTCGGCTGGCCGGTGAGGTGAGCAATCACCGCGCACAGGCACGCCGGGCTCGCCGCCTGGGTTTCCTTGCCGCCGAAACCACCACCCATGCGGCGCATGTCGACGACGATCTTGTTCATCGACACGTCCAGCACTTCGGCCACCAGTTTCTGCACTTCGGTGGGGTTTTGCGTGGAGCAGTAGACGATCATGCCACCGTCTTCGGTGGGCATCACCGAAGAGATCTGGGTTTCCAGGTAGAAGTGTTCCTGGCCGCCGATGTGCAAGGTGCCCTGGATGCGGTGCTCGGCGGTGGCCAGCGCCGTGGCTGAATCGCCGCGTTTGTGGGTATGGCTGTCGAGTACGAAGTGGCGTTTGCGCAGGGCTTCGACCACGTCCAGCACAGGTTCCAGGTCTTCGTATTCGATGATCGCGGCCATGGCCGCCTTGCGCGCGGTTTCCAGGTCTTTCGCTGCCACGGCGATCACCGGTTGACCGACGAATTGCACGGTGTCGATGGCCAGCAGAGGATCGCCCGGCAGCAACGGACCGATGTCCTTCAGGCCTGGCACGTCTTCGTGGGTGATGGCGATGCGCACGCCTTCGAAGGCGTAGCAGGGGGCGGTGTCGATACTGATGATCCGGGCGTGGGCGCGGTCCGACATGCGCGCATAAACGTGCAACTGGTTCGGAAACTCCAGGCGATCGTCGATGTACTGCGCTTCACCGGCCACATGCTTGGCGGCGCTGTCGTGCTTGACGCTGCGGCCGACACCGGTGGTCAGGTCCTTGGCGAACAGTTCAGCCAATTCGGCTTGGGTCTTCTCTACGGCGTGATGATTAGACATAAGCGGTCACCCGAGTCTCGATGTGCGGTGTTTGCAGTTCGATGAAGTATTTGCGCAGCAGGTTCTGCGCGCTGAGCAGGCGATATTCCTTGCTGGCGCGGAAGTCCGAGAGCGGCGTGAAATCTTCGCCCAGGGCGGCGCAGGCGCGTTCAACTGTAGCGTTGTTGAATGGCGCACCGAGCAGCGCGGCTTCGCAGGCGGCGGCGCGTTTCGGGATAGCCGCCATGCCGCCAAAGGCGACGCGGGCTTCGGCCACCACGCCGTTTTCCAGGCGAATGTTGAAGGCGGCGCACACCGCCGAAATGTCATCGTCCAGACGCTTGGAGATCTTGTAGGCACGGAACAGTTTTTCGGCGCTGGCACGCGGCACGATGATCTTCTCGATGAACTCGCTTTCCTGACGCGCAGTGACGCGGTAATCGATGAAGTAATCTTCCAGCGCCAGGGTGCGGCGGGTTTCGCCTTTGCACAGCACGATTTGCGCGCCGAGGGCGATCAGCAGGGGCGGCGAGTCACCAATCGGCGAAGCGTTGCCGATGTTGCCGCCCAGGGTGCCCTGGTTGCGAATCTGCAACGACGCGAAGCGGTGCAGCAATTCACCGAAGTCCGGGTACTCGGCGTTCAAGGCCTCGTAGCAATCGGAAAGGGCGGTGGCGGCGCCGATTTCCAGGCGATCGTCAAAACGTTCGATGCGCTTCATCTCGGCGACGTTGCCAACGTAGATCATCACCGGCAGGGTGCGGTGGAACTGCGTGACTTCCAGCGCCAGGTCGGTACCGCCGGCCAGCAGGCGGGCCTGTGGATAAGCGTCGTAGAGGTCGGCCAGGTCGGCCACGGTCAGCGGCACCAGGCAGCGTTTGTCGCCGCTGTTGAGTTCGCCGATATCGGTCGGGGCAATGGCTTTCAGGCGTGCGATGGTGTCGGCCTCACGGATGTCGAACTGGTCCGGCTGCTTGCCGCAGCAGGACTGCTCGGCGGCTTCCAGGATCGGCCGGTAGCCGGTGCAGCGGCACAGATTGCCGGCCAGTGCTTCGTGGGCCTTGGCATGATCCGGCGCATCGCTGTTCTTTTGCAGGGCAAACAGCGACATCACGAAGCCTGGGGTGCAGAAGCCGCATTGCGAGCCGTGGCACTCGACCATGGCTTTCTGCACGCTGTGCAGTTCACCTTTGTGCTTGAGGTCTTCAACGCTGATGAGCTGTTTGCCGTGCAGGGACGAAACGAACGTCAGGCACGAGTTGAGGCTGCGATAGCGAATGTGTTCGCGGCCGTCGTCATCCGTCTGCAATTCGCCGACTACTACGGTGCAGGCGCCGCAGTCACCGCTGGCGCAGCCTTCTTTGGTGCCGGGTTTGCCCACATGGTCGCGCAGATAATTGAGCACGGTCAGGTTCGGGTCCAGGGCGTGCTCGCTACGGAGTTCCTGGTTTAGTAAAAACTGGATCACGGAAGGCCTCGCAGACTCATTATTGTTGTTAACCGATAGGAACTGAATTTAGCAGGTCTGACTTTTCGGTCAATGATTTTCTGACTTAAGGGTCAGGAAACTGCAATTTGTCGATTAACC
Source organism: Pseudomonas sp. 05L36 (assembly GCF_056398125.1). Classification (NCBI taxonomy): domain Bacteria; kingdom Pseudomonadati; phylum Pseudomonadota; class Gammaproteobacteria; order Pseudomonadales; family Pseudomonadaceae; genus Pseudomonas; species Pseudomonas sp. 05L36. Next base: position 70,689 of record NZ_JBFTOU010000009.1, on the reverse strand, counting down.
ACCTGTTCCTTAATTATTGTCGTTGGTTCGATAGCCTGCTTTTTGGCTTGAATCGTGCCAAAAACCACCGGGCGGGCACTCCGCCCTGATGCAGCAATTGCGCTACACTGCGCCGCTTGTACAGATCGAAGAGTTTGAAGGACAACCATGACGTTCAAGGCGCCGGACAGCCTCGCCGAGCAAATCGCTCACCACCTCGCCGAACGTATCATTCGCGGCGAAATGAAGCCCGGGGAGCGCATCCAGGAACAGAAGGTCACGCTTGCCCTCAACGTCAGCCGTGGTTCGGTTCGCGAGGCCTTGCTGATCCTCGAACGTCGGCACCTGATCGCGATCCTGCCGCGACGTGGCGCCCACGTTACCGAACTCACGCCGCACAAGGTGCAGAGCCTGTGCACATTGATGAGCGAGCTCTACATCCTGCTCGGTAACTCGGTGGCCAGTGGCTGGAAAATCCAGGCCGACATGGCGCCGTTCGTGCAGATCCAGCAGCGCCTGACTGCCAGCTACGAGCGTCAGGACATCCGCACCTTCGTCGACGACAGCTTCAATGTGATGCGCGCCGCGTATCCGTTCGCCAACAACCCGTACTTGCAGGAGACAGTCGAGAATCTGCAGCCGGCCATGAGCCGTGCGTATTTCCTCGCGCTGGACCAGCGCAAAGCGTCGATGAGCGAATTCCTCGAGCTGTTCGAACGCTTGCTCGCTGCCGTGCTGGCCCGTGACTTTCCGCAGATCCGCGAAGTGCTGACGGCTTACGCCCAGCGCAGTTGCGATCTGGTGGTTTCTGCCCTGACGGACGCCTGAGCGTGCGGCTCAAGTGCATCAAACTGGCGGGGTTCAAGTCCTTCGTCGACCCGACCACGGTGAACTTCCCCAGTAACATGGCGGCGGTGGTCGGGCCCAATGGCTGCGGCAAATCGAACATCATCGACGCCGTGCGCTGGGTGATGGGCGAGAGTTCGGCGAAGAACCTGCGCGGCGAGTCGATGACCGACGTCATCTTCAACGGCTCGACCAGCCGCAAACCGGTGAGCCAGGCGAGCATCGAACTGGTGTTCGATAACTCCGACGGCACATTGCTCGGTGAGTACGCCGCCTATGCGGAAATTTCCATTCGTCGCAAAGTGACCCGCGACAGCCAGACCACCTATTACCTCAACGGCACCAAATGCCGGCGCCGTGACATCACCGATATCTTCCTCGGCACCGGTCTTGGCCCGCGCAGCTACTCGATCATCGAGCAGGGGATGATCTCCAAGCTGATCGAGTCCAAGCCCGAAGACCTGCGCAACTTCATCGAAGAAGCCGCGGGCATCTCCAAGTACAAGGAGCGCCGGCGCGAGACGGAAAACCGCATTCGCCGCACCCACGAAAACCTGGAGCGCCTGACCGACCTGCGCGAAGAGCTTGAGCGTCAACTCGAACGCTTGCACCGCCAGGCCGAGGCGGCGAAGAAGTATCAGGAATACAAGGGCGAGGAACGTCAGCTCAAGGCCCAATTATCGGCCCTGCGCTGGCAGGCGCTGAACGATCAGGTCGGCCAGCGTGAAGCGATCATCGGCACCCAGGAAGTTTCTTTCGAAGCCCTGGTGGCCGAACAGCGCAATGCCGACGCAAGCATCGAGCGCCTGCGTGACGGGCACCATGACCTGTCGGAACGCTTCAACCTGGTGCAGGGGCGCTTCTACTCGGTCGGCGGCGACATTGCCCGGGTCGAGCAGAGCATCCAGCACGGTCAGCAGCGTTTGCGCCAGTTGCAGGATGACCTGAAAGAGGCCGAACGCGCGCGCCTGGAAACCGAATCGCACTTGGGCCACGACCGCACGCTGCTGCTGACCCTCGGCGAAGAGCTGGACATGCTCACCCCGGAGCAGGAAGTCACCAGTGCCGCCGCCGAAGAGGCCGCTGCCGCGCTGGAAGAATCCGAGACCACCATGCATGGCTGGCAGGAGCAGTGGGATACGTTCAATCTCACCGCCGCCGAGCCGCGTCGTCAGGCCGAAGTGCAGCAGTCGCGGATCCAGCAGCTGGAAACCAGCCTGGAGCGCCTGGCCGATCGCCAGAAGCGTCTTGGCGAAGAGCGCGCCTTGCTCTCGGCGGACCCGGAAGACGCGGCGATCATGGAACTCAGCGAGCAGCTCGCCGAATCCGAAGCGACCCTTGAGGATTTGCAGACCAGCGAAGAAGCTCAGGTCGAAAAGCTTGAACAATTGCGTCAGGAGCTGCAGCTGGCTCTGACGGCGCAACAGCAGGCCCAGGGCGATTTGCAGCGGCTCAACGGTCGACTGGCTTCACTCGAAGCCTTGCAGCAAGCCGCGCTCGATCCGGGCACCGGCACCGCCGAATGGCTTCGCGACCAACATCTGGCCGATCGCCCGCGCCTGGCCGAGGGCCTGAAAGTTGAAGCCGGTTGGGAGCTGGCGGTGGAAACCGTGCTTGGTGCCGACCTGCAAGCGGTGCTGGTGGACGATTTCAACGATTTCGATCTGTCCGGGTTCGCCCAAGGCGATTTGCGTTTGCTCAGCCCGGCCAGCGATGGCATGCGAGTTCCGGGCAGCTTGCTGGACAAGGTCGAGGCGCAGATCGATCTGTCGCCGTGGCTGGGGCAGGTCAAGCCGGTCGACAGCCTCGAACAGGCCTTGGCCTTGCGCGGTCAACTGGCCGCCGGGCAGAGCCTGATCAGCCGTGACGGTTACTGGGTCGGTCGGCATTTTCTGCGGGTGCGTCGGGCCAGTGAAGCCGAAAGCGGCGTGCTCGCTCGCGGTCAGGAAATCCAGCAATTGGGTCTTGAGCGTGAGGAGCGCGAAGCCGCGGTCGAAACCTTGGAAACCCAACTGCAAAATCTCAGGGCGCAGCAGCGTCAGCAGGAAAACGGTCGCGAACATTTGCGCCGTTTGCTGCAGGACGAAGCCCGTCAGCAAGGTGAATTGAAGGCTCAGCTTTCCGCCGGCAAGGCCAAGGCCGAACAGTTGACCCTGCGGCGTACCCGCCTCGACGAAGAGCTCACCGAGCTGGACGAGCAGCGGGCCCTGGAGCACGAGAACATCGGTGAAGCGCGCCTGCAATTGCAGGAAGCCCTCGACAGCATGGCGCTGGACACCGAGCAGCGTGAGTTGCTGCTGGCCCAGCGCGACAGCCTGCGCGAACGCCTGGACCGGGTGCGCCAGGAAGCCCGGCAGCACAAGGATCACGCCCATCAGTTGGCGGTGCGTCTGGGCTCGCTCAAGGCCCAGCACGATTCCACGCGCCAGGCGCTGGAGCGTCTGGAGATGCAGTCCGAGCGGCTGACCGAAAAACGCGAGCAACTGAGCCTCAATCTGGAGGAGGGCGAAGCGCCACTGGAAGAACTGCGCCTGAAACTCGAGGAGTTGCTCGACAAACGCATGACCGTCGACGAAGAACTCAAGACCGCGCAGATCGCCCTCGAAGACGCCGACCGCGAACTGCGCGACGCCGAGAAACGCCGCAGCCAGGCCGAACAACAATCCCAGTTGATTCGCAGTCAGCTCGAAACCCAGCGCATGGAATGGCAAGCCCTGAGCGTGCGCCGCAAGACCTTGCAGGACCAATTGCTGGAAGACGGCTACGATCTCCACGGCGTACTCGCGACTTTGACTGCCGAGGCCAGCGAGAAGGATGCCGAGGAAGAACTCGAGCGCATCGCTGCGAGGATCCAGCGTCTGGGCGCGATCAACCTGGCGGCCATCGATGAGTACCAGCAACAATCGGAGCGTAAACGTTATCTGGATGCCCAGAACGACGATCTGGTGGAAGCGCTCGATACCCTTGAGAACGTGATTCGCAAGATCGACAAGGAAACCCGTAACCGTTTCAAGGATACCTTTGATCAGATCAATGGCGGTTTACAGGCGCTTTTCCCAAAAGTTTTCGGTGGAGGCCGCGCGTATTTGGAACTGACGGGCGAAGATCTACTCGATACAGGGGTAACAATCATGGCGCAGCCGCCAGGAAAGAAGAACAGCACCATCCATTTGCTCTCCGGCGGCGAAAAAGCCCTGACCGCATTGGCCCTGGTTTTTGCGATCTTCAAATTGAACCCGGCGCCGTTCTGCATGCTCGATGAGGTTGACGCGCCACTGGATGACGCTAACGTTGGACGCTACGCGCGGTTGGTAAAAGAGATGTCACAGACAGTGCAGTTCATCTACATCACCCACAACAAGATCGCCATGGAAATGGCCGAACAACTGATGGGTGTGACGATGCACGAACCCGGTTGTTCACGTCTGGTGGCCGTGGATGTCGAGGAGGCGATGGCAATGGTGGATGCCTGAGTCGGGGTTTCAGGAAAGGGTGTTTACGGTTTGTAGGACTCTTTTGCTGGCTTCGACTTGCTGGCCAATCGACATATTCGCGCTAGCCAACGTGGCAGACGGTGTAAAGTTGCCTTTGGTCGTGCTAGTTTAATGTCAATTTTTCGTATACGTGGGCAAAACGCCTGTCAGAACATAGAGTTGGCGCCACGTTTTAAAGCGGTTTGCAGGTTGTAAACCCCTTATTTTTCAGCATTTTTCATAGAGGCACGGGATTACATGGAAATCGGTCTGCGCGAGTGGCTGATCGTCATCGGCATTATTGTCATTGCCGGTATTCTTTTCGATGGCTGGCGCCGTATGCGCGGCGGCAAGGGAAAACTGAAGTTCCGTCTTGATCGAAGTCTGTCCAATCTGCCGGACGAGGACAGCAGCGCCAGCGCCGAGCTGCTGGGCCCGCCGCGCGTGCTGGACACGCATAAAGAGCCGCAACTGGACGAGCAGGATCTGCCGTCGGTGAGCATGCCGGCCCGCGAGCCTCGCGAGTCGGGCTCCAAGCGCGGCAAGCGTGGCCACAGCGAGCCTTCCCAGGGCGACATGAACCTCAGCCTGGATCTGGACGGCGGCCCGGGCTTCAGCAGCCGTGATGACGACTTCCCGGATGACACCAAGGCTTCGCCTTCGGTCAACGGCAAAGAACAACCGCAAGCTGAAGAAGTGCTGGTGATCAGCGTGATCTGCCGCGACGCTGCCGGCTTCAAGGGCCCGGCGCTGTTGCAGAACATTCTGGAGAGTGGCCTGCGTTTCGGCGAGATGGATATTTTCCATCGTCACGAAAGCATGGCGGGCAACGGCGAGGTGCTGTTTTCCATGGCTAATGCGGTCAAACCGGGCGTATTCGACCTGGACGACATCGACCACTTCAGCACCCCGGCGGTGAGCTTCTTCCTGGGGCTGCCAGGCCCGCGTCATCCGAAGCAAGCCTTCGATGTGATGGTGGCAGCGGCGCGCAAATTGTCCCAGGAGCTCAACGGCGAACTGAAGGACGACCAGCGCAGCGTACTGACCGCCCAGACGATCGAACACTACCGTCAGCGCATCGTCGAATTCGAGCGCCGTGCCCTGACCCAGAAACGATAAAAGCAACAGATCGCAGCCTCGTTTCACTCGACAGCTCCTACAGGATTGCGATTTGCCGTAGGAGCTGTGTAGGAGCTGTCGAGTGAAACGAGGCTGCGATCTCTTGAACCTGATTAGATTAAATAGGAGCAGCCTCGGCTGCTCTTTTGCTTTATGAGAGAACACCCATGACCGCCGCCAAGAACCGTATTTTAGAGCTGCGCGCTGAGCTGGATCAGCACAATTATCGCTACCACGTGCTCGACGAGCCGAGCATTCCGGACGCCGAATACGACCGCTTGTTCAACGAGCTCAAGGCGCTGGAAGCGGCCAATCCCGAACTGATCACCAGCGATTCGCCAACCCAGCGAGTGGGCAGCGCGGCGCTGTCGGCGTTTACCCAGGTGCGTCATGAAGTGCCGATGCTCAGCCTCGGCAACGCCTTCGAAGAAACCGACATGCGCGAGTTCGATCGCCGCGTGACCGAGGGCCTGGATTTGCCAGCGGGCGACCTGTTCGGTGGCGGCGCGACAGTCGAGTACAGTTGCGAACCCAAGCTCGATGGCCTGGCCGTCAGCCTGCTGTATCAGGACGGCGTACTGGTGCGCGGCGCCACCCGCGGCGATGGCACCACTGGCGAAGACATCAGCGTCAACGTGCGCACCGTGCGCAATATCCCGCTCAAGCTGCACGGCACCGGTTGGCCGGCGACCCTGGAAGTGCGCGGCGAAGTGTTCATGTCCAAGGCCGGTTTCGAACGGCTCAACGCCACGCAACTGGAAGTCGACGGCAAGACCTTCGCCAACCCGCGCAACGCAGCGGCGGGCAGTTTGCGCCAGCTGGATTCGAAGATCACCGCCAATCGCCCATTGGAATTCTGCTGCTACGGTATTGGCCAGGTGTCGGCGGACATTGCCGATACGCACATCGGCAATCTGCAGCAACTCAAGGCCTGGGGCATGCCGATCAGTCATGAGCTGAAATTGGCGCACGGCATCGCCGAGTGCCTGGATTACTACCGCGACATCGGTGAGCGTCGCAGCGCGCTGCCGTATGAAATCGACGGCGTGGTGTTCAAGGTCAACAGCATTGCTTCCCAGCGTGAACTGGGCTTTCGCGCCCGTGAGCCGCGTTGGGCCATCGCCCACAAATTCCCGGCGATGGAAGAACTCACCGAACTGCTCGATGTGGAATTCCAGGTCGGTCGCACCGGGGCGGTGACGCCGGTGGCGCGACTGAAACCGGTCAAGGTCGCCGGTGTCACGGTGGCCAACGCCACACTGCATAACATGGATGAAGTGGCACGCCTGGGCCTGATGATCGGCGACACAGTGATCATCCGCCGTGCCGGTGACGTGATTCCGCAAGTGGTGCAAGTGGTCATGGAACGCCGTCCGGAAAACGCCCGGTCGGTGCAGATTCCCGAGCAGTGCCCGGTGTGCGGTTCCCATGTCGAGCGCACGCAACTGATCAAACGCAGCAAGGGCCGCGAGACGGTCAGCGAAGGCGCGGTGTATCGCTGCGTCGGTCGTCTGGCCTGTGGCGCGCAACTCAAGCAGGCCATCATTCACTTCGTTTCCCGTCGCGCCATGGACATCGAAGGCCTGGGTGAGAAGAGCGTCGAGCAACTGGTCGACGAAGGCCTGGTGAGCTCGCCGGCCGATCTGTACGCCCTGACCTTTGAGCAGATCGTAGACCTGGAAGGCTTTGCCGAACTGTCGAGCAAGAACCTGCTCGGCGCCATCGAAGACAGCAAGAAACCCGGCCTGGCGCGGTTCATCTACGCCCTCGGGATTCCCGATGTCGGCGAAGAGACGGCCAAGGTTCTGGCCCGCTCCCTGGGTTCGCTGGAGCGGGTGCAACAGGCCTTGCCGCAGGTGCTGACGTACTTGCCGGATGTCGGGCTGGAAGTCGCGTACGAGATCCACAGCTTCTTCGAGGACGCGCATAACCAGCAGGTGATCGCTGAACTGCTCAAGCACGGTTTGCAGATTCAGGATCAGGGCGAGTTGGGCGCCGGGTTTTCGGCGAGCACCACGCTGGGCGGTTTCCTCGACAAGCTGCATATTCCGTCGGTAGGGCCGGGCGGGGCGCAGAAACTGGCGGACAAATTCGGCTCGCTGCAGGCGGTGATCGGTGCAGATTGGCTGGATATGCGCCAGGCTCTGCCGGAGAAGCAGGCCAATTCGGTACGCGAGTTTTTTGCGGTCGAAGAAAATCGCCAATTGGCCGAAGCGGCCGAGAAGCAACTGGCCGATTTCGGCATGCACTGGCAGAGCGAGAAGAAGGTCGTCGAAGGCTTGCCGCTGGCCGGTCAGACCTGGGTGCTGACCGGTTCGCTTGAGCTGATGAGTCGCGATGTGGCCAAGGACAAACTTGAAAGCCTGGGCGCCAAGGTAGCGGGCTCGGTGTCGGCCAAGACCCATTGCGTGGTCGCAGGTCCTGGCGCCGGGTCGAAGTTGGCCAAGGCTAATGAGTTGGGGCTGAAGGTGCTGGATGAAGAGGCGTTTGTGGCATTCTTGAAAGGTCACGGTATTCAGGTTTGACGCCCAAGATCGCAGCCTGCGGCAGCTCCTACAGGAGAGCGCATTTCTCTGTAGGAGCTGCCGCAGGCTGCGATCTTTTGATTTTTCCAACAAAAAGCATGGGAACGATCATCTCTCGGGAGTGATCTAGTCTCTGCAAGCCCCAGGGAGAGATCACCATGTACCCTTTCTTCGAGCAGCTCAGCTCGCGCATCGCCGCGCCGTTCATGGCCGAAAATTCGCGCAACAGCAAGGTCTGGTCCTGTCGTTGCGGGCAGTCGCTGTTCTTTCGCAACAGCCAGTGCCTGGCCTGTTCGGCGGCGTTGGGTTATCAGCCGGAGCAGAGTCGCCTGTCTGCGCTGCAACCGGGTGTACAAACGGACACCTGGCAGCTTGATGTCGATCCCGAGGCGGGCCTGTTTCGACGCTGCGCCAACCTCGACTCCCCGGCAGCCTGCAATTGGTTGCTGCCAGCCAATGACCATGACGTCTTGTGCATTGCCTGCAGCCTCAATCGCACCATTCCTGATCTGTCGATAGCCGACAACCACGAGCGCTGGCGCAAGGTGGAAACCGCCAAGCGGCGTCTGGTCGCGCAACTGCTCGGCCTGGGGTTGCAGGTGATTCCCAAAACCGTCGATGAAGACACGGGCCTCGCCTTCGATTTCATCGGCGTGGACCTCGAAGGCAAACCGCCGACCACCGGACACGCCAACGGCCTGGTCACCCTCGATATCAAGGAAGCCGACGACGCGCACCGCGAGCAGGTGCGGGTGCAAATGCACGAACCCTATCGCACCTTGCTCGGGCATTTTCGTCATGAAGTCGGGCATTACTACTGGGGTCGATTGATCGCCAATAGCCAGTGGCTTGAGTCTTTTCGCGGATTGTTCGGCGATGAGCGCGCCAGCTATGCCGAAGCCCTTGAGCGACATTATCAGCAGAGCGCGCCGCTTGACTGGCAGCAGCACTACGTCAGCGCCTACGCCACCATGCACCCGTGGGAAGACTGGGCCGAAACCTGGGCGCATTACCTGCACATGATGGATGCGGTGGACACCGCGCTGGGCTTGGGCATGAGCGCCCGGGACATGGACTTCGACTATCAGCCGTTTCCGTTGGATACCCTCTATGATCCGCAGCATCCCGATGGCGCGGCATTTCTGTCGTTCGTCAATGCGTGGATCGAACTGGCCGGCATGCTCAACGAGCTATCGCGCAGCATGGGGCAGCCGGATTTCTACCCGTTTGTCCTGCCGCCCGCCGTCATTGCCAAGCTGCACTTTATTCATCTGGTGATTCAGCAGGAGGGCGGCCGGGCGGATGAGGTGTTGGCGCAATAGGATCAAAAGATCGCAGCCTGCGGCAGTTCCTACAGGTGTACGCCGATCCATGTAGGAGCTGCCGCAGGCTGCGATCTTTTAAGGCCAGCGCATGTCCTTGAAGCAGCTCATGTTTTTTAATATCCCCGAACGGTTGTAACTTCGTCTCAGATAGGTACAATGGCGCGGCTCGCCGACAGGTGAGCGTCGTTATGGTGACCCTATCGGTCCCCCCGCAACGATCAGCCGTGAACCCGGTCAGGCCTGGAAGGGAGCAGCCGCAGCGGTGACATTGTGTGCCGGGGTGTGGCTGGTAGGGTTACCACCTTAACGCCACGCGAGTGTTCTCTCGCGTTATTTATCTGAAAAAAGACTTTTGCTAGCTGCCAGGATCTTGTCCGGGGCGGTTTTTTGTCGTTTCCGATTTATCGACAGCTGCAGGCTCGCCACCGATATACAGTCGAACTATCGCATCGATCTCCCCGGACATCTTCATCCGCACCAGGGTGCGTAAAATGCGCTGCACCGGCACTTGCGGGTCGTTGCGCACGTAGCAGCCGAGATTCTGCTCCTGCAGTACTGCCACGCTGTGCAGTTGTTGGTCCGGCAGCAGGCGCTGATTGAACCAGTCAAGGCTCCATTGATTGCTGACGGCATAGCGGTTGCGGCCGGCGAGGAGTTTTTCCAGCACCAGTTCCTGATTGCGTGCGTCGTCGCGATGCAGCTGATCGGTGTCGAACAGCGGTTGCAGGGTCGGGTAGCTGTAGGCCAGCACGGTGCCGATGGACTGATCTGGTAAATCCGCCGGGTTCACAGCGGTGGGGCGCGCATTCTGTGTGATCAACAGGTCGGGCTGGGTGAAGAGCGGGATGCTCCAGAGGTAGTCGCCGGACTGATGAGGCAGCCATGATTGCGCGGCATAACAGCGGACATCGATCTCGCCTTGCTCCATGGCGCTTTGCACCCGCCCGCGGGGCAATACATGGAATTCGGCCGGTACGCCGACCTGGGTCGCGAGGCTGAGCATCATGTCATACAGGATGCCCTGGGTCGGTTTGTCCTGTTCAAGTTGCACCATGGGCATGGTCCAGCTGTCGGATATCACGAAGCGTAGCGGCGTTTGCGCGGCCATGCCGTCCAGGCTGATCAACAGCAATGCCCCCAAGGCCAGCCGCATAAACACTCCGTTAAATGTCCCCGATGTGCAGCTTAGCCACAATACACGAGCGCACCGGATGCAATTTGTGCCTTGCTCCGCTAGCATTAGCCGCTTCTGCTTCCTTCGCTGCGACGGTTTTCGATGAGTTATCAGGTTCTTGCACGTAAATGGCGTCCGCGCTCGTTCCGCGAAATGGTCGGCCAGACCCATGTGCTCAAGGCTCTGATCAATGCCTTGGACAGCCAGCGCCTGCACCACGCGTACCTGTTTACCGGTACCCGGGGGGTCGGCAAGACCACCATCGCGCGGATCATTGCCAAATGCCTTAACTGCGAAACAGGTATCACTTCGACCCCCTGTGGCGAATGCTCGGTGTGCCGCGAGATCGATGAAGGCCGCTTTGTCGACCTGATCGAGATCGACGCCGCGAGCCGTACCAAGGTCGAAGACACCCGCGAGTTGCTCGACAACGTGCAGTACGCCCCGAGCCGTGGGCGCTTCAAGGTCTACCTGATCGACGAAGTGCACATGCTCTCCAGTCATTCCTTTAACGCGCTGCTCAAAACCCTCGAGGAGCCACCACCCTACGTCAAGTTCATCCTGGCCACCACCGACCCGCAGAAACTTCCTGCAACGATTCTGTCGCGGTGCCTGCAGTTCTCCCTGAAGAACATGACGCCGGAACGCGTGGTCGAGCACTTGACCCACGTGCTGGGTGTCGAGAACGTGCCGTTCGAAGACGATGCGCTGTGGCTGCTGGGCCGCGCCGCCGATGGGTCGATGCGTGATGCCATGAGCCTGACCGACCAGGCGATTGCCTTCGGTGAGGGCAAGGTCATGGCCGCCGACGTGCGGGCGATGCTCGGGACCCTCGATCACGGGCAGGTCTACGACGTCCTGCATGCGCTGATCGAAGGTGATGCCAAGGCGTTGCTCGAAGCTGTCCGCCACCTGGCCGAGCAAGGCCCGGACTGGAACGGCGTGCTTTCGGAAATTCTCAATGTGCTGCACCGCGTTGCCATCGCCCAGGCCTTGCCGGAAGGCGTCGATAACGGTCACGGCGACCGTGATCGCGTGCTGGCGCTGGCCCAGGCGTTGCCGGCTGAAGACGTGCAGTTCTACTACCAGATGGGCCTGATCGGCCGCCGCGACCTGCCGCTGGCGCCGGATCCCCGGGGCGGTTTTGAAATGGTGCTGCTGCGGATGCTGGCGTTCCGGCCCGCAGACACCGCGGATGCCCCGAGGCAACCGCTAAAGCCAGTGGGGATCAGCCAGGCCACAGTTGATTCCGCAAACTCAGTGGCTGCCGCGCCGGTAGTTGCGCCGGTAGTTGCTGCGGCCGTTGCACCGATAGCGGCTGCGTCAGTGGCGGCTCCAGCGCCTGCACCGGAACCGGTAGCGCCGGTCGTTGTGCCAGAACCTGCGCCTGTGCCTATGGTTGAAGCGGTCGTGGTCGAAGAAGTTGTCGACCTGCCGTGGAACGACCCGGTCGAGCCCGTGCCCGTTCAGCAGCCGGCGGTGGAGCCGGTGCTGGAAACCGCCAGCGAACAACCCGAATTACCGCCGATGCCGTTGCCGGCGCCGGACAGCGTGGTGCCGGACGCCCCGGAGTGGGCCGCCGCGCCGATCCCGGAACCTTCGGTGGCCGACGTCGATGCCGCGACGCCAGGCATGGACCTGGATGACGAGCCGCCGCTGGACGAGGATTACATCGAGCCGGACATGGATTCGGCCTACAGTTACCTCGACGAGCTGGCCAGCGAGCATGCCGCCGACCCGGCTCCGGAGCCCGAGCCTGAGCCCGCGGCAATGCCGGCCACCGGTCTGGCCCTGCAATGGCTGCAGCTGTTTCCGAAATTGCCGATCTCCGGCATGACCGGCAGCATCGCCGCCAACTGCACGCTGATCGCGGTGGATGGCGACAATTGGCTGATGCACCTGGACCCGGCCCACAGTGCCTTGTTCAACGCCACTCAGCAGCGGCGCTTGAACGATGCGCTTAACCAGTATCACCAGCGCACGCTGACCCTGAGCATCGAGCTGATCAAGCCCGAGCAGGAAACCCCGGCACAAGCGGCTTCGCGCCGCCGCGCCAACCGTCAGCGCGAGGCAGAGGAATCGATCCACGGTGATCCGTTCATCCAGCAAATGATGCAGCAGTTCGGTGCGGTCGTCCGTAACGATACTATTGAACCTGTCGACGCCTTGGTCACTCAGGGCTAATAACTGAAGGCGCCCGGCCGCATGGGCCGGGCGCTGTTTTAATCCAAGTACTTTTGAGGTGATTACCATGATGAAAGGTGGCATGGCCGGCCTGATGAAGCAGGCGCAGCAGATGCAGGAAAAAATGGCCAAGATGCAGGAAGAACTGGCCAACGCCGAAGTCACCGGTAAGGCCGGTGGCGATATGGTCACCGTGGTGATGACCGGTCGTCATGACGTCAAGAGCGTGACCATCGATCCAAGCCTGGTTGAAGGCATGAGCGAAGACGACAAGGAAATGCTGGAAGCGGTCATCGCATCCGCGGTCAACGATGCCGTGCGCAAGATCGAAGCCAACAGCCAGGACAAAATGGGCAGCATGACTGCCGGCATGCAACTGCCACCGGGCATGAAACTGCCATTCTGATTCGCCTTCAGGCGACAGATGAGTTACAAAAATGCCAGGCATCGCGCCTGGCATTTTTGTTTCTGGCAGGCAGGCATGTAGTGCCTGTGAAATAGTCTTCGCTGGCAAGCCAGCTCCTACAGAGGATTTTCGGGCGACATAGAACCCTGTAGGAGCTGGCTTGCCAGCGATAATGTCGCCTCGGCCTCACTGAATAAACATCGAACGCCATACCGCCACAAAGGTCTGCTCCCTATATCACTGAGCCCCATCGATCACAGGAGACGCTGCCATGTCCGACCCCATGACCCTCAATCAGCGCATTGTCCTGGCTTCACGCCCGATAGGCGCGCCAACGCCGGAAAACTTCCGCATGGAGCGGGTGGCCCTGCCGGACCTGGCCGACGGCCAGGTGCTGCTCAAGACCGTTTTCCTGTCGCTCGATCCCTACATGCGCGGACGCATGAGTGACGCACCTTCCTACGCCGCACCGGTGGAAATTGGCGAAGTCATGACCGGCGGCGCTGTCAGCCGGGTCGAGCGCTCGCTCAATCCGAAGTTTCAGGAGGGTGATCTGGTGGTCGGTGCCACCGGTTGGCAAAGCCACAGCATCAATGACGGGCGCAGCATCATCCCGGTGCCCAACGGCCTGCCCAGTCCTTCGATGGCCCTCGGGGTGCTGGGGATGCCGGGCATGACTGCGTATATGGGGCTGATGGATATCGGCCAGCCCAAGGCCGGCGAGACCCTGGTGGTTGCAGCGGCATCCGGGGCAGTGGGTTCGGTGGTCGGCCAGGTGGCGAAGATCAAGGGCTTGCGCGTGGTCGGCGTGGCGGGTGGCGCGGACAAGTGCCGTTATGTGGTCGACGAGTTGGGCTTCGATGCCTGCATCGACCACAGGAGTCAGGATTTTGCTGACGAGCTGGCTCAGGCCTGTCCCAAGGGCATCGACATTTATTATGAAAACGTCGGCGGCAAGGTATTCGACGCCGTGGTGCCATTGCTCAATCCCAAGGCGCGGATTCCACTCTGCGGCCTGATTGCCTCCTATAACGCCTATGAAGCGCCGAGCGGGCCGGATCGCCTGCCACTGTTGCAACGCACCCTGTTGACCAAGCGGGTGCGTATCCAGGGCTTCATCGTGTTCGATGACTATGGTGATCGCCAGCCGGAATTCCTCAGTGCCATGGCGCCGTGGGTACGCGATGGCAAGGTGAAGTTCCGCGAAGACGTGGTCGATGGCCTGGAGCAGGCTCCCGACGCGTTCATCGGCATGCTGGAAGGGCGCAACTTCGGCAAGTTGGTGGTTCGGGTTGTCCGTGACTGAGTAATTGACGCTGCAATTTGACGCTCAACCGAGGCGCGGGTATAAACCGCGTCTCGTTGTTTTGTCGGACTTTTCCACCATGAGCTTCAGCCCTTTGATTCGCCAACTGATCGACGCCCTGCGAATTCTGCCCGGCGTGGGTCAGAAAACCGCCCAGCGCATGGCGTTGCAGTTGCTCGAGCGTGACCGCAGCGGCGGCTCACGACTGGCGCTGGCCCTGAGCCAGGCCATGGAAGGGGTCGGTCACTGCCGCTTGTGCCGTACGCTGACCGAAGATGATCTCTGCCCGCAATGCGCCGATACCCGTCGCGACGACACCTTGCTCTGCGTGGTGGAAGGCCCGATGGACGTCTATGCCGTGGAGCAGACCGGTTTCCGCGGGCGCTATTTCGTGCTCAAGGGGCATCTGTCGCCGCTCGACGGCCTGGGGCCGGAAGCCATCGGCATTCCGCAATTGATGGCGCGGATCGAAGAGGCCGGCACGTTCACCGAAGTCATCCTGGCCACCAACCCGACCGTTGAAGGTGAAGCCACCGCGCACTACATCGCCCAATTGCTCAGCAACAAAGGCCTGATCGCCTCGCGCATCGCCCATGGCGTGCCGCTGGGTGGCGAGCTGGAGCTGGTGGATGGCGGCACGCTGGCGCATTCGTTTGCGGGGCGTAAGCCGATTTCGTTGTAATCGCATCAAGCCGAAAAGATCGCAGCCTGCGGCAGCTCCTACAGAAAGACACCGATCCCCTGTAGGAGCTGCCGCAGGCTGCGATCTTTTGATCTTCTATCTGTCTCTTGTAAACCAAGCAAGCGCTCGGTTAACTTCACTGACCCCTTCAGTGGAGCTCGCCGATGTCTGCCTTTCAGGAATACTTCGACCCCAGCCACCAATTGGTCCGTGACAGCGTCAGACGTTTCGTCGAGCGCGAGATTCTTCCCGATATCGAGCAGTGGGAAGAAGCCGAAAGCTTTCCTCGTGAGCTCTACCTCAAGGCCGGCGCAGCGGGGATTCTCGGCATCGGTTACCCCGAAGCTTACGGAGGCAGCCACGAAGGGGATCTGTTCGCCAAGGTGGCCGCCAGCGAAGAGTTGATGCGCTGCGGCTCAGGCGGGCTGGTTGCCGGCCTGGGTTCGCTGGATATCGGCTTGCCGCCCATTCTCAAGTGGGCCCGGCCCGAAGTGCGTGATCGTGTGCTGCCGCAGGTGCTGTCGGGAGAGAAGATCAGCGCCCTGGCCATTACCGAGCCCGGCGGCGGCTCCGACGTCGCCAACCTGCAAACCCGTGCCGTGCGCGACGGCGATTTCTACCGGGTCAGTGGCAGCAAGACCTTTATCACCAGCGGTGTGCGCGCGGACTTCTATACCGTCGCGGTGCGAACGGGCGAGCCAGGTTTCGCCGGCATCAGCCTGTTACTGATCGAGAAGGGTACGCCCGGTTTCACCGTAGGGCGGCAGCTGAAGAAAATGGGCTGGTGGGCGTCAGACACGGCCGAACTGTTCTTCGATGATTGCCAGGTGCCCGCAGGAAATCTGATCGGCACCCAGAACATGGGCTTTGCCTGCATCATGGGCAATTTCCAGAGCGAGCGTCTGGCCCTGGCATTGATGGCCAACATGACCGCACAACTGGCGCTGGAGGAGAGCCTGAAATGGGCGCGCCAGCGCGAAGCCTTTGGCAAACCGATCGGCAAGTTTCAGGTGATCAAGCATCGCCTCGCCGAGATGGCGACCGCGCTGGAGGTGTCCCGTGAGTTCACTTATCGCCAAGCCGCGAAAATGGCGGCAGGGCAGAGCGTGATCAAGGAGGTTTCCATGGCCAAGAACTTTGCGACGGATACGGCAGACCGGATCGTCTCCGATGCGGTGCAGATACTCGGTGGGCTGGGTTATATGCGTGAGAGTCTGGTGGAGCGGCTGTATCGCGACAACCGGATTCTGTCGATTGGCGGCGGGACGCGGGAAGTGATGAACGAGATCATCAGCAAGCAGATGGGGCTGTAATGCAAAAGATCGCAGCCTTCGGCAGCTCCTACATTGGGATGGCTTTGATCCTGTAGGAGCTGCCGAAGGCTGCGATCTTTTGACCTTTGTTACTTATCAGTCAACGCAAACTGCGTCAGGCAGAAGGTAGGAATACCCATGTCCTCCAGACGCTGCGAGCCACCCAGTTCCGGCAGATCGATAATCGCCGCCGCCTCATGCACCCGCGCGCCCATGCGACGGATCAGGTTGGCGGCGGCAATCAGGGTGCCGCCGGTCGCGATCAGGTCATCGAACATCACCACCGAATCCCCCTCGCACAGGCTGTCGGCGTGCACTTCCAGGAAGGCTTCGCCGTATTCGGTCGCATAGCCCTCGGCCAGCACATCGGCCGGCAGTTTGCCTTGCTTGCGGAACAGCACCAGCGGCTTGTTCAACTGATAGGCCAGTACCGAACCGATCAGGAAGCCACGGGCGTCCATTGCGCCGACGTGGGTGAAGTCAGCCTCGACGTAACGGTGGGCGAAGCTGTCCATCACCAGGCGCAGGGCCGTGGGCGACTGGAACAGTGGGGTGATGTCGCGAAAGATCACACCCGGTTTCGGGAAGTCGATGACAGGGCGGATGAGGGATTTGATGTCGAAGGAGTCGAAGGCCATAGTCGAAGAATCCTGGCAGGGCTGCAAACGACGCAGTATAACGGCGGCTGAACCGTTTCGCGCAGCCGCAACGTTTTGTTTCAGCCTTCCAGCGAGCCACCGGCCAGGGCGCAAAGCTGGATCGGGTCGATAATCCGGATTTCCTTGCCTTCTGCCGCAATCAGTTCGTTTTGCTGGAAGCGGGTAAAGACTCGGGACACGGTTTCCACCGCCAGACCCAGGTAGTTGCCGATCTCGTTGCGCGACATGCTCAGGCGGAATTGATTGGCGGAAAAACCCCGGGCGCGGAAACGTGCCGAGAGGTTGACCAGGAAGGTGGCGATGCGTTCGTCGGCGGTCTTTTTCGACAACAGCAGCATCATCTGCTGGTCGTCACGGATTTCGCGACTCATCACCCGCATCAACTGACGGCGCAACTGCGGCAATTGCAGGGCCAGTTCGTCGAGGCGTTCGAAAGGAATTTCACACACCGAGGTGGTTTCCAGGGCTTGTGCCGACACCGGGTGCTTTTCGGTATCCATGCCCGACAAGCCGACCAGTTCGCTGGGCAGGTGGAAACCGGTGAGCTGTTCTTCACCGGTGTCACTCAGGCTAAAGGTCTTGAGGGCGCCGGAACGGACTGCGTAGACAGAATCGAAGGTATCGCCCTGACGGAACAGAAATTCGCCTTTTTTCAGCGGTCGGCCACGTTTGACGATTTCGTCCAGCGCATCCATGTCTTCCAGATTCAGCGAAAGTGGCAGGCAAAGAGGGGCCAGGCTGCAATCCTTGCAATGGGCTTGATTATGAGCGCGCAGTTTTACTGGCTCGGACATTTCTTCAATCCTTGTGGGAATTCACACATAAGACGTAAGGGTAACTCACCCGAGGACATTGGGGCCAGCCTGTGGCACTTTTGTCGCAGCGCTCTAGATCACCCGTGAGAACCGTTGCCGGCTGTGTTGTTCCAGGTATGCGTCAAAGACCATGCACACCGAGCGCACCAACAGTCGCCCGGCGGGCAGGATGGTGATCCTGTCGCGATCGAGTTCGATCAACCCGTCTTTGGCCATGTCTTGCAACTGGGGCCAGAGATCGCCGAAATAGCCTTGAAAGTCGATGTTGAAGGCCTGTTCGATGTCAGTGAATTCGAGACTGAAATTGCAGATCAATTGCTGAATCACCGCGCGCCGCAGCCGGTCATCGGCATTGCACAGCAGGCCGCGGCTGGTGGCCAGTTGCGATGTGGCAAGAACGTTCTGATATTCGGTCAGGTCGCTGCTGTTCTGGCAGTACAGGTCACCGATCTGGCTGATTGCCGACACGCCGAGGCCGATCAAGTCACAATGACCGTGGGTGGTGTAGCCCTGGAAATTGCGTTGCAGGGTCGATTCTTCCTGGGCAATCGCCAGCTCATCGTCGGGCAGGGCGAAGTGGTCCATGCCGATGTAGCGGTAGCCGGCCGTGATCAGTTGCTCGATGGTGCGCTGCAGCATTTCCAGTTTCTGCGCGGGTGTCGGCAGCTCATTGCTGTTGATGCGCCGCTGCGGCATGAAGCGTTCCGGCAGGTGGGCGTAGTTGAACACCGATAACCGGTCCGGTTGCAGGTTGATGACCTCTTCGACGGTGCGGGCGAAATTCTCCGGCGTCTGTCTCGGCAGGCCGTAGATCAGGTCGATATTGATCGAGCGAAACTGCAAGGTGCGGGCCGCATCGATCACCGCGCGGGTTTCTTCCAGGCTTTGCAGGCGATTGACCGCTCGCTGAACCGCCGGGTCAAGGTCTTGCAGGCCGATGCTGACCCGATTGAAACCCAGTTCGCGCAGCAGGCCCATGGTCGACCAGTCGGCTTCACGGGGGTCGATCTCGATGCCGTAGTCGCCGGAGTCGTCGTCCAGCAAATTGAAGTGTTTGCGCAGATGCGCCATCAACTGGCGCAGGTCGTCGTGGCTGAGAAAGGTGGGCGTGCCGCCGCCGAAGTGCAGTTGCTCGACTTTCTGCGTGGGGTCGAGGTGGCAGGCGATCAACTGGATTTCCTGTTCCAGGCGCTGCAAATACGGCTGCGCCCGGCCGCGATCCTTGGTGATGACCTTGTTGCAGGCGCAGTAATAGCAAATGTTCGCGCAGAACGGCACGTGCACGTACAGCGACAAGGGGCGTTGAGCCTTGCGGCTGTCGCGCAGAGCATGAAGCAGGTCAAAGGTGCCGACCTGGCTGTTGAATTGCACGGCGGTCGGGTACGAGGTATAGCGTGGTCCCGCCAGGTCATAACGGCGGATCAGATCGGTGTCCCAACGAATGGCGTCGAGCATCATGCGGGCATTCCCCCGGATAGGCTGGCAGTGTCAGCCACTTTATGCGAGGGCGGGGTGGGGCATCTTGATTTACATCAAGATCAAAAGATCGCAGCCTTCGGCAGCTCCTACAGATGTACGCGATCCCTGTAGGAGCTGCCGAAGGCTGCGATCTTTTGCTTTTAATGCCCCATCAACCAATGCTGATGCGGCCCCGGCAGCGTCCAGATGCCGAACAACATCACCAGCAATCCACCCGCCATGCGCACGCTACGCTTGCGCAACAGTGCTGTCACCCTTTCGGCGGCGAGGCCTGTCGCCAGCAGCACCGGCCAGGTGCCGAGCCCGAACGCGAGCATCAACAATGCGCTGTCCAGCGCGTTGCCCTGGCTGGCCGACCATAGCAAGGTGCTGTAGACCAGGCCGCACGGCAGCCAGCCCCAGAGCGCGCCCAACAGCAGCGCACGCGGAACGCTCGACACAGGCAGCAACCGGTTGGCGACTGGCTGGATATGCCGCCACAAGCCGCGACCGAGGCTTTCGATACGGGTCAGGCCGCTCCACCAGCCGGCCAGGTACAGGCCCATGGCAATCAGCAGCAAGCCGGCGAGGATACGCAGGAACATCGCAGCCGGGCTGCTGGCCACGGCCCATCCGGCCAGGCCGATCAGCAGTCCGGCGCAGGCATAGCTCAGAATCCGTCCCAGGTTGTAGGCCAGCAGCAGGCGAAAGCGGCGGCTGCGTTGTTCCTTGGGAATTGCCAGGGTCAGCGCGCCCATCAAGCCGCCGCACATGCCCAGGCAATGGCCGCCGCCGAGCAAACCGAGGATCACCGCAGACACCAGCAGTGGCGCCAATTCAAGCATGGGGCGGGGCCTTGTCTTGCGGCTTGGCCGGTTGGCCGCTGGCCTCATCCACGGCAGCAGTGTGGTTCGGGTCCTGGTCGTCGAACAGGATGCTGTGGGCCGGGCTGTCGAGGTCGTCGTACTGACCGCTGTCCACTGCCCAGAAGAAGATATAGACGGCGATGGCCACGATCAGCAGCGCAGCGGGAATCATCACGTAAAGAGCTGGCATCTGGACTCCATGCCCACACGGCTCAGGCCGGCAGCGGGCGGGTTTCTGGCGTGGCGCAGTGGGCGGGCGCGCTCGGCATGCGAGTCAGGCGCAGCGCGTTCAACACCACGGTCAACGAACTGATCGACATGCCCACCGCCGCCCAGACCGGAGTGATCCAGCCGAGGGCGGCGAAGGGCAACATGAGGCCATTGTACAGCCCGGCCCACAACAGGTTCTCGATAATGACCCGACGGGTGCGCCGCGCCAGGCTGAAGGCTTGCACCAGCGCGTCGAGGCGGTTGGACAGCAGCACGGCATCGGCACTGGTTTTTGCCAGATCGGTGGCCGAGCCCATGGCGACGCTGATATCCGCAGCCGCCAGCACCGGCACGTCATTGACCCCGTCACCCAGCATCAACACCTTGCGTCCTTCTTTGTGCAGTTGTTGCAGGACTTGCAGTTTATCGTCCGGACGCAAGCCGCCACGGGCTTCGTCGATACCCAGTTCCGCCGCCACGCTGGCGACCATCGGTGAGCTATCGCCGGACAACAACAGCGTGCGCCAGCCACGCGCCTTGCACGCGGCCAACAGCGCGGGTGCATCGGCACGCAAGCGATCATCGAGGACGAGCCAGGCCAGCGGCCCCTGGCTGTCGCCGAGTAGCAGCCATTGGCCAGCCTCTTCGGGCATCGACGGCACCACGGCGCCGCTGAGTTCGCAGACGAAGCGAGGTTGGCCGATGCGCAGGCGTCGCTCTTCAACCAGCCCCTCCAGGCCGAGGCCCGGTGTGCTGTGGACTTCTTCGGCAGCCATCGGCGCGCGTCCGAAAGCACGGGCGATCGGGTGTTCGGAGCGATTTTCCAGGGCGGCGGCGAGGCTCAGGCATCGATCGCTGTCGAGCGTGCCGAGAGGGCGGATTGAGCGCAGCGCCAGGCGCCCTTCGGTGAGGGTGCCGGTCTTGTCGAAAATCACCGTGTCGATCTGGTTCAGGCCTTCGAGCACATGGCCACGCGTCAACAGCAGGCCAAGTTTGTGCAAGGTGCCGGTGGCGGCGGTGAGAGCGGTGGGCGTCGCCAGTGACAAGGCGCACGGGCAGGTCGCCACGAGCATCGCCAGCACGATCCAGAAGGCCCGCGATGAGTCCAGCTCCCACCACAGCAGGCCAATCGCGGCGGCGGCGATCAGCGACAACAGCAGGAACCATTGCGCGGCGCGGTCGGCGATTTCCGCCAGGCGCGGTTTTTCGGCCTGGGCACGATCGAGCAGGCGAACGATGGCTGAGAGGCGAGTGTCCTGGCCCAGGGCCTGGACCTCGACGGTCAGTGCGCCTTCGACGTTCATTGTGCCGGCGGTGACCGCGTCGCCGAGGGTGCGGGGTTGCGGCAGGTACTCGCCGGTCAGCAACGACTCGTCGACACTCGACTGGCCGTCGAGGATCTTGCCGTCAGCCGGAAGAATGGCGCCCGGATGAACCAGCACCTGATCGCCAATACGCAGTTCACTGAGCAGAATGCGTTCGCTCTGGCCGTCAGGTGTCAATCGCAGGCACGAGGCGGGCAATAGATTCACCAACTGCGCGGTGGCGGCAGCGGTGCGTTCGCGGGCGCGTCGTTCCAGATAACGCCCGGCCAGCAGGAACAGGGCAAACATGCCGACGGCATCGAAATACAGTTCGCCGACCCCGGTGATCGACGTCCAGATCCCGGCAATGTAGGCGCTGCCGATGGCCAGCGACACCGAAACGTCCATGGTCAGGTGGCGGGTACGCAGATCGCGCATGGCGCCTTTGAAGAACGGCGCGCAGCTATAGAACACGATCGGGGTGGTAAGGAACAGTGCGACCCAGCGCAGGATGGTGTGCAGTTCGGGGCTGAGATCGATGTTGAATTCAGGCCAGGTGGCCATGGTTGCCATCATCGCCTGGAACCACAGCAGCCCGGCCACCCCGAGCTGGCGCAGGGCCAGGCGGTTTTCGCTGGCCAGTTGTTCGCTGGCGCGGTCGGCCTGATACGGGTGTGCGGCGTAACCGATCTGGCGCAGTTCACCGAGGACCTGGCTCAGGGGTAATTGCCCATCGGCCCAGCGTACGTGCAGGCGATGGTTGGACAGGTTCAGGCGCGCCTCGGCTACGGCAGGCAAAGTGCGCAGGTGTTTTTCGATCAGCCAGCCGCAGGCGGCGCAACTGATGCCTTCCATCAACAGCGTGGTTTCGGCCATTTCGCCTTCGTGGCGGACAAAGGGCTGCTGCACATCGGCGCGGTCGTACAGTGCCAGTTCGTCCACCAGTTGCACCGGCAGCGCTTCGGGGTTGGCCGAGGCTTCGCTGCGGTGCTGGTAATAGCTTTCCAGACCGCCGGCCACAATGGCTTCGGCCACGGCCTGGCAACCCGGGCAGCAGAATTCCCGGGACTCCCCGAGCACGACGGCGGTGAAGCGACTGCCGGCCGGGACGGGCAGGGCGCAGTGGTAGCAGGGGAGTGGGGTGGTCATGAGGTGGAGTCTACATCGTCCGGGAGGGCCTCATCGCGAGCAGGCTCGCTCCCACATTTGATCGGTGTCGTGCACAAGATTCGGGTACACAGGAGATCCACTGTGGGAGCGAACCTGCTCGCGATGCGCGAAGCGCAGGCTTTTTACTTCTTCAGGTCTTCGGCGCCTTGCAGCGGTTCGTCGCCGAGCAGCAGATCTTTGTCATGGCTGACCAGTTCCTCTTCGAACATGCGCCAGATGTGCTCGTCCTGGGTGCCAAGCAGTTCGACAAAGCGCCGGCCTTCGATCTTGTCGCTCAACTGGCCGATGTAGCGGCCCTGTTCGGTTTCGCTGCGGGCCAGGATGATCTTGCGATCCTTTTCCGGCTGGGTCGGCGAGATCAGGTTCAGCTCCAGGGTCTTGGGCTGGCTCTCGCCGCTCAGGCGCAGGTCAACCTCGCCGGTCACGCCATCGAGATGAACGCTGGCGCGCATTTTCAGGGTCTGGGCCAGCAGCTCACGGTCGAGGGAGCGGTTGATGCCTTTGCCAGCCTCGTAGTAGTTGTCGTTGACCAGGTTGTCCGGGTTGTTCACCGCGATGGTCACCATGGACAAGGTCAGGGCCACCGAGCAGGCCAGGATCCCGATGATGATCCACGGCCAGAGGTGCTTGTACCAGGGGCTTGCGGCAGTTGCTGCGGGCATGTTCAGTTCTCTCAACGATTTTGTGGGCCGATGAACCGGCTCTTGGCTTCGATGTGGACGCTGTCGTCATCGGCATCCTTGAGGATGAATTTCACCTCGTTGGTGCTCGACGGCAGTTTTTCCGGCGCGACGGACAGCTCGGCAGGCTGGCTGACGATCTCGCCGGCCGCGACCTTGATCTCGCGCCGGCCCTGCAATTTGAGATCCGGCAGGCCAGAGGCTTCGAGCACGTAGATATGGTCGCGCTGGTCCTTGTTCATGATTTTCAGGCTGTAGACGTTTTCGATCCGGCCTTCGGCGTTCTCGCGGTACAGCACGCGGTCCTTGCTGACATCGAAACCCACCAGCGCACGCATGAAGAATGCCGTCGCCAGCAAGCTGATCATCGCCAGCAGCACCACGGCATAGCCGATCAGGCGCGGGCGCAGTTTATGGGTTTTCTGCCCGGACAGGTTGTGCTCGGTGGTGTAGCTGATCAGCCCGCGCGGGTATTCCATCTTGTCCATGATGGCGTCGCAGGCATCGATGCAGGCGGCGCAACCGATGCATTCGATTTGCAGGCCGTCACGGATGTCGATACCGGTCGGACAGACCTGGACGCACATGGTGCAGTCGATGCAGTCACCCAGGCCCTGAGCCTTGTAGTCGATGCCTTTTTTACGCGGGCCACGGCTTTCGCCACGGCGCGGATCGTAGGAAACGATCAGGGTGTCCTTGTCGAACATCACGCTCTGGAAGCGCGCGTACGGGCACATGTAGATGCACACCTGTTCACGCAGCCAGCCAGCGTTGCCGTAAGTGGCGAGGGTGAAGAAGCCGACCCAGAAGTACGACCAGCCATCCGCCTGGCCGGTGAAGAAGTCGAACACCAGTTCGCGGATCGGCGAGAAGTAGCCGACGAAGGTCATGCCGGTGACGAAGCCGATCAGCAGCCACAGGGTGTGCTTGCTGAGTTTGCGCAAGAACTTGTTGGCGCTCATCGGCGCCTTGTCGAGCTTGATGCGTTGGTTGCGGTCACCTTCGGTGACTTTTTCGCACCACATGAAAATCCAGGTCCAGACGCTTTGCGGGCAGGTATAGCCGCACCAGACCCGGCCGGCGTACACGGTGATGAAAAACAGGCCGAACGCGGCGATGATCAACATGCCGGACAGCAGAATGAAGTCCTGGGGCCAGAAGGTGGCGCCGAAAATGAAGAACTTGCGCTCCGGCAGGTTCCACCAGACGGCCTGATGACCGCCCCAGTTCAGCCACACCGTGCCGAAATACAGCAAAAACAACATGGCACCGCCGGTCATCCGCAGATTGCGGAACAAGCCGGTGAAGGCGCGGGTGTAGATTTTTTCTCTGGAGGCGTAGAGGTCGACGCTGTTGTTCGCGTTCTTGGCAGGTGGAGTGACGTCGTGTACCGGTATCTGGTTGCTCATCATCGCATCCCACGGCAGTGGAAGAGTGCCTCGGTCAGTACGTGCCGACCGCGGTCAAAAAGGGGTGTTGCAGTGGCTCAATGATACGCCTGTCGCTCTAGCCTGCGGGTGCGACCTTTGGTCACGTTTGGCAAATTCATTTGATGGTGTAATGACTTGAATCAATTGACTTGGGAATTATGGGCGGTTTTACGCATGTCGCCGGTCATTCGACCCATGGGTTGATCAGTTGTACACCGCTGGACTGAAAGTCTGCGACATTGCGTGTGACCACCGTCAAACCATG
Organism: Pseudomonas sp. 05L36; assembly: GCF_056398125.1. Classification (NCBI taxonomy): domain Bacteria; kingdom Pseudomonadati; phylum Pseudomonadota; class Gammaproteobacteria; order Pseudomonadales; family Pseudomonadaceae; genus Pseudomonas; species Pseudomonas sp. 05L36. The sequence goes on along the minus strand of NZ_JBFTOU010000009.1, from coordinate 45,500 downwards.
AACCAGCGCCGTGGCCGCAATCAAGGCATCGCTTTCATTGGCTCTGTCGGGGATATGCAGACTGGCGCAGCGAATCGCTACGGCGGCATCGACCGGAAGGATTCGGGCGTCGAAGGCTGGCATAACGTGATGCTTCAACCAAGTGCGCAAGACTTTCCCTTGGGCGGGATCCCGACGCTCCATTCGTAGAACGCCTGTTTCCAGCTCCTTCAAGGTAATAGCCGAAATGAACATGCGTGGAGCGATGACACTTTTGGCCCACGCAACGACGTTCGCATCAGCCTGGGGTTTGCGTAGCTCGGAAATTACGTTGGTGTCGAGTAGAAACATCAGGACAGATCCACAGGGCGATGTTTGATCACGGCACGCTCGGTTTCGAATTCGATATCGACTGCTTCTGGCATGACCAGCAGTTCGGCGATGTCGGCGTGGGTGCCGGTCAGTTTTTGGTAGTCCTCAATGCTTAGCAGTACATGGGCCGGTTTGCCTCGGTCGGTGATGAAAACAGGCCCCTGGCGAGTGGCTTTTTTGGCACCACTTGTGTCCTGGTTGAATTCGCGGCTGGAAATTGTAGTGATGGCCATCATGGTTGGCCCTCCTGAAGCTGCTTTGTAGAAACGTTACTACTATGCGTGTCGCCCCACAACCTCAGAGAGGGCATAGGGCATTACCATTGGTCGCCGTACGCTAGAGATCAGCGCTGAAAAAACAAAACGGCCCCGCCAATTCACATTGGCGGGGCCGTTTTTTTTTTGTTGCTTCAAGCGTTTGCCTTACTCGGCGTCCGCTGCCTTCTCACCGTGAGACAGGCTGTAGACGTAAGCGGCCAGCAGGTGAACCTTGTCGTTGCCTTGCAGCTGTTCTTGCGCAGGCATCTGGCCCTGACGGCCATAACGGATGGTCTGTTGCAGTTGAGCGAAGCTCGAACCGTAGATGAACGCTGCCGGGTGAGTCAGATTTGGTGCGCCCATCGCTGGCGTGCCTTTGCCTTCCGGACCGTGGCACGCCACGCAGTTGGTGGCGAACAGTTTCTGCCCGGCAACCGGGTCGGCCTTGGTGCCTTCCGGCAGCTTGCGGCCATCGAGGTTGGTCAGGACAAACGCGGCCACGTCGGCCACGCCTTGCTCGCCGATCACTTCAGCCCATGCAGGCATCACGGCGTGACGACCGCCCATGATGGTGGTCTTGATGGTTTGCGGCTCGCCGCCCCAGCGCCAGTCGGCGTCGGTCAGGTTCGGGAAACCATAGGCGCCCTTGGCGTCGGAACCGTGGCAAACCGAGCAGTTGGAGGCGAACAGGCGGCCACCCATCTTCAGGGCTTGCGGGTCCTTGGCCACTTCTTCGATTGGCATGGCAGCGAACTTGGCGAAGATCGGACCGAACCTGGCGTCCGACTTGGCCATTTCCTTTTCCCACTCGTGAACGCCGGTCCAGCCGGTCTGGCCGTTGGCGAACGGGGTCTGCTTCTCGTTGTCGAGGTAGCCGTAACCCGGCAGCAGGCCTTTCCAGTTACCCAGGCCCGGATACAGCGCCAGGTAGCCCAGTGCGAAGATGATGGTGCCCACGAACAGCATGAACCACCATTTCGGCAGCGGGTTGTCGTACTCCTCGATCCCGTCGAAGGAGTGCCCGACTGTCTCGTCCGTCTGCTCTGCGCGCTGGCCCTTGCGGGTCGACAGCAGCAGCCAGGTCAGGGAAAAGATCGTACCGAGACTGAGGACTGTGACGTACAGACTCCAGAATGTAGTCATTCTTTGTTACTCCTAGAAGCTTGCTCGACGTGCTTGATGGCTTCGGGATCATCCGCGAAAGGCAGCAAGGTCGCGTCTTCAAACTCCGACTTGCGCTTGGGACTGAACACCCACAGTGCCAGTCCGATGAAGGCCACCATCACGACAACGGTGCCCAGGCCACGAATCATCCCGATATCCATCCAATTCACCGTTTGCTTTTGATGATGGTGCCCAGGCCTTGCAGATAGGCCACCAGCGCGTCCATTTCGGTTTTGCCCTTCACAGCATCCTTGGCGCCGGCGATGTCTTCGTCGGTGTAAGGGACGCCGAGCGTGCGCAAGACTTCCATTTTCTTGGCGGTGTCTTTGCCGTCGAGCTTGTTTTCCACGAGGAACGGGTAGGCCGGCATTTTCGATTCGGGCACTACGTTGCGCGGGTTGTACAAGTGCGCACGCTGCCAGTCATCGGAGTAACGACCGCCGACGCGGGCCAGGTCCGGACCGGTACGCTTGGAACCCCACAGGAACGGGTGGTCCCAGACGCTTTCACCGGCGACCGAGTAGTGGCCGTAGCGTTCGGTTTCAGCACGGAACGGACGGATCATCTGCGAGTGGCAGCCGACACAACCGTTGGCGATATAAACGTCCCGGCCTTCCAGTTCCAGGGCGGTGCGGGGCTTCATGCCCTCGACCGGCTTGTTGGTGACATCCTGGAAAAACAGCGGAACGATCTGGGTCAGGCCGCCGATGCTGACGGCGATGACCATGAAGAAGGCCAGCAGGCCAATATTCTTCTCGACTGCTTCATGCTTCATCAGTGAGCTCCAACTACGGCAATCTGTTCGGCGGCTTTGGCTTCAGCCGGGTTCGAGGCGCGTACGGTACGGAATACGTTGTAGGCCATGAACAACATGCCGGTGGCGAAGAACGCACCGCCCAGGGCACGGACGATGAAGCCCGGGTGGCTGGCTTGCAGCGCTTCGACGAACGAGTAGGTAAGGGTGCCGTCGTCGTTGATTGCACGCCACATCAGGCCCTGGGTGATGCCGTTGACCCACATCGAGGCGATGTAGAGCACGGTACCGATGGTCGCGAGCCAGAAGTGGGTGTTGATCAGGCCGGTGCTGTGCATCTGCGCACGACCGAACAGTTTCGGGATCATGTGGTAGATGGCGCCGATCGAGATCATCGCAACCCAGCCCAAGGCGCCTGCGTGTACGTGGCCGATGGTCCAGTCGGTGTAGTGCGACAGCGAGTTGACGGTCTTGATGGCCATCATCGGGCCTTCGAAGGTCGACATGCCGTAGAACGCCAGGGAGACGACCAGGAAGCGCAGGATCGGGTCGGTGCGCAGCTTATGCCAGGCGCCCGACAGGGTCATCATGCCGTTGATCATGCCGCCCCAGCTCGGCGCGAGCAGGATGATCGACATCGCCATGCCCAGGGACTGAGCCCAGTCCGGCAGCGCGGTGTAGTGCAGGTGGTGGGGACCGGCCCAGATGTACAGGGTGATCAGTGCCCAGAAGTGCACGATCGACAAACGATAGGAGTAGATCGGACGCTCGGCCTGTTTCGGCACGAAGTAGTACATCATGCCCAGGAAGCCGGTGGTCAGGAAGAAGCCCACGGCGTTGTGGCCGTACCACCACTGGATCATCGCGTCCGTCGCGCCCGAGTAGGCCGAGTAGGACTTGAACAGGCTGACCGGCAGCGACATGTGGTTGACGATATGCAGCATCGCTGTCACGACGATGAACGCGCCGTAGAACCAGTTACCCACATAGATGTGCTTGGTCTTGCGCTTGACGATGGTGCCGAAGAACACCAGACCGTAGGTGACCCAGACAATGGCCAGCAGAATAGCCAGGGGCCATTCCAGCTCCGCGTATTCCTTGGTGGTGGTGAAACCCATCGGCAAGGTAATGATCGCGCCGACGATCACCGCTTGCCATCCCCAGAAGGTGAAGGCGGCGAGGCTGTCGGAAATCAGTCGCGTTTGGCAGGTTCGCTGCACGACGTAATAAGAAGTGGCAAACAGTGCACATCCACCGAAGGCGAAAATCACCAGGTTGGTGTGCAATGGGCGCAGGCGTCCAAAGCTCGTCCATGGCAGACCGAAGTTCAACTCCGGCCAGACCAGTTGCGAGGCAATGAAGACACCGAGCCCCATGCCAAGGATCCCCCAGACCACCGTCATGATGGCGAACTGGCGGACTACCTTATAGTTATAAGCAGTCGGACTGATTGCTGTGCTCATTCTAAGGTTCCACGGTTTGGGTGTTTTATTAGGATTAAAAATCGGCCGCAAGTATGGAGAAAGCAAGGGGTCATTGCAACGCGCCATGACCTGGGTCAATGCTTTCAAAAGCTGATTCTGCGGCCTTTCCATGCGCCGCGTAAGGACAAAATTGCCCGCGGGCAAAACATCCCGGCGGACTGATCAGGCGAGGGGGTCAGGTCGGATGTAACGGGGTGTGTTCAAACGCAACGTTTGGCTGACCGAAGGCAATTGGTGCGACAGCCGGTATCTACCAGCCTTTGCGGCCTGTCATCGGGCAGATTCGTCGAACACATCGTTCAGGGTCGACCTGGAACCGGCACCGGCCAGTCCGCATCGGGGGAAGCTTAGACCCGAATCCTGGGATCCGAAAGAAAGAGTCACAGAGGGTGCGACAATGCGTCGCAAAGGGGCAGGGAACTGCCGCATCCGCGAGAATGCGGCAGCAGAGCGGTCGGGATTTATTCGCGGTTGTCTTCAGCCTGCAGGCGCTCGGTATTCAAACCGTGGGACAGGCTGTACACATACGCGGCCAGCAATTGCACCTTATCGCTGCCCAGCAGTTCGTTCTGCGCCGGCATATGGCCCTGGCGGCCATGCCGAATCGTCTGCTCAAGTTGTGTCAGGCTCGTCCCGTAAATGAAGCCGGCCGGGTGCGTCAGGTTTGGCGCGCCCATGGCTTCAGTACCCTGGCCGTTTGCCCCATGGCAAGCCACGCAGGTGGTGCTGAACGCTTGCTGTCCGGCCTGCAGGTCGGCTTTGCTGTCGGCAGGCAATGGCAGCTTGGCCAGGCCATGGCGCACATACGCGGCGACGTTTTTCACACCTTCCTCACCCAGGACTTCACCCCAGGCCGGCATCATCGCCATCCGGCCACCCATGATGGTGGTCTTGATGGTTTCTGCATTGCCGCCCCAGCGCCAGTCGCTGTCGGTCAGGTTGGGGAAGCCGAACGCACCCTTGGCATCCGAGCCGTGGCACACCGAGCAGTTGGAGGCAAACAGGCGGCCGCCCATTTTCAACGCCTGTGGGTCCTTGGCCACTTCTTCCACGGGCATTGCCGCAAACTTCGCGAAGATCGGCCCGAACTTCCCGTCAGCCTTGGCCATCTCCTTTTCCCATTCGTGCACCCCGGTCCAGCCGTTTTCGTAGCCGGGGAGGACGCCTTTCCAGTTGCCCAGGCCCGGATAGAGGATCAGGTAGCCGACGGCGAATACCAAGGTGCCGGCGAACAGCATGAACCACCATTGCGGCAACGGGTTGTCGTACTCCTCGATGCCGTCGAAGCTGTGGCCCATGGTCTGGTCGACACTGCCCTTGGTTTCACCCTTGCGGGTGCCGATCAACAGCCAGGTCAGGCCGATCAGGCTGCCGATGGTCAGTACGCAGATCCACGTACTCCAGAAGGTGGTCATGGCCGGGTACTCCTTGTGACAGGTTCTTCAGTGATGTCGGGTTGTGGTTCGTCGGCGAACGGCAGCAGGCGCGCTTCGGCGAATTCCGGGCCGCGCTTGCCGTTGAATACCCACAGCGTCAGGCCGACAAAGGCCACGAACACCACGACGGTGCCAAGGCCGCGGATCATTCCAGTGCTCAATTCGATCTCTATAAAAGACATGGGCATGGCTCACCTCTTGCTCTTGATCGCAGTGCCGAGCACTTGCAGGTAGGCGACCAGCGCATCCATTTCGCTCTTGCCCTTGAGCGAAGCGACGGCGCCGGTAATGTCTTCGTCGGTGTACGGCACGCCCAGGGTGCGCATGGCCTTGATCTTGGTTTCGGTGTGGCTGCTGTCGAGCTGATTGGCCACCAGCCACGGGTAGGCTGGCATCTTCGACTCCGGCACGACGTTGCGCGGGTTGTACAAGTGCGCGCGGTGCCAGTCATCCGAGTAGCGCGCACCGACCCGGGCCAGGTCCGGGCCGGTGCGTTTCGAGCCCCACAGGAACGGGTGGTCCCAGACGCTTTCACCGGCCACCGAATAGTGGCCGTAGCGTTCGGTCTCGGCGCGGAACGGACGGATCATTTGCGAGTGGCAGCCGACGCAGCCTTCACGGATATAGATGTCGCGACCTTCCAGTTGCAGCGCGGTGTAGGGCTTCATGCCTTCCACCGGTTTGTTGGTCACGTCCTGGAAGAACAGCGGGACGATCTGGGTCAGGCCACCGATGCTCACGGCCAGGATCATCAGCAGCAGCAACAGGCCGACGTTTTTCTCGATAGTTTCGTGTTTCATGGCGGACTCCTCAGGCCATCTGCGCGGCAGCGGCGACGGCGGCAGGCTGAGAGGCCCGCACGGTGCGCCAGGTGTTGTAGGCCATCAGGAACATGCCGCTGAGGAAGATCGCGCCACCCACCAGCCGCACCACGAAGCCAGGGTGGCTGGCCACCAGGGTTTCGACGAAGGAGTAAGTCAGCGTGCCATCCTCGTTCACCGCACGCCACATCAGGCCCTGGGCGATGCCGTTGACCCACATCGAGGCGATGTACAGAACGGTGCCGATGGTGGCGAGCCAGAAGTGCGCGTTGATCAGGCCGATGCTGTGCATCTGCTCGCGGCCGAAGACTTTCGGGATCATGTGGTACAGCGCGCCGATGGAGATCATCGCCACCCAGCCCAAGGCGCCTGCGTGTACGTGGCCGATGGTCCAGTCGGTGTAGTGGGAGAGGGCGTTGACCGTCTTGATCGCCATCATCGGCCCTTCGAAGGTCGACATACCGTAGAACGCCAGCGACACCACAAGGAAACGCAGGACCGGGTCGCTGCGCAATTTATGCCAAGCGCCCGACAGGGTCATCATGCCGTTGATCATCCCGCCCCAGCTCGGCGCCAGCAGGATCAGCGACATCACCATGCCCAGCGACTGCGCCCAGTCCGGCAGCGCGGTGTAGTGCAGGTGGTGTGGGCCCGCCCAGATGTACAAGGTGATCAGCGCCCAGAAGTGCACGATCGACAAGCGATAGGAATACACCGGACGCTCGGCCTGTTTCGGCACAAAGTAGTACATCATCCCGAGGAAACCGGCGGTGAGGAAAAAGCCTACGGCGTTGTGTCCATACCACCATTGCACCATCGCATCGGTAGCGCCGGAGTACAGCGAGTAGGACTTGGTGAAGCTGACCGGCAATTCCATGTTGTTGACGATGTGCAGAATCGCCACGGTGATGATGAACGCACCGAAGAACCAGTTACCGACATAAATGTGTTTGGTCTTGCGCTGCATGATCGTGCCGAAGAACACGATGGCGTAGGCGACCCAGACGATGGTGATCAGGATGTCGATCGGCCATTCCAGCTCGGCGTATTCCTTGGAGCTGGTGTAGCCCAGCGGCAGGCTGATGGCCGCCAGGAGAATCACAAGCTGCCAGCCCCAGAAACAGAACGCGGCGATTTTCGGCGCAAACAATTGGGTCTGGCAGGTGCGTTGCACCGAATAAAACGAACTGGCGAACAAGGCGCAGCCGCCAAAGGCGAAGATCACCGCGTTGGTGTGCAGGGGGCGCAAGCGGCCGAAGCTGGTCCACGGCAGATTGAAGTTGAGTTCGGGCCAGACCAACTGGGCAGCGAGAAAAACCCCGAGCCCCATGCCGACGATGCCCCACACCACCGTCATAATGGCGAATTGGCGGACCACCTTGTAGTTGTAGGCGGTACTGATAGAAGTGTTCATGGTTCCCCATCCACGGTTCAGCCGAAGTGAGCGCACGCAGCGCTTGGCAGCGCACCCTTCGGCCGGAGTTATAGGCAGACTAAAAGCGAGGCAAGCATGGACAAAGGGCACAAGGCCGGTATTGACGGGGATCAATGGGCGCAGTGCGTGCGGGATCATGGATGGTTGTGGAATGCCGCCGCTGGCAAGGCTGCGGCGACGCTGATCCTCGCCCATGGCGCCGGCGCACCGATGGACAGCGACTGGATGAGCGACATGGCTGCACGCCTCGCCGCTCAAGGCGTCAACGTGTTGCGCTTCGAGTTTCCGTACATGGCGCAGCGGCGCATCGACGGCGGTAAACGCCCGCCGAACCCGGCGCCGAAACTGCTGGAATGCTGGCGCGAGGTGTATGCCCAGGTGCGACGCCATGTCACTGGGCCGCTGGCCATCGGCGGCAAGTCCATGGGCGGGCGGATGGCCAGTTTGCTCGTGGATGAATTGGGCGCGGATGGGCTGGTGTGCCTGGGGTATCCGTTCTATGCGGTGGGTAAACCGGAGAAGCCGCGGGTTGAGCATCTGGCGGGGTTGAAGACTCGAACCTTGATCGTGCAGGGCGAGCGCGATGCGCTGGGCAATCGTGAGGCGGTCGAGGGGTATGCGCTATCGCCGGGTATCGAGGTGTTCTGGCTGGTGGCAGGGGATCATGATCTGAAGCCGTTGAAGGCTTCCGGGTTTAGCCATGAGCAGCATTTGGCGGCTGCGGCGAGTAAGGTTGCAGCATTTTTGTGAGAAGCAAGATCAAAAGATCGCAGGCTGCGCCAGCTCCTACAGGGGAATGCGATCCATGTAGGAGCTGGCGCAGCCTGCGATCTTTTGACTTTGTTATCAGCGGTTAAATCGCTCCACCAACGAATATTGCGTATTGGCGGTCTTGGTCAGCTCTTCACTCAGCAACGCCGAGTTCTGCGCCTGTTCCGAAGTCTGGTCCGCCAGTTCCGAAATGTTGCTGATGTTGCGGCTGATTTCTTCGGCCACGGCACTTTGCTCTTCGGTCGCGGCAGCGATCTGGGTGGTCATGTCGGTGATGTTGGCCACCGCTTCGCTGATCCCCACCAGTGCCTGGTCCGCTTCCAGTACCCGCGCCACGCCTTCTTCCGCCTGACGATGCCCGGCTTCCATGGTCTGCACGGCAGTACTGGCGGTTTGCTGGAGCTTGGCGATCAGCGCATGAATCTGCCCGGTGGATTCGCTGGTGCGTTGCGCCAGTTGACGGACTTCGTCGGCCACCACCGCAAAACCGCGACCCATCTCGCCGGCACGGGCCGCTTCGATGGCAGCGTTCAGGGCCAGCAGGTTGGTCTGGTCGGCGATGCCTTTGATCACGTCGACCACACCTCCGATTTCGTTGCTGTCCTTGGCCAGTTGGGTCACGGTCACGCCGGTTTCACCGACCACAACCGACAGGCGCTGGATGGCTTCGCGGGTCTCCCCGGCGATGTCACGACCACGACCGGTCAGGCGATTGGCTTCCTGGGTGGCATCGGCGGTGCGTTGTACGTGGCTGGCGACTTCCTGGGTGGTAGCGGCCATCTGGTTGACCGCGGTGGCCACCTGTTCGGTCTCGACCCGTTGACGTTCCAGGCCGCTGGAGCTGTTGTGCGCCAGGGCATCGGATTGCCTGGCCTGATCGGTCAGGTGTTCGGCCGTGTCCTGCAAACGCGTCAGGCAGGTTTTCAGGCGTGCTTCCTGACTGAGTATGGACATTTCCAGACGCGCCTGGGCGCCGCGACTGTCGGTGTACATCTGTGCGATCAACGGATCGGAGGTGGTCTGCTCGGCCAGGCGCAGCAAGCGCTTGAGGCCACGCTGCTGCCACTGAAGGCCCATCAGGCCCAGTGGTACCGAGAGTCCTGCTGCCAGGGCAAACCCCCAATGGGAGTTCAGCGATGCACCGATCATGAAGCTCAATTGGCTGACCAGAATGAACGGCAGCCAGTCCTGCAGGATCGGCAACCATTTATCCGAGGAGGGAACGGCCGGCTTGCCCTGGTTAATGCGTTGGTAGAGCGCTTCGGCGCGGCGGATCTGTTCGGCAGAGGGCTTGACCCGCACCGACTCGTAACCGATCACCTGATTGCCTTCGAAGATCGGTGTCACATAGGCGTTCACCCAGTAATGATCACCGCTCTTGCAGCGATTCTTGACAATGCCCATCCATGGCAAGCCTTGTTTCAATGTGCCCCACATGTGCGCGAACACCGCGGCCGGGACGTCGGGGTGACGGACCAGGTTGTGCGGTGCACGGATCAGCTCCTCTCGGGAAAACCCGCTGATTTCGACGAAAGCCTCGTTACAGTAGGTGATCATGCCCTTGGCATCGGTGGTGGAAATCAACCGTTGCTGAGCCGGAAAGGTCCGTTCGCGTTGTGTAGTGGGTTGGTTGTTACGCATGGCTTTTTCAATCCGCAAGGCTTTCAAGAGTTGTCGGCTGCGTCGCGGGTTTATTGAATGTTTTTTTAATAGCCTGACGTGTGTCTCAAATTCGCCCTGCGTTGAAAGGATTGACCTGCCCAGCGGTTGAACTTTTCAGGTTTCCCTTAATGGACCCGGCGCGTATGATTCGCGGCTATTTTGCGCGTGACGTTATTTTTGGTCAGGTAGCAAGCAGTACATAACATCCAGGGTGTCGCCGGGTTTCCTGCATTTACATTAATGGAATTTGATTGTTGTTCAGCTTTTGGAAAAGGGCTGGGGATGAATAGGGCAAGTAGCAATGCGTAAGAAAGTTGCAATCATAGGGACGTCGTTCCGTTTTCCAGGCTCTACTTCTGCAACTTTTTGGCCGCACCTACTGGACCGGCAGAGCTTTATTACCCAAGCGGATTTTTCTCGCTGGTCCAAGGACGAGTTCCTGCACCCGGACAAGGCAAACCCAGCAACGTCGTACACGTTTGCTTCCGGTTCCCTGGGCGATATTTCTACTTTCGATGCTGGATTCTTCAATATTTCTCCTCGTGAAGCGGCGGTCATGGACCCTCAGCAGCGTTTATTGCTGGAGCTTGGCTGGGAAGTGTTCGAGAACGCCGGTGTCAAACCGTCGAGCCTGCGTGGCAGCGATTGCGGTGTTTACCTGGGGATCGCCAGTGTCGACTACGGCTATCGTCTGACGCATGACATGTCGACGATCGATGCGGCAACCGCCACCGGTAATACCTTCAGTATCGCGGCCAACCGGCTATCTTTTTTTTATGACCTTCAAGGCCCGAGCATGGCCATCGACACGGCGTGCTCTTCTTCCCTGATGGCCTTTCACCAGGCTTGCCAGGCCATTCAGAACGGCGATATCGAACAGGCGATTACCGGTGGTGTCAGCCTGCATCTTCACCCTTTTGGCTTCTTGATCTTTTCCAAGGCTTCAATGTTGTCGCGCACGGGGCAATGTCATGTGTTCGATGAGTCTGCAGATGGCTATGTCCGTTCTGAAGGCGCGGGGCTTTTCTATCTGAAGGATTACGACAAGGCGATCGAGGACGCAAACCAGATCCTCGCGGTCGTTGCCGGCAGTGCGGCTAATACCGATGGGCGAAAGTCGAGTTTGACCGTCCCGAGCGCGGATGCGCAGATAGCCCTGATGAAGCAGGCCTACGACAGTGCTGGCATCAGTGCGACAGACATTGACTACCTGGAAGCTCACGGTACGGGCACGCCAGTCGGCGATCCTATCGAGAGCCGGGCTATCGGTGAGGCGCTGGGGCAGCAGCGCCCGGCGGATCAGCCACTGCTGATCGGTTCGATCAAAAGCAATATCGGGCACCTTGAGGCAGCCTCGGGTGTCGCCGGTTTGATGAAGGCGCTGTACTGCGTGATCGAACGCAAGGTGCCCGCCACCATCGGCATCAAGAAGCTCAATCCGAACATTCCTTTCGCTGACCTCAACCTGAGTGTGGTCACTGAAACCCAAGCGCTCAAACCCAGCGGAAAACTGGTGGTCGGTGTCAACTCTTTCGGTTTCGGCGGGGCCAACGCCCACGTCATCCTGGAAAGTCCGCCACAGGCGCCGCAGGCCCCGCGCCAGATGGGGCAGTCAGTGCCGTTGATTGTTTCTGCCAAGGACAACGCAGCCTTGGCGGCCCAGTCCGAACAGCTGGCGCAATTTTTGTCCGGGCCGGACGCGGCAAACCTTTACGACGTGGCCTACCAGTCGATGTTTCGCCGCGAGTTGCTCCCGCAACGGGTGGTGGTGTTCGGTGCGGATGCTCAACGCAGCGCTCAGACGCTATTGGATTTCGTCACGGAACCGGGCGTTCCGGCGTTGTCGGCGGTACTGGAAAGTGGCCGTGTCCTGGATCAGGCAAAAGGGCCCGTGTTCGTCTTCTCCGGTAATGGATCGCAGTGGCAGGGCATGGGCAAGTCGTTGCTGGCCGATCCGGTTTTCCATCAGGCGGTTGCCGAGGTGGACGCGGTTTTCCATGCGCTATCCGGCTATTCGTTGATCGCCGAACTGGCGGTCGAGCTGGGTGATGACCGCTATCAGTTGACTGAATTTGCGCAACCGGCGTTGTTTGCATTGCAAGTGGGTGTCACCCGCATGCTGGCTGAAAAAGGCGTAGTACCGGTGGCCGTCATCGGCCACAGCGTGGGTGAAGTCGCTGCCGCCTGGGCATGCGGAGCACTGACGCTGAACGACGCCACCCGTGTGATCTACCATCGCAGTCGCCTGCAAGGCTTGACCAAGGGCTGCGGCAACATGTCGGCGGTAGGGTTGTCGGGGGCGGACACTGCGAGCCTGTTGAAGACGCTCGACCTGGACAGCGAGCTGGTCGTCGCCGGCGAGAACAGTTTCAAGGGGGCGACCGTCGCCGGCCAGGTGGCTGCGCTAGAAACCCTGGAACACGCGCTGACCGAGCGTCAGGTATTCGTTCGCCGACTGGGTCTCGATTATGCGTTCCACTCGCCGGCCATGGATGTGATCGCCGATCAAGTCATCGACGTGTTGAGCGACATCGTCCCGGGTCACGCCAGTATTCCAATGTATTCGACCGTGACCGGCGACGTGCTGGCCGGTGAACATCTGGACGCCGGGTACTGGTGGAAAAACATTCGTTATCCGGTGCTGTTCAAGTCCGCCAGTGAGGCGCTCGCCGAGCAGGGCTACAACGTATTCGTGGAGGTCGGCCCGCACCCGATCCTGCGTGCCTATGTGGCCGATGCGATGGCCAGCCAGGAGCTGGAAGGGGTTGTGATCCCGACGGTGCTGCGTGGTGAAGAAAATCCGCAGATGATTGATCGTACGCTGGCGAAGGTACTGATTGCCGGTGTCGACATCGATCTGCAATGCCTGTTTCCTCACTCCGGCCGTTTCGTGCAATTACCCAATTACGCCTGGCAGCGCGAACGTCACTGGCACGCAGACACGCCCGAGTCTTCCGGCCACCTGAGCCGAGAGCGCGTCCATCCGCTGTTGGGTTATATGCTGCCGGAGCATGAATTCACCTGGGACAATCGCCTGGATACGCAACTGTTCCCGTCACTGGGCGACCACATGGTGGGCGACTCGGTGTTGTTCCCGGGCGCGGGTTTCACCGAAGTCGCACTCGCTGCTGCATTGCAGTATCAACCCGGTGAGTATGTGGAAATCGAAGAGCTGGAAATTCACAGCCCGCTCTTGCTTCACTCGGATTTCAGCAAAAAGGTCCGTGTGATGATCGACACTACCGACGGTGCCCTTTCCATCGTGTCGCGCAGCACTGCCCAGGCTGAGCCGTGGGTGCAGCATGTGGTTGCCAGGCTTGTGGGTGAAGCGCGCGGCGGGTTGCTGGCCAGCACCGCTCCAGTCGTTCCAGCGCGCGCTCCTGATTTCACCTCGTCCGGGCACCTGGCGCTGACCCGTGCGGTTGGTCTCAATTATGGCCCGGCTTATCAAGCCGTCGAGGCAGGCTGGATCGACGGCAACCAGGTGTTGGCGCGGTTGACGGTCCCGGCCCCGATCGAGGCTGAACTCGCAACGTTGAATGTGCACCCGGCACTGCTGGACAGTGCCTTCCAGTTGATCACCCAACTGTTGGACCAGGAGGCTGACAGCCGCAAAGGCCTGGCCTTTATCCCGGTGAAACTCGGGCGTATCGCCTTCGCTGCTGGCAGCCTGCCGCCTTGTCTGGCCCAGGTCACTCTGGTACGACGTTCAGCGCATTCCCTGTTGGCGGACTTCACGTTGTACGACGTCCATGGCCGCGCGGTCATCTGCATCAAGGACGCCCGTTTTCGTGGGGTTAGGCTGCACAAGGATCGCAGTGGCGACATCAAACTGGTGGACTTTGTCGGGGTTGCCAAACCCTATCCTGCGAATGAACGCGCATTGCCATTGGCGGACTCACGGTTGGAGGCGCAGTTGCAGCAGCACCTTTGCGCTGTCGCGGATGATCCCGGATTGCTCCGTTATGCCGATGAAATCGACCCTTTGCTCGAGGGTCTGTGTGGCAGTTTCGTGCTGGAAGCCATCGAGAAGCTGGGCGGTGAGCTGACGCTGCAGCAGCGCTCCACCTGGGAAGCAGGAGTTTATCTTGACCATCTTCTTGAGCAAGCGCTGGAGGATGGCAGCCTGGTTGCGACAGGCGATGGCGGCTGGCAGCTTGCCGATCAAGGCGAGCGAGCGAGTGCGCAAGACATCTGGCAGGAACTGTTCAGCAGCTATCCCGAACACTTCCAGATCATTCATTCGGTCGGCCGGATCGGCATGCATCTGCTGGAGCTGATCAGCGGTCAGGTGAAGATTGCGCAACTGCTGCCACGGGAAACCACGCCCGCCGCATTGACCCGCCTGGTGCTCGGCGCGTCCGGTCACCAAGCGTTGCTGAGCGGTCTGCGAGAACATATCGCCCAACGGTTGAGCGCTCTGCCTGACGGGCAGCGCCTGCGTATTCTCGAACTCGGTTTCGAGGGGGCACCACTGGCGGCAGACTTGTGTGTCGGCCTGGATTTTGACCGGGTCGATTATCAGTACTCTGCGCAGAACATTGAAATTGCGTCGATGCTCCAGGCTGAGCTCCCGGAGCTTCAGATACTGAGTCTGGAGGCGTCGGAAAAAATCGCCCGGGTGCCGGCGAACGACTTCGATCTGGTCCTTGTCGCCACCGACCTGGCACCGCTGGAAGCCGTCAGTCAAGGCTTGCACCATGGCGCTGCAAGGCTGTGTGCCAACGGTGAAGTGCTTCTGTTGGCGCAACACCCTGCGCGTTGGGCGGACTTCACATTTGGCGCCGAACCTTCCTGGTGGCTGGCCCGACAGGGGCAACAGGCGTTAGCGGTGCAACAGCCCCCGGGATTCTGGCAACAGGAATTGCGGCGTCATGGCCTGAAGGTGTCCGAGCCGCTGGAGTTCATTGCGGACTCGGCGTCTGGCTGCTATCTGTTGGTAGCCGCCGAAAATTGTGCGAAGACCCTCGCGGTTGCACGTGAGTATCCGCGCCAGAGCTGGTTGCTGGTAGCCGATGGGCAAGGTCCTGAAGCACCGTTTGCCCGGGCACTCGCCTCGATGTTGCGCGAGCAAGGTCAAGAGGCCGCGCTGCTCGCGCCTGGCTCGGCATCGGATCTGGCGCAACAGTTACGTGAACGTCCAGCGGTGCCTCAACACGTGGTAATGCTGGCCGGCCTGTTCGCACCCCAAGGGCTTGATGCCCAGGCTGACCGCTGCATGCACGCCGCAGCCATCACGCAAGCCTGTGAATCGGCTGGCGTCGCTGCGGATTGCTGGTTGCTGACCTCCGGCGCCGCCATCCATTTGTTACCGCAAGGCAGCCGCCTGGATACGACTGTGCAAGGCATTGCCGATGCTGCCTTGTGGGGCTTCGGTCGGACGTTGACGAACGAAGCAGTCGGTTGTCGAGTTCGTCTGCTCGATCTGGCGATTGGCGCTGGCGTCGAGGCCCTGGTGCCGGCACTGCTCAATGCGGATGAAGAAACCGAACTGGCGATCAGCGCGGCGGGCGATCGGTATGTCGCACGGCTGCGAATCCAGCCCGATGAGTTGCCAGGCAGTGCGCTGCTGGATGCGCCGACGCAGATCAGGCTCGGCTTCGATTTGCCGGGGCAGCTGCGCAATTTGCGCTGGGAAGCACGAGCGCCGCTGGTGCCGGCAGACGATGAATTGGATATCGAGGTTCAGGCCACGGGTTTGAACTTCCGCGATGTTATGTACGCGTTGGGTCTGCTGTCTGATGAAGCGATCGAAAATGGCTTCTCGGGCCCGACGCTGGGCTTCGAGTTTGCCGGTGTGGTGCGCGGTAAAGGGGCGATGGTCGAGGGTGATTTCCAGCCGGGCGACCGTGTCGTCGGTTTTGGTCCGTCGAGCTTCGCCAATCGCCTGATCACCAACGCCAACGCTGTGGCGCGCATTCCTGAAGGCATGTCGTTTGAAGCGGCGGCGACCATTCCGAGTACTTTCTTCACCGTGTATTACGCCGTGCATCACCTGGCGCGGCTTGAACCGGGAGAGAAAATCCTGATTCACGGTGCAGCGGGCGGCGTCGGCATTGCCGCGATCCAGATTGCAAAATGGTGCGGCGCCGAAATCTACGCCACGGCGGGTAGCGACGAGAAGCGCGATTTCCTGCGCCTGTTGGGCGTCGAGCATATCTTCGACTCGCGTTCGCTGGCGTTTGCCGATGACATCCTGGCCATTACCGATGGCCGCGGCGTGGACGTAGTACTCAACTCCCTGGCGGGTGAGGCCATCAATCGCAACCTGCGAGTACTCAAGCCGTTTGGTCGCTTCCTCGAACTGGGCAAGCGCGACTTTTACCAGAACACCAAGATCGGCCTGCGGCCGTTCCGCAACAACATCAGCTACTTTGGCATCGATGCCGACCAGCTAATGAGCGAACGTCCGCAGCTGACCCGTCGGCTGTTTGGCGAAATGATGGCATTGTTCCGCGACGGCATTTTGAGTCCGCTGCCTTATCGCGCCTTCGATGCCAATGAAGTCGTCGAAGCATTCCGCTACATGCAGCAGGCCAGGCAGATCGGCAAGATCGTCGTCACCTACCGCACACCGATCCAGCAGGTTTTCCACGCGCCGGTGGCGCAGGCTCAGGCCTTGCAACTGGCCGCCGACGGCACCTACCTGGTGACGGGCGGGCTCAGCGGTTTCGGTCTGCGTACCGCGCAATGGCTGGTGGAGAAGGGCGCGCGTCACCTGGTGCTGCTCGGTCGTCGCGGTGCTGCTACCGAAGAAGCGCAGCCGGCGCTGGCGGCGTGGCGCGAGCAAGGTATCGAGGTGCAGGCGCTGGCTTGCGATATCACCGATAGCGCTCAATTGCGCAGCGTGCTGGCGAGCATCGAAGCCTCCAAGGCGCCGTTGCGGGGCATCGTGCATGCTGCCACCGTGTTTGATGATGGGCTGATCCGCAACCTCAGCCAGGAGCAGTTGCAACGGGTGCTTGAACCCAAGGCCAAAGGTGCGCAATACCTGCATGAATTGACGGCCCATTTGCCGTTGGACTTCTTCGTGCTGTTTTCCTCGGCAACGACCTTGTTCGGCAACCCGGGGCAGGCCAACTACGTCGCCGCCAACCATTGGCTCGAAGCGTTGGCGCGTCATCGCCTGGCGCAGGGGCTGCCGGCAACCAGCGTACTCTGGGGAGCCATCGATGATGCGGGTTTCCTGGCGCGCAACCAGGACATCAAAGATGCCCTGCAAAGCCGCATGGGCGGTGCTGCCCTGCAGTCGCAAGCGGCACTGGAAACCCTGGAGCGGTTGCTGTTGCAGCGGCGTTCGGGGCTGGGCGTACTTGAGCTGGACTGGAAAGCACTGTCGCGATTCCTGCCGGCAGCCGGCTCGCCAAAATTCAATGAGCTGGCCAGATTGCACGGTGGTGAGCAGGACGAAGAAAGCGATGTCGACGATATCCAGCGGCTGTTGACCGAAATGGACGACTCCGAGCTGATCGAACTGTTCGGTGAAATGCTTAAACAGGAAATCAGCGAAATCCTGCGTTTACCAACCAGCAAACTGGACGCCACGCGACCGCTTCAAGAGCTGGGGCTGGACTCGCTGATGAGTGTCGAACTGGTGGTGGCAGTCGAGGAGCGATTCGGTGTGCGTCTGCCGGTAATGGAACTGAGCGAGGCGTCAAGCATCGGCAAAATCACTGTTCGAATCCTTGAACTCCTGCGAGGCAATCAGGATTGCGATGTGCAACCGGATACCGAACATAACGGGCAGACGCTGACGAGCGATACGCTCGCCCGTCACGGGGTCGACATTTCCCGCGACGACATTGCGCCGTTGAGCACCCAGGATTTGAAACCTTCACGTTTGATTAATTGATCCGGACCATGACCAATAAAACCACGCCCGGGCTTGCCACTTCGATGAAGGACAAGTTGATTCAACAGGCCCTGGAACGGCGACTGCGCAAGATCGGCGATTGCGCTCCAAGCCCTTCACTAGAGGGCGTCAAAGGCGCCCCGCGCGAGGGCTTTGAGCAGTTTTGCCGATTTGATCAGCACCCTGGCTATCAGCATTTGCGCATCATGCTCGACGGGGCTGCGCGCTTTGGCCTGGCCAATCCGTTTTTCAAGTTGCACGAAGGTTTGGCGGGTGCGGAAACTGTCATGGGCGGTAGCCGCTACGTGAACTTCGCCAGCTACAACTACCTGGGCTACTCGGGGCATCCGGTGGTCGTGGAAGCCGCCAAAGCGGCCATCGATCGCTATGGAACGTCAGTTTCCGCCAGCCGTCCGGTGTCGGGCGATCGTCCGATCCATCGCGAGCTGGAGCAGGAACTGGCCCGGCTCTATGAGGTGGACGACGCTATTACTTTCGTCAGCGGCCATGCGACGAACGTGACCACCATTGGTTATCTATTCGGTCCGCGGGATTTGATCCTGCATGACGAACTGATCCATAACAGCGTTCTCCAGGGGATTCAATTGTCCGGCGCCCGGCGTCTCGTCTTTGCCCACAACGACTGGGAAGCGGTTGACCGGGTGTTGAGCGATCAGCGTCAGCATTTCGAGCGCGTGTTGGTGGTGCTCGAAGGCATCTACAGTATGGATGGCGACTTCCCGGATTTGCCACGCTTCGTCGAACTCAGGAAGAAACACCAAGTGTTGCTGATGGTCGATGAAGCGCATTCACTGGGCGTAATGGGACAGACCGGCAAGGGCATCCGTGAACATTTCGGTCTGGCCGGCAGTGACGTGGATATCTGGATGGGCACCTTGAGCAAAAGCCTGGCCAGTTGTGGTGGCTATATCGCCGGTGAGTCAGCGCTGGTAGAGCATCTCAAGTTCCTGGCGCCGGGTTTTCTCTACAGCGTCGGCATGCCGGCACCGGTAGCTGCGGCAGCGTTGGCGGCATTGCGTTGTCTACCTGAGGATGGCGAGCGCGTCACAACCTTGCAGGCGCGCGGCAGGCAATTCCTCGAGTTGGCCAGGGACGCCGGCCTGGATACCGGCACAAGCACCGGTCTGGCAGTGGTGCCGATCATCACCGGCAGTTCGCTCAAGGCTACCCAGTTGTCCAGCGCGCTGTCCCGTCGAGGTATCAACGCCCAACCCATTCTTCATCCGGCGGTGCCCGAAAAATCGGCTCGTGTACGCTTTTTCGTGTCGTGCCTGCACACCCGGGAGCAAATCGCCGAAACCGTTGCCATTGTTGCGCAGGAACTTCAAAAACTATAAGCCGAGCAGCCGAAAGATCGATGCAACGGCGGAAAGCACCTGCGCCAGTAAGCCGGCTCCTACAGCCAGATGGCATCCCACAGTGAGTAGTCATGCACCCGTTTGACCAACCTTGCGCGTAATGGGTTGGCAACGATGTAGCGGGCTACTGCCTGCAAATCTTCTTCGCGACGAATCGCTCGGTCGTGGAAACCTTTCTGCCACAGCTGCCCCTTGCGTGCCAGACAGGTATTCACTGCTCTCGCGCTGCGGGATTTGGTGGCGAGCATCAACCCTGGCAACGTGCTGTTCCTGAGCTCGAGCAACCAGTGAAAGTGGTCGGGCATCACTACCCAGGCAAGGGAGTTGGCCCGTTCCTCTGTCTGGGCCTGACGAAATTGATCCACCACCAAACGCCCCACACGCCAGTCACTGAAGAGCGGTTCACGCAGATGGGTGACTGTGGTGAGCAGGTAGATCTGCCCGGATTGAGAGTGGCGCCCTGTGCGCAGGTGGCTGGCGTGTAGACGAGTGGGCAATCCGTTGCCCTCCTTTGTAGGTCGGAAAGGGTAAGGCTAGTGCGCAGATGAATTTACGTCGTATAGGTTTGGGGCCGGATGTGACAGGACTACCGCCTTCGCCGGCAAGCCGGCTCCTACAGGGAATGTGTGGACACAAAAAATGACGGTGTGTACGCGTTTTTGCAGGCGCTGGCTTGCCAGCGAAGACGGCCGTGGGACGTGCAGCGCCATCAAAAACGCCTTCGCCGGCAAGCCGGCTCCTACAGGGAATGTGTGGACACAAAAAATGACGGTGTGTACGCGTTTTTGTAGGCGCTGGCTTGCCAGCGAAGACGGCCGTGGGGCATGCAGCGCCATCAAAAACGCCTTCGCCGGCAAGCCGGCTCCTACAGGGAATGTGTGGACACAAAAAATGACGGTGTGTACGCGTTTTTGTAGGAGCTGGCTTGCCAGCGAAGACGGCCGTGGGGCATGCAGCGCCATCAAAAACGCCTTCGCCGGCAAGCCGGCTCCTACAGGGAATGTGTGGACACAAAAAAATGACGGTGTGCGCACGATTTTGTAGGAGCTGGCTTGCCAGCGAAAACGGCCGTGGGGCATGCAGCGCCATCAAAAACGCCTTCGCCGGCAAGCCGGCTCCTACAGGGAATGTGTGGACACAAAAAATGACGGTGTGTACGCGTTTTTGTAGGAGCTGGCTTGCCAGCGAAGACGGCCAAAAGCGCAATACAAGTTTCAAAAACGCCTTCGCCGGCAAGGGATCAGAACATGCGTCTGAGGTAGCGGTGAATTTGTCGATAACGTGCGCAGCTGTCGAACAGGCCGGCTTCAGTATGGGAGTTGTACTCCCGGGCTTGATGGGGGCTGCACGGCAGGCCGCGAATCTGAACCAGTGGTTGCTCATCGCCACCCGGTGATTGCAGCATGCCCGGGCTGATGCGCCATAGCGGCACGCTGTGGGCCTCGGCACGGGATTGCAGATCGCCGGGTTCGCTGGCTCGCCACACCAACAGCTTGCCGGTTTCGCCGACTACGGATTGCATCAGCTCGGCACTATCGCTGACGAACGTCAACCGGCCCCATCGGCTTTTGAGCAGGGTGCGGATCGCCGGCCGCTGTCGGTGTGGCACACCCAGCAAGGTCAATGTCCCCGCGAACTGGCTGTCCTGGTGTTTTTGCCGGGCCAGTTGACGGGCCACAGTCATGACATCGCAACGCTGATCGGTCAGCGGGTCGACGTAGCGGCAATAGCGGATGTACGCCGCCGCCACCAACTGCTCAAGGTTCGGTCGGGCCTGGCGACGGGGGATTGCCTGGCGATCATCGGTCAGGCCCCAACCGGCGTAGAACGGCAAGCCGAAGCAGGTGACCGGGATGCCTTGAATCAAGGCCTCGAGCCCGGCCTGACTGGTACCTACATAGACCCGCTGCGCCCGGCGCGCCAGCGAGGCCCAGGACATCTGGCGACTTTCCAGCGTCACGCCCCGGGCAAGAGCGGCGTCAAGCAGGCAACTTTTTTTGTGGCCGTTGATGCAGTCCGGGTGAATCCGCACCCGCACGTCCGCCTCGGGGTGTTGCGCCAGGGCTTCGTCGAGCATGCGGATAAAGTCGGCTTCGCACAGCCCGCCGCCGGGGATGGAGAAGTCGCCATAAGTCTGGTCGACCACCAGAATCAGCGGCTTGTCACGGCCCAGCGGGTCGTCGTCGCTCAGGTCCGGTGCGTTGTTGTATTTGCCGATGCCACTGCTGCGCATCAGGGCAATCAGCTCCCGTGCGGTCGCCTGCTCCGAAGAGCTCAGGGTCTGCGGGGTTTGCAGGATGTTCTCCAGCCGTGACGGGCGATCGGCCAGGTAGTGAATGCCAATGGGGTCGACCACCATCGACATCGGCGTATCGCCTTCGACGCCCAGCGAAGATGAACGCAGGAAGCCATCCTCCAGTGCGACGTAGGGAATGCCCCAGCGCTTGCACAAGACCCGGGCATGGTCAGAGGAACTTTTGTAGCCAATTCCGGCAATCGCCTTCAAGCCTGCGGGGCGCTGCCGGCTGCGTCGCCACAGCCAATGAGGCTGGCCTTCGGGGTCGAGAAACTCCTCCAGATGATGGACTTTCCACATCACCCACTGCGACATGATGCCCACCCGGCCGGGACCATCCACCAGCGATTCAAGGGGTACGGATCGATTCATTTGCGGGCTGCTCATGGATGGGGCGATAGTCTGCGGCGCAGGTTGATGACCGTCGGGAAGGGCATCACGCGGCTCAGCCAGTTCGTTGGAAAGGTGTGTATCGGCATGAAGGCGTGGCGGGCATAGAACGCCCTGGCCGCAAGGTTCTTCACCTGCACTTCCAGCTCGATTTTGGTATGGCCAAGGCTGAGTGCCTGATCAAAGGCGACCTGCAGCAAGGCACTGGCCACCCCCTGGCGCCGTGCGGCTTTGCGCACATGCAAGCCGTACAGATAAAAACCGTAGTACCACTCGCGACACTCGCTGATCACGAACAGGCCATAACGCAGCGAGCCGCCCAGTCGCCCGAACTCGCGAACGAATGGCCGGATGCCCGGTGAAAATGGTCCGCGGCGTTGGTGTTTGAACGAGGCGTAGCCCACCGGTGTGCTGTCGTGATAGGCCAGCAGGATGCGGTCCCAGTTGATCGACTGCGCGAGCAGGCGATGGCGGCAGTCTTCATCGCCGAGGATGAACGCCAACGAGCCGCGCCCCGCGGTGATCCAGCGCGCAACCGCAGGGTCGCGCTGCGCAAGGCTGGACGCGAGAACCACCTGCACCGGCTCACCCCGGGTTTCAGTCATCGGCAGTAGGGGCCAGATGGTCGATAAAGGCCTTGGCCAGATGCTCGACTCCGAGGTCTGTGCAGGCATTGGCACTTGGCGAAGTATTGGACCAGATGAAGTACTCGGTATCGCCATTCGGTGCCTCCAGGGCGCCATAGACGTCAGGCAGGATCGGCACATGGTCACCGAAAAAGCACAGCCCGGTTGGTGTGCTGCGGGTCAGAAAATGTTCACGCAGCTGACCGAGCATGCGGTCGGCATTGCTCAAGTGGCGCACGTACGGGGCCAGATCACGCAGGCTTTCTGGTAGCGGCCGGTCGAACCACTGCGGCAGGTCGCCGGCTTCGACATTTTCCAGGTGCAGCGGGCCGTGGTTTTCCATGGTGATGGCATGAATAAACAACGGCTGGGTACGGGACGGATCATCAAGCAGCGCGCTGATCTTGTCGGCCACCGCGCAGTCACCGATGAACGGGCCGGCCTTTTGCTGTTCGGTGAAACTGCGAACGTCGATGAATTCGTCGAAGCCCAGTGCAGGCAACACCTTGTCCCGACCATAAAAACTGCCGACATAAGGATGCACGCAGACCGTACGATAACCCTGGCGTTTGAGCGCCTTGGCGATGCTCGCAACGCCCTGTCGCGCCAGGTGGCGATAAGGGTTGAATCGATGGACGCCCAGTTGGTCGACCTTGATCCCGGTGAGGAAGGCAAACTCGCTACGGACCGTGTTGGCGCCCCACGCGGCGACTTGCAGACGACCCTGGGCCAGCGCCTCGGCCCGCAAGGTGTCGAAGTGGCTGAGCACCTGTGGACGGATGCCGGGCCACAGCCTGCGCGCATCGAAGAACGATTCGCTTTGTACCGATACCAGGTCCGGCAGCACGGTGTCGGACGCCGGGCGTGGCAGCTCATCGGCAAACGCCGAGTTCAGTCGATTGAGGTCCACCGGGCGCCGGGCCGCGATAAAGTACGTCCACAAACTGGCCGCCAATCCCCAGCGACCGAGGTCGAGGCTGGCGTCGAACGTCGGGCGCAGTGGCTTCAAGCTGCCGAGCATCAGCAGTACCAAACCGCCCAGCAGCGTGCTCGTCGCCACGACGCGAGCATTGCTGCCCACCGGTTCGAAATACAACCCGCACGCCAGGTAGGCGATAAACAGAAGGGCCAGGCCGATGGCTTTGCCAATGCCGAAGAACGGCAAGTACAGGCGTGGAAAGCGTACGGCGTCGCTGAAGTATTCGAAATCGGCGCAGACGAATGGCTCGCGCAGCGAATGGTATTTGGCGTTGCTCACCAGCACGATCAGCAGCCACAGCGCCAGCACGTTGACCGCACTGAAATACGCGCGACCGCTGATCAGGTACAGCAAGCCAACGGCGAATGCCCAGGCACCGCCATGCAACAGCCAGCTGCGAAGCGGACGGGACCAGGCGGTACGCGGCACCAGGAGCATTTCGATTGCGCAAGACAGGAGAAAACCAGGCACTACAACCGAGCAAAAAACGTTATTCAAAAAATCAGGCACCGTAATCCAGCCACCGCAAAATGATCGACGACAGTCGTGGCGGGATGACCCCCAAAGCCCAGCACCCAAGGTTCAGCGGGAACGGAAAGCTGATGCGCGCCTGGTTCGCCGCCAGCCCGCGCTGAATCCGTCGCGCAGCCTTGTCCGGGGTCCAGAGCAGCGGTTTTGGTCCGGGCATTTCAAAGCACATTTTCGATTCGACGTAGCCCGGCATGATCACGTTGATCTTCACACCATCGGTTGCCACCAGGTCGCGCATGGCTTCGCCATAAGCCTTGATCGCTGCCTTGCTGGCGCTATAGCTCGGCGTGGCCGGCAGCCCCCGCCAACCGGCCAGCGAACTGAACAGGGCGATCTGCCCGGACTTGCGGGCACGCATGGCCGGCAATGCGGCCTGCACCGTGGCAAGGGCTGCCAGCACGTTGATTTCGATCAGCGCCTGGGACAGCTCCCAGACTTCGCCTTCGCCGTTGTCGCCGGTGGACGTATTGACCCCGGCACCGACGATGATCAAGTCCGGTTGCTCGGTGACACTGATCTCGCCGATCCAGCTGCGCAAGGCGTCCAGATCCTGAACATCCAGCGGTTGCAGCAGTACGCGAGCGCCGGCGGCGCGGCACTGGGCGGCCATTTCTTCCAGGCGGTCCAGGCGTCGGCCCTGCAGGATCAGCGTAACCCCCGGTTTCGCGTAGGCGGGTGCCAGCGCGCCACCGATGCCGCCTGTGGCGCCGGTGATGAGAATGCAGCGTGGAGACTGTTGTGACGTCATAGGTACTGTTCGATTTTCGAGGTTTTGGCCATCAGCACTTCCAGGGAATTGTTCACCGCCATGTCGATGCCGCAGCGGGTGTAAAAGCCGCCGTTGACTTGCGTGGTGTGAATGACCGTGCTGCGAAAGCGCTGAAACAGGGTGGAGTCGGGAGGCTCCGGGTTGTCCCAGAACTCATCGAGACCGCCCTGGTGGGTCAGGCCCTTGAGGTTGTAGATCGGGTCGCTGAGGGCAATGGTCGGCACGTTGTGCATCAGTGACGAACCACCCACGGTGCTATTGACCGTGACTACGCCAGCGACATGCGACAGCAGTGTCGGCATGTGGCCGCTTTCGAGGAAATCCACGCGATCGGCAATGCCGAATTTGTCGGCAATCCGCCGGGTGATGCGGTGGTAGTTGACGATGCCCGGCGTCAGCGGGTGGTTCTTGACCACCAGCCGCGCATCGCTGCCGGCATGGCGGGCAAACGAGCCCAATACGTGTTTCAACACATCCTTCATATGCTTGAAGGGCGAGTGGTCGCGGATCTGCGCATCACTGTCGAGTTGCAGCGGCAACAGGAAGGTTCGGTGACGGCTGCGCGCCACTTCACTGATGACTTCGGAGTCACGGCCCCTGGCGCTGACCAGGCGCAGGCCCTGGCGAACGTAGCCGGCATACTCCACGGCCGCGTTGAACGGGGCGTGGGTTTTATAGTGGGGGAACACCACTTTGTTCAGTGCGCCGCCGACGTGATACATCACATCATGGAAGGCCCTGGAGGCAAAGGACAGGCGGAATGAATTGCCGTTGTGATAGCGCGGGATGTACTTGCCCACTTCCCGATACCACTGCGGATCGCGGGGCAGTAGCGAGTGATTGTTCACGCCATTGCGCTCAAGGGTGATCCAGTACGGGCGGAAGTAACCCTCTTCGAACACGTGTACGCGAATCCCCAGAGACCTGGCCAGTTCCACCGCCGGTTGATGCACGGGGCGGCAGTCACCGAAGAGCACCACATCGGTAATCTGGTCGGCGCTGAAACACTGGCTGTAGAAGTCCTTCAACTGCTCGGGGCGCGCCGAACAAAACACGCGCGCGCCGCTGCCGTACAGGGTGTCGCCCATATTGAAGCTGATGGACTTGACCCGTTGTCCCTCGGCCCGCAGCGCTTGCACCAGACGCGCGAAAAACGGCGAACTGACGCCCTGCAAAAACAGGAACGAGTTGCGTGGTTTCACCGATACCAGGCGTCTGGAGCGCTGCATGGGAACTAAAACTTCCTTGGCGACGGTCTCAAGACGGTAAGGAGCAAACGCTGAATCATCTCTCGCCATGTTGGAGTTCTTCCTTGCGCAGGTACTTCATCCCAGTTCTGAATCTCGATTAACGTACGTTCGGGGGTGGTGAATCTTCGGGTAATGCGGCTGACATAAGTCGGGTAGCGAATCAGGGTCGCGGCCACCAGTTCGTCCAGGCTCAGGCGCCGGGTGCGACGCGCCTGGACCTGCGGGCTGAGGTCCTGATCGTGGGTCAAGCCCCAGCCGGCATAGAACGGCTGGCCGTAAGTGGTCACCGGCACGCCGCGCAACAAGGCTTCGAAGCCCGATTGCGAGGTCAGCACATGCACCTCATCGACCTCGGACAACAGCTCGTGGAAGGGCACATCGCCCACCACCTGGTTGCACCATTGACGGGTGTGTTCTTCGTCCTCGCCAGCCTCGCGTGTGCCGGCCAGCACTTCAGGGTGCGGCTTGTACAACAGCCATGCCATCGGGTGGCGGGCGCGCACTGCCTTGAGCAAATCAAGATTGCGCCGGATGCGGTGCGCGCCGTAACGGATCGAGGCGTCGGACTCCACTTGCCCCGGCACCAGAATCACCTGCTCGACACCCGGCGGACGTTTCCACGTGGCACCGGGCAAGTTGTATTTGGTCACTCCGGTGGCGCAGATCGCTTCGCGCAGCGCCGCCGCCCGCCGCAACAACTCAGGCGGGCACGACTGGTTCTGCAAGAGCTGTTCCAGACGCGAAGGACGCGTGGCGTCGTAGTAGATGCCCAGGTCGTCGAATACCCAGGACAGCGGCCGGGTTTTCTTCGCGCCCAGGCCGACAGAACGGAGGAAGCCATCTTCGACGCGGCCCAGGTGGTTGGCAGTGTTCTGTTGCGCCAACGCCGAGTCGTGCTGGCAACCCCAACTCACCACCATTGCAGGGGGCTTCGAACGTCTGGAAGGTGCGGCAAATCGGGTGGATGAACCATTGAAAAAGTCCAGCACCAACGGCCGTTTCCACTTGCTGAAACCAACCATCTGCAAGTCCTGCGGCAAGCGACTGCGCATCCGTCTCTGCAACCCCAGCCACGCCAGCACGGTCTCGGGTTGGCACGGCGCGCCCGTCTCCGGGTCGACATAACGCGGGTACTCCACCAGCGCCGCATGCACCAATTGCTCAAGACTGACCGGCTGGCGCCGCTCGGGGGCGGGCAGGGCATCCACGGTCAAACCCCAGCCGGCATAGAACGGCATGCCAAAGGTGCGCACCGGCACGTCCCACAACAGTGCATCGAAGCCCAGTTGCGAGGTCATCACATACACGGCCTGAACTTCGCTCAGTAACTCGGCAGGATGAACATTACGGCTGATCACATGGACGCGCGGTCGTTTGCTCAGCGCTTCAAGATCAAAGTGGCCTTGCTTGCGGCCTGCCGCGACATCCGGGTGGACCTTCACCACGACAAAGCTCTGAGGATGCTCATCGAGTGCAGCCTGGAGCATGCGCTCAAAATCAGCCTCGCCGGCGCCCTGAAGTGAGGCATCGCCCTTGGTCTGGTCAGCGACCAAAACGCAAGGTTGCGGTAAATGGCATTGTTCGATGCGGGCGCTGTTGTACTTGGAAACGCGCTCTTCCCGCCAACTCGCCTGCAAGGCCCGGGCGCGGAGAGTCTGAGATTCACTCAAGGATGTCGGGATCAATACTTCCAGGCGCGACGGATTATCGGCATCGTAATAAATGCCCAGGTCATCGACGATCAGCGACAGCGGCGGCTCATCCGCGCCAAGGCCCACCGAACGCAAAAAACCATCCTCTACCGACAGCACAGGCAGACCGGCTTTTTGTGCTTCCCGTTGGGCAAACAGGGCGCTTGGCTTGCGACCCCACGCCAGCAACACATCGGCCTGAGTGACGTCACGAGTCGAACCAGGCAGCAATCGATAGTCGGGCAACAGGGCGGGAAGCGTGGCAACTTGCTGGGCGCCTTTAGACAGCACCAGCAAGCACGGTCGATTCAGGAGGTTTTTGTCCATAAAAAACAGCAGATGTCCGTAGGTGACGCACTCGCTTGCGAGACGCGCAAAAAATCCAAAGCGTCTCAGGCAACGCTCTTCGATAAGTGGGCGCGGATGATAATACAAAGCCGACAATTTATAACGATAAAAGTGGGAGATTGCCTACAAACATTGGGTGTTGCTCAGGGGAGGGGGCACTGCCGGCGCTGAGTAGTGCGGTATGACTATTGGCACCTGAAAGGCGAGGAGTCCTTGCGTATCCTCTGTGACAGTCGATCAAAAGGGGGCGACATTAAAAATTTCCAACCGGCAACTGCCATGTTCGAGGTCTCGGTGACACAGAAAAGTGACTATTTTTCCTGGGTTGATAGAACGTTAGTTTCCGTCAGGCTATTGAGTCGTTAACATACGCGCCACTTAAATCAAGGATCGATCGATTTCCCATGAATCACCTTCCAATTGCCAAAGAAGCGCTCAGCGCCCAGGCGCAAGCCATCAGCCAACTGGCAGAACGCCTGGACGGCGAATTTCAGCGTGCCGTTGAACTGATTCTCGGTTGCAAAGGCCGCGCAGCGGTCTGCGGTATGGGGAAATCGGGCTTGATCGGTCAGAAAATGGTCGCTACCTTCGCCTCCACTGGCACCCCGAGCCTGTTCCTGCACCCGGCTGAAGCCTTCCACGGCGACCTGGGCATGCTCAAGCCAATCGACGTGTTGATCCTGATTTCCTACAGCGGCGAAACCGAAGAAGTCATCAAGCTGATTCCGAGCCTGAAGTCCTTCGGCAACAAGATCATCGCCATGACCGGCAATGGTCAATCCACGCTGGCCAAGCACGCCGATATCTGGCTCGACATCTCGGTCGAGCGCGAGGTGTGCCCGAACAACCTGGCGCCAACCACCTCCACCCTGGCCACCATGGCAATGGGCGATGCCCTCGCGGTGGCCCTGATTGCCGCACTCGACTTCAAACCAATGGACTTCGCCCGCTACCATCCCGGCGGCAGCCTCGGCCGCAAACTGCTCACCCGCGTCAGTGACGTGATGCACACCAACATCCCCAAAGTCAGTCGCGACACTTCGTTCCACGACTGCCTGCTGGTCATGACCTCCAGCCGCCTGGGCCTCGCCCTGGTCATGGACAACGAAAAACTGGTCGGCATCGTCACCGACGGCGACCTGCGCCGGGCGCTGCTGAATAACCCGGGCGTGATCAACGAAAGCGTCGCCAGCTTCATGACCGCCAAACCGCATACCGTGAAAGCCACGGCGCAGTTGTGTGAGGCAGAAGCCTATATGCAGGATCACAAGATTCGGGCGTTGCCGGTGACGGCAGAGGGGAGTGATGAGGTGGTGGGGGTTGTGGAGATTTTTGATTGATCGATCGTTTCAGGTGGCTGCAAGTGGTAGCAATGGAGTGCCTGTTACTGATGGGTAGTGCTGATAAACGGCGTTTTTAAAAATGCCTTGGTGCTAGAGCCGCAAAGAATTGTGAAAAATAAAAATTACGCCATTTTTACCTATTGCGAGGTCTAAGTGCTACCCGAACATCCAAGCGTTATCAATAATGGCGAGAACAACGTCATTGAAATTCACCCCTCTGTGCGAATTGAGCCTACAGCCAGAATCCAGATTGAAGGCAATAATCACGTTCTGCGAATAGCTGAAAATACAGTGGTTCGCAATATGAATATTCTTTTTTCTGGTGCCCATAACGTTGTTGAAATAGGCAAGGGATGCAATTTGCGAGGCGCTATACATATGCGCCAAGCCGAGTCAAAACTGGTGATTGGGGCGGGGACGACGTTCGTTGGCGCACATCTGTTTGCCATGGAAGGTAAAAGTATATTGATCGGGGAGGATTGTATGTTCTCAAGCGGAATATTCGTCCGCACCTCTGATGAACACCCTATTTACGATCTGCATGGGGGGGAGCGTTTGAATGAGGCACAAGACGTTGTACTGGGACGCCATGTGTGGATTGGTGAGGGCGCGACTCTTGGCAAGGGCGCTAACATTCCGGAAGGTTGCGTGATTGGAGCAAGGTCCTACGTCAGTAAACGCCTTACAAGAACAAACTCGATTTACGCCGGCGCGCCTGCACGCCTTATGAGGGAAAGTGTCGTTTGGGATCGTCGCTTGAAAAAGACGCCACTCGAACCTTAATTGTGGTTGTTGTTACAGGGAAAATAACCCGGTTATATTTTTCGTGATTTGACTGATGAGTTTTCTGAGGGAGTAATTCCGAAAATTTGATCGCGGTTTGCTTTCCTGCGATTGAATGGGCTCGGCACGTCAGTCATTGCATGGCTGCTTGCAGTGACCGACGTACCGGGCTTTTTTTACTGGTTGGCGGCCCTGATCAGATACAGGCGCCCCAGCAATCGAACATGTGGGCTTTTAGAGTCGCTGAAGAATTTTGCCGGGGTCAGTTCGAACTTTTGGAACTTTCTATCGTTCGAGGTTTTTCTAACTACCCAGCGAACCAGTCGTTGTTCAATGCGGTTGAACCTCTTGGTTTGCACGGCAGATTTTGGCGACGTAGCTTTGGGGGCCGCTGTCGTGCCGGTTGCCTTTTGATCACTATTGGCACGTTGCAAAACCGCAGCACCCACTTTCCAGACGCAGTTCGCTTCCGGGTTGCCGTCTATTGGCAATATCGTTTTCAGGCCGGCACCGCCGTAAGCATCTTCAAAAACCAGGCCCGCGAACATCTGGGCGTCAACTGGATGCGGTTCACTGAAGAATTTCTCGAGCACCCGAAGTGATTTGACAGGTTCGATATCCAGATTCTTCAAGTGGCTGCCAAAAATGCTGGCTGCTTCCTCAATAAAGCTCAGGGCGCCCTTGTGGATTCTATGAACCACTTCTTCGCGTTTTGCTTCTGCCGCAAAGCGTTCCATGAAGATGGGGGTCAGTCGACCTTTCCAGTCACGATCCATGCGAACAAATGAGGTATCCACGCTGCTGAACAGTGTCTCGTAGAGCGGGACGTTACGGCAGAACGGATGGTGGGTGTCGTGGCGGTCCACGAATTCACCCAGATAGCCTCTGATCGGCATTCCATAGGCATCTACGCGTTTCAGCGCCTGACGGAAGGTCATCAAGTAATAACCGCCAAACAGCTTTTGGCGATCAGTCAGCAGGTACAGGGATTCCTGCATGGTGCCGGCATACCCGATGTCAACCAGGGCAACCTCACCGTCATCCAGCAGGCCTGTGCCTTCAAGGTACTCAAGGTAGTTTGTCCGTTCCTTTTTTGCTGCACTGACGATTAGTGGAAGCAGATCCAGGAAAAACGGCTTGAGCATTTCCTGATGCTTGTTAGTGACAATCGTCTCAAGTGTAAGGTTGTGTTTTGAGAGAATGTCCATCGGGACGTTGGCTGGGTAAACACCAAAGCGAGACGAGAGCAGGTGCTGGATGCTAGTGCGTGCAAAATCTACTTGTAGCAGATCCATGACGCCATGTTCATCACGTACCTTGGCCAGATTCACGGCTCTGCGCGAGCAGAGCAGGTAGTGGCTGCTTGGCGCATCGGGATAGTTCTGGGCGATACGGTCATAGGCTTCCTTCATGATCAAGCCGTCGCGAGACAGGAAGTAGAGACGTTTGACTCCGTCACGAATGGCTTTTTCCATCAGCCACTTTGTATAACCCAAAAGCATCGGGCCTTGACCGTAGTAACCCAGGCGCCAAGGGTCGCCGCAGAACAGGGTGCCGCGTCGATGTGGCAAGTAAGGGTTGTCATGGAAACGGTTGCCCGCGACAGCCAGTATCATTTTCCAGTCGAGAGAATGGCGTTCTTCGTCACGGGACCAAGGATTTTTGAAGCTGTCGCATTCTGCGAACACCTCCGAAGCTTTGACCAAATGAAACGGTTTGATGCCGCGCTCTTTGGCGCGCACTACGTCAGCCGCGACGTTATCCCCAACGTGGAGAATCGTTTTCGGATCAACATTCAGATCTTCAAGGACGTGGTCGAACAGTCGTCCATTGTGTTTCTTTACGCGGGCTTCAGACGATACGTAAAAGCGGTCATAACCTTCGTAACCATTCTTTTTGAGGATGGCTTCGAGGAAGTCACGGGGCAGATACATGTCGGAAATGATGATGATGCGTTTGCCCAGGCTGCGGGCTTCATTGAATGCCTTGAACCCTGACAACCTTGGATAAAGGATGTCCATTTCCATCTGCATTTCCAGCTGTTTAACGCGCTCGGCCAGTTCTTGACCTACACCGGTTTGTTCTGCGAATGCCTGATAGATCTCATCGATATGGGTTTCGCCATCTCCACGTGCGATCGCTTCTTCGAAAGCGGCTTTTTCCGCTGCGCGTCTTGCGGCACGGAAATCAAGCGACGGAAGATTGCAAATCTGTCGAACTTCTTCGGACATGAATTCAAACATGTCGGAAGGAGACTTGAAGGGGCGGTACAGCAGTGTGTCGAATACGTCGAATGAAATAATCGGGTGCCGAAGAATCTGCTGTGAAAGCTCTCGGCAGTGATCCATCGACGACTCTTCACGTACCAGATTGAAGTAGCCAAGCTGCTTGAGGTATTCGGGCTCGCGCCGCAGTTCCATCAGTGCTTCTGCGACAGGCTCTTTATCGGTCCAGTGCGGGAAGTCACCGACGGGGCGAGAGACGACTTCTGCCAGCCAGCCAGCATAACCTTTGCCATCTTCGGCAAGCATTTGTGCCGGCAGGTGCTTGGTGCCAATTGCTGAGACGATCAGGTCGTCACGAACTATCGGCTCACCCGCGGTGACCTGTGCGAAGAATTCATCCCAGTCGTTGGTGGTGGCGAATGGGGATATGTGACTGGCGCCAAGTGTCAGCAAAGGTTTTTGCCAGAATGCTGCCTGATAGCCGAGAGAGGACGAGATCGTAATAACCCCGTCCATTTCCGGAACCAGTAACTGCGAAACCGACGGGATTTTGTCGAAGTTTTCGAAGTAAGCGAAGTTTGGGAAGCGTGAGCGCAGGTAACTGATGTTCTGTGCAGTCAGGACCGCGCTTCGCGTCTGGCCGGACCAGTAATTTGTCACTACCAGGGCCTGATTGGCTGGCATGCGGCTCATGATGTCTACCAGTACATCGAACTGGCTACGTCGCCCCAATACAGAGTCGATCATGAAGTAACCGTCGATCTGCAACGGCAACAGCACCACGCTGCGAAAGCGTTGTTTCAAGTCGTTGATTGAAACTTGAGTCGGAGCAATCGAGCTCAGAAAACGAGCTTCATGGTCCCTCAAGGCTTCGAGAGCGGATATTTCTGCTGCGCTGACAGATGGGTTGGCAGGGACTGTGCTGTCGCCCAGCAGGCCGGTGTCAAACGCGACAAGGTTGGCAAACGGGGCGCGCGAGAAGAAGCCAGGCATCTGATAAATGATGCGTGCCTTTGGGAAGATTTCCCCGAGGCAGGACATGGGGGCTTCCCAAACAAGAATGATGTCCGGCTCGAATCCGGCCGGCAGATCTGCTTTCAGCAAATTTGCGAGGCGAGTGTGCTCACCCTCTTTGTAGGCTTTGGCTTGATGGCGGAGCGAGCGCTCAAGCGTATTTTCGCCCTCGGTCCAGGTAAGCGGGTCAATCGTTGACAGCGAGCCAAGCGCTTCGACATGGCCATCGCGTAGCGCTCGTTCAGCAATGACTTGGCTAACGATACAGTGTGTGTTCACGCCAGCGCCGCGAAGCGCCGTGACCTGCGCAACGATGGAGCTGCGAAGCGTGGCGTAGCGAAACTCAGGGTTACCCAGCTCGATGGCGGGCTCCAGGTAGAAAAGGACGTTCATTCAATTTCCTTGAAATCTGCTGGAGTGTTTCTTACCGGGCAATCCTTGAGTCAGCGTATATAAAGATCAGTATGTAACGCCCCTGTCTTTCAACTTGTTAGCGCTGTACAAAACTCACTGGCCCAACAAACACTCCACGCTTGATAAATATCGATTTGGCACGCCGTCATGACAGGGTCTAAGGCGGCGGTCATGAGGCTGTTCAGGCGCTTTTGTTTAGTTTGGGCTCACACCCGCGGCCCGACCCAATACAAGGGTCTGAACGATTGGCCCAATAATTTTTTGCCATTCGTACACAGCGGCGTTGGTTACATAGATCGTATCGTCTGGCTTGAGCATGACTTGCCGGGCATAAAAAATGGCGGCCGGGTCACGCATGTCAATGCGCATGACGATCGGTTTGGCGGCTTGTGCAGGAGTGGCCTCACCCATCCGGAACACGAATACACCCTGTGGATTCGCATTTGCCTCTTTCAAGCCGCCCACGGAACCCAGAGCATCCAGCAAGCTGGCGTTTTGAGAGGGCAGGTCGTGCAAGCCTGGCTCGCCCACGGCACCCATCGCCACAAAGCGTTGGCGTGCGCGGTCCAGAACCACTTCGGAATTTGGCTTCAGCACGAAGTTGTTACCGGCAAGGATATCTTCGTAGTTGAAGGTATTGGCTTGAGCACCATTGCGAACAGTGACATTAACCAAATGCGGTTCCATCACTGGACCGCCAGCCTGGTTGACGGCATCAAGCAGTGTCAGCGGACCTTGCAGGGTGGAGAAGCGTCCAGGCGCTTTTACCGCACCCGCCACCAGCACCGAGCCAGACAGATCGCCAACCAGATCAACGTGTGCCTGAACGTCAGTGGTCACGCCTTTGAGCTTCTGGCGAATCATGTCTTCGACCTGGATCAGGGTCATGCCGGCAACGAACTGATGGCCAACGTACGGCAGGGAGATCATTCCCTTGTCGTCGATGCGCACTTTGAGTTGGGTACCGCCCGTAGAAAGCGGGGCGAACAGGCCACTGCCTTCTGGAGCGTTGTCGGTGATCAGCACGTTGATCACGTCACCGCTCATCAGGCGCACGCTTTGCGCCAGGGGAGTGGTGATTGTGGCTTTGACCGGTTTGGCGGCTGGACGCATAAACGGTGCGATGGTGTTGGCGTTGATGTCCACCAGGTCATACGCAGTGTTTTGGCTTTTGCTTTCGATATCGCCTTTGTAAGGGCCGGCACCGGACATGACGCCGCTGCAACCTGACAAAGTGAGGGTCACCAGCATCAAACCCGCAACAGCGCTGTTTCGCATGCTCAAGTTCAGGGGGCGAAGGGGCAGGCCAGAAATGGATTTAATCACGATGATCCTCGATCGATGCAATTAGGAAGCGGGTAATGCCGTAGAGCAGAAGCAGGGCCAGGAAGATGGTTGCCAGGTTGTACCAGCGCTCCGGATACAGGGCCATTTGCGGTGTGTTCGGGCTAACCACGGTGACCAGGGTGCGAATCTTCTTGCTGGCTTCGATACGGGCGTTGTCCAGCGCGGCAACGGCAGTCTTGTAGGTCTCTTCGGCGATGCCGGCGTCCAGGGTCAATTGCTGGAAGCGCGAAGCGACGACGTTCAATTGGTCTCCATCGGGAGCGGAAACCAACAAGCGTTTCTCGGCAGCAAGTTGTTCACGAATGGCACTGACGCGTTGCTGTTGTTGCGCGACCTGAGGTGAGTCCGGGCGAAGCTTGTAGCTCATTTGCGTGAGTACTGCGCGCTCTTTGGAGTGCTCGCCTTCGAGGGTGTCGATGATGCTTGCACGGCCTTGAGCCGAGCTTTTACCGTCCAGTACCTTGTTGCGGTTCTGGAAGCTCAGCAGCTCTTCCTTGCGTTTGGTGTAGTTCTTTTTCGCGCCTTCCAGCTCGCCCTGGGCGAAGCGCATCTGCTCGCGGGCGATGCTGTGGGAGACTTCGTTCACGAAGTGTTCGCTGGCTTCCAGAATGGTCTTGACCATTTGCTCGGCCAGTTCCGGGCTGAAGGCTTGCACTTCAACTTTCAGCAGGCCGGTGGTTTCGTCATAGTGAGCAGTGACCATGCGCTGGTAGTACTCGAGCAGGTCTTCGCGTTCGGTGTCGGTGGCCAGCCAGAAGAACGGATCGCTGCGTTGCTTGCTGTATTGCTCGACCCAGTGCAGGCGATCTTCCAGCAGTTGCATCATGTCCATCGACACAATGTATTCGCGCAGGTAAAGGGTTTCTTCGCGGGAAGCCGGGTTGGCACCGCTGAGCAGCATGCTCAGGCCAGGCATCTGCGCCGCCGGGTTGTTGCCGTCCTGGCGTACAACCACTTGCGCGGAGCTGACATAGCGATCCACGGCGAAAAAGCTGTAGTAAACGGCGGCCAGTACCATTGGCAGCACGATCAGCCCCAGAGTCAGGCGCCAGCCCTTGAATTTACCCGTACTGCTCATATGCTCACGCATCCTTGAAATGAAACTGTCACGCCACGGTCAGGCGATCAGGTGTTGTAGGCCTTGATGCCTTCATCGACATCGTCATAGATCTGCACCCCGCCATCGCGCACCAGCAGCACGACGTCACAGAGCTTTTTGATTTCGGGCATGCTGTGGGATACCAGCACCACCTTGGATTTCTGCAGGCGAGTTTCGAACACGTCCGCGCACTTGCGCTTGAAGTGCGCGTCACCTACCGACATCACTTCGTCGATCAGGTAGTAGTCGAAGTCGAAGGCCATGCTCAGGCCGAAGGCCAGGCGCGAGCGCATGCCGGAGGAGTAGGTTTTGACGGGCTCGTCGATCCAGCTGCCGATTTCCGCGAAGTCTTCGACGTAGCGGACTTTCTGGCGCATGGCGTCGCCTTCCGCGCCGTATACCCGGCTGACGAACTTGATGTTTTCGCGCCCGGTCATGGTGCCGTGCAGACCTCCGGACAAACCCACCGGCCAGGAAATGCTCTTGTTGGTGACCACCGTGCCGGAGTCCGGTACGTCGGCACCGCCCAACAGGCGCATCAGGGTCGATTTGCCCGAGCCGTTACGACCGATCAGGCCGATGTTTTTGCCTGGCGGAATCTGCAGTGACAGGTCGCGGAACACGTGCCGGCGACCTTTGGGGGTCAGGTAAGACTTGGTGATATTTCTGAGCTCGAACACGGGAAGCCTGCGGTTAGCCGTTCTTGGTAGAGATCAAATGCAGTCGACGAACCCGGTAAGTACCAAGGGAGACGAACAGCAAGACCAGGGTGAACGCGATGACGTAGTGCGCCGACACACCATCGACCGGAACGTAGTGCGGGAAGATTTCGGCACGGATCAGTTCCAGCAGGTGCAGGAACGGATTGAGCAGCAGCAGTGGCAGCATGGCGTGAGGCAGGTAGGCGGCGGGAATCAGTACGCCCGAGAGGAAGTACAGCGGGAAGAACATCATCCGCAGAAAGAGGGTGCTGCTGGGCATGGCGTGGGCAATCAGTGACAGCAACATGCCCAGGCCAAAGGAGAACAGGACGCCCAGAAGGATGGTCAGCATCCACTCGATGGGGGATTTGATGGACATGTCGAAGCCGTACCATGCAAAACCGAAGACCAGGATGGCGTATGCGCTCGCGGAAATGCTGAACTCCACCAGAACCCGGGCGATGTAGGTGTCCAGCGGCTTGATCTGTTTGTAGGCAAACAGTGAGCGGTTTTCCTTGGGGCTGTTCATCAAGCGTAAAGCGGTGTTGCGAAACAGCAGGAACGGTGCAAGTCCGACCAGGACAAACACCGGGAAATCGATGCCGGCGACGGTGCTGCCGCGAATCAGGGTGAACGCTACGCTCAGAATCAACAGGTGGACGATCGGCTCGATCAGTGTCCAGCTCGCGCCCATGCGCCGGTCGCCAAAACGCGAACGCGCTTCACGCAGCACCAGGGCAAAAATGACGGATTTTTTGATTTGGAGGGAAGAGCGAGGCTTCAGCATGATTTACCGCACAGTACAACGGCGCGATAAACGCGTTGCCAGAATTCATTTTCAGAGGACGCCGTCGTGTAGAACGGTTCGCTTCCATTCGTGGGGCGGGAGGTTAAACGCAGCGCAAGACAGTAGTCAAGGCGATTGGTTCCCGAGCAGTGCCTGACGAAATATAACTGTAAAAACGGACTGGTCAAGCGTAAAAAAAACGGTTTCGTTCAGTGTTTATTGGGTGTTGTCAATGGTGGTGCCAAAATCTCGTCGGCATTTGAATGATTTATAACATCGATGCGCAGTTATCGGGAGGGCGATTGCAGATGCGAAAATCAGCGCCCGAAGCAGTTGATGGCACCTGGTCCGGTTAGTGTTTTTAGTCGATGGGTCGCTACCCGGCCAACATTGGAAAAGTGAACAATCCGAAGTGCAGCAGATTCAAACCGAAGTGGGTGGCAATGGCTGCACCCACCCGCCGAAACGGTAGGCCAAGCCATAACCGATCCCCGCCAGGCTCGCCAGCAACACCCACTGCCAGCCTGCGCCCACATGCGCCAGGCCGAACAATAGCGATGCCAGTAGAAGGGCCAGGTTTTCGCCGTAGGGCAGGTCTTTGAAGCACCGGCTCAGACTGCCCTGGATGTAGCCGCGAAACAGCGCTTCCTCCACCAGCGTCACCAGCAGCAGATTATTAAGCACCCACAGCCATGCGTGGTCCGGCCATTTCGGTGCCCAACTGATGACACCCAGCAAGAGCGCGCCACCCAGGGCCAGCACGGCGCTCAGGGGCAGCGCGATAGCGGTGGCATAGATGGAAAGGCGCAACGAACGCCGGCCGACAATCCACGGGCAGACCAGTAATAGCCAGAAGCCAATCAGGGGTTTGTCCTGATTCAGGTACATGGAAAATGGCACGCCATCGTCGGTGAGTCGCTGAGGATCGATGCCGCGACCATTGTAGAAACCGGGGAGCCAATGCATTGCCAGCGCCAGGGCCATGAAGATGAACAAGCCGTGGCCGAGGTAGCGAGCGATGGGGAGTTTTTGCTGGCGGACTGCGAAACCGGCGAACAGCAACAACACTACGGAGATCGCGGCCAGCCAGCCGAGTTGGCCGTAGATTAAAGCGAGCCCGTAGCCGAGGGAGAGGAGGGCCAGGTAGATCCATGGCAGGGCAAGCATGTTGAGTCCTTGTGCATGAAATTCTGCAAGGTGACTCGGTCCCTTGTGGGAGCGAGCTTGTTCGCGATAGCGATCGATCAGTCACAGCAATATTAACTGGCAGACCGCAATCGTCGGAACGCCGCCCGGAGCAAGCTCGCTCCCACAGGGTTATGTGTGTATTTGAAGATCAGTTCACACCCACATCCCGCATCAACAGCCCAAACTCCAGATCCACCGCATCCGGTATCGGCAAATACACCGTATGCCCATCGCCCGGTGCAACCTCGATCGCTTCTCCCTTGGCGTTTTGCAACTGATGCAGATCGAAGTGGAAGTTGCCCTTGGGCGTCATCAGTTCCATGTGGTCGCCCAGGCCGAAGCGGTTCTTCACCTTGACCTCGGCCAGTCGATCCCGGCGCTGGCCCGTCAGTTCACCGACAAACCGCTGGCGCTCCGACACCGAGCTGCCGTTCTGGTAGTTCTGGTACTCGTCATGCACATGCCGGCGCAGAAAACCTTCGGTGTAGCCGCGCTGGGCGAGGGATTCCAGGTCGGTCATCAGGCCGCGGTCGAAGGTCCGGCCCGCCACGGCGTCGTCGATGGCGCGGCGATAGACCTGGGTGGTGCGCGCACAATAAAAGTGCGATTTGGTCCGGCCTTCGATTTTCAGGGAGTGCACGCCCATGTGCGTCAGGCGTTCGACGTGCTGCACGGCGCGCAGGTCCTTGGCGTTCATGATGTAAGTGCCGTGCTCGTCTTCGAAGGCGGGCATCTGTTCGCCGGGACGATCGGCTTCCTGCAACAGGAACACCTGGTCGGTAGGCGCGCCGATGCCCAGGGTCGGTTCGGGATCGAATGTCTGGACGATCTCGCCGAGCTGATTTTCGGTGGCCGGTTGCGCTGAATATTTCCAGCGACAGGCATTGGTGCAACTGCCCTGATTGGCATCACGCCTGTTCATGTAGCCCGACAGCAGGCAGCGCCCGGAATAGGCCATGCACAACGCGCCGTGCACGAACACCTCTAGCTCCATGGCCGGCACCTGTTCGCGGATCTCGGCGATTTCTTCCAGCGACAGCTCCCGCGACAGGATGATCCGGCTCAGGCCTTGCTGTTGCCAGAACTCGACGCTCGCCCAGTTCACCGTATTGGCCTGCACCGAAAGGTGGACCGGCATCTGCGGGTAGTGCCGACGCACCAGCATGATCAGGCCAGGGTCGGACATGATCAGCGCATCCGGGGCCATGGCGATCACCGGTTCAAGGTCCTTGAGGAAGGTCTTGAGCTTGGCGTTGTGCGGCGCGATATTCACCACCACGTAAAAGCGCTTGCCTTGAGCCTGTGCCTCACGAATGCCCAGAGCCAGGTTGGAGTGATCGAATTCGTTGTTGCGCACCCGCAGGCTGTAGCGCGGCTGACCGGCGTACACGGCATCGGCGCCGTAGGCGAAGGCGTAACGCATGTTTTTCAGGGTGCCGGCGGGGGCGAGCAGTTCTGGCGCGGTGAGGTTCATGGCGGAGTCGGTCGCAAAAGCCGCGCAGGGTAAACGTTCGGTGGCGAGGGTTTATTGACCTGGATCTATGCTTGTTCAACAAACCGATGGCACTCGCGCGAGCCGTAGTGGACTAAATATCAGGGCGGAAGTTTTTCGTCCTCTCTGGCACGGATCGGACATGAACGAAACGCCCCTACAAGACAAATCACTGACGGTTTTGCTGGTGCTGGTGAGCGCTGCGTTCATCTGGATCTTGCTGCCGTTTTACGGCGCAGTGTTCTGGGCGGTGATCCTCGGCATCGTCTTTGCGCCACTGCAGCGCCGGCTGCAAGAGAAGTTCGGCTGGCAACGCAACCTCACGTCGCTGTGCACATTGAGCATTTGCCTGGTGATTGCGATTCTGCCGGTGATCATCATCAGCGCCTTGCTGGTTCAGGAGGGCGTGGCACTCTACAAAAGCGTCGAGAGCGGCGAACTCGATATTGCCGGGTACGTGTCGCAGTTCAAGCACAGCCTGCCGCCGTATTTCCAGCATCTGCTGGATCGCTTCGGCATGGGCGAGTTGAACGGGCTGCGAGAGAAAATCGTCAAAAGCGCGATGACCGGCGGTCAGGAGCTGGCGACGCAGGCCTTCATTTTTGGCCAGGGTACCTTCGAGTTCGTCGTCAGTTTTTTCATCATGCTGTACCTGCTGTTTTTCTTCCTGCGCGACGGTGCAGAACTGGCACGCAAGGTGCGTCTGGCGGTGCCGTTGCAGGAACAGCAGAAACGTCGTTTGCAGCTCAAGTTCAATCGTGTGGTGCGGGCCACGGTGAAGGGCAACCTGCTGGTGGCTATCACGCAAGGCGCACTGGGCGGTCTGATTTTCTGGTTTCTGGACATCCCCAGCGTATTGCTCTGGGCGGTGTTGATGGCGTTTCTGTCCCTGCTGCCGGCGGTGGGGGCGGGAATAGTCTGGGCGCCAGTGGCGGTGTTTTTCCTGCTCACCGGGGCGATCTGGCAGGGCGTGGTGCTGGGATTGTTCGGGGTCTTCGTGATCGGCCTGGTGGATAACGTGCTTCGACCGATTCTGGTGGGCAAGGACACCAGGATGCCGGACTACATGATCCTGATTTCGACCCTCGGCGGCCTGGCGATTTTCGGCCTGAACGGCTTTGTCATCGGCCCGTTGATCACGGCCCTGTTCATGTCGAGCTGGGCCATTTTCATTGAAACCAAACCGCGGGTGCAGCTGCCTTAGGCGCTGAGCCTGCCGGACTGGCCGGTGCCGATGCGTTGCGACAATGCCTGGGCGGCGGGCAGCGAAGTGAGCGGGCCGCTGATTGGCACGCCGTCCTGCACGAGGTACCAGCAGGCGAGCATGCCCAGCTCCCTGAGCTGTGGGGGAACCGCGCTGCCGATAACGGACATGATCTGAACCTTGGACATGACAAGTACCTCCATCAATCTGTGGAGCTACTTTAAGGTCCGTGTGCCATGAGGGGTAATCAACGCTTTCGATAGTGGTCATTGATGCCAGCGGGGGCAAACGACCGTTGGTCGGTCAGCTGACCACCTGATCGAGCATATGAACCACTTCCTGCTCGTTGAGCAGGCCCTTGCGCACCAGGCTTTGCGTCAGCAGCGAGAGAAACTTGGCGCTGCGATGGCCTTCAAGGTGCTTGAGTTCGGTCAGTGCGTTGTAGACCTTGCTGGAGGTGCACAGACCGACGATGCGGTGCGGGTTTTGCGTTGGCATGTGGTCGTCCTTGTTGTTATCAACCTGTTATCGACGGACAGAGCCGAGCTTGCGCAACTGTCATGACAAAAATATGACCGTTTTTTGCCGCACGGCAGAAAACGGGTCGAGTCCATCTTGCCCGTTTCCACCACGGGCATTGTCCCGATAGCGACCTTGGCGAGATTTATCCAGACCTGCACCGAAAAAAGGGATAAAAAAGCCCCGCTGTTTCAGCGGGGCCTGATGAGTCCGTTACCAGCGGCCGTAGTGATGGCCGTAGTAGCCGCGAGGCGGGCCGTAGTAACCATGGGGTGGTCCGTAGTACACCGGAGCCGGGCGGTAGTAGATCGGTTGTTGCACGTAGACCGGGGCCGGCTGGTAGTAAACCGGAGGCGGTGGTGCGTAATAAACCGGCGCGGGCTGGTAGTAGACCGGTTGCGGTGCGACATAAACCGGGCGGTTGGCGTTGATCAGGGCCGAGCCGACAATGGCAGTACCGACGATCGCGCCAAACACCGCCGGGCCCTGCCAGTAATTACCACCACCATGGGCTTGCGCCTGTCCTGCGATAGCGAGGGCGCCGATCAGCAAGGCTACTGTGGGGACTTTACGGATCATGATAGTTCCTCGGTTCTTCAGCCCGGCGCCTGTGTCTGCAATAGACCCAGGGATTGTCGCGGGGATACTTCTAAGACAGCTTTTTTCGAGAATCAGCACGGCCGTTAGGTAAATTTTGTGTAAGGTCGGTACCGACTTTCTTACCGGTCTGTGTAAGTCCATGTAATCAGGCTTATATGATCGATCAGAACCCGATGGGGGGCTAATCCCGTCCATCCGAAAAGTGCACTTGAAGGAGCTTCCCCATGCAGATGAACCCCAACAAAGACACCCAGCTGTGCATGTCCCTTTCAGGACGCCCCGGGAACTTTGGTCTGCGTTTTCATAATCATCTGTATGAACAGCTGGGCCTGAATTTTTACTACAAGGCCTTTGCCAGCCAGGACCTGCCGGGTGCCGTTGCCGGCATTCGTGCCCTGCGGATTCGTGGCTGTGGCGTGTCGATGCCGTTCAAGGAAGCCTGTATTGCCCTGGTGGATGAACTCGACGCGTCGGCCGCCGCCATTCAATCGATCAACACCATCGTCAACACCGACGGTCATCTCAAGGCCTACAACACCGATTACATCGCCGTGGCCCAGTTGCTGGAAAAACACCAGGTGCCCAAGGACTCGACCTTTGCCTTGCGCGGCAGCGGCGGGATGGCCAAGGCCGTGGCGAGCGCCTTGCGCGATGGCGGGTATGAAAACGGCCTGATCGTGGCCCGCAACGAGCGCGCCGGCCAGGCGCTGGCGCAGTCGTTGGGGTATGAGTGGCAGGCAGAGCTGGGGAATCGTCGCCCGCAGATGCTGGTCAACGTCACCCCGATTGGCATGACGGGAGGACCGGAGGCCGATCAACTGGCCTTTGAGGCGGACGTGATCGAAAAAGCGGAAACTGTGTTCGATGTGGTGGCGATTCCCTCGGAAACACCGCTGATCGTGCGTGCTCGTGCCGAAGGCAAGCAGGTCATCACCGGGCTGGAAGTGATCGCGATCCAGGCACTGGAGCAGTTTGTGCTCTACACTGGTGTACGCCCGACGGACGAGCAATTCCAGAAGGCCGTGGCGTTTGCCCGCAGCTAGGCGATGTAGCCTCTGTAGGAGCTGGCTTGCCAGCGAAGAGGGCGGCCCATTCAACATCGACGTTGCCTGACAGACCGCCTTCGCTGGCAAGCCAGCTCCTACAAGGGATTGAGGGTGATCGCTGGTTTCGYGCCAGACACCAATCAATGCGGGGGCTGCGTTTACTCGAGCCGGGCCAGTCTTTCTTCCAGCGCAGCAATCCGCGTTTCCAGCTCTTCGATCCGTTCAACCGAAACCCCGCTGCCACCACGCTCGGCCGGGTTTTGCCGTGCCGCCATGATCGCTTCGATATCCGCCGGGTCGCCCAGGGCGTGCGTGTAACGGTCTTCGCGCTGGCCGGCCTGACGCGGAATCAGTACGGCCAGGCCCCGGGCAATCAGGCGTTCGAGTTGATGCACCACCTGTTCGGCATCTTCGAATTCATGCATGCGGCCGCTGCGGGTCAGCAGTTCATTGACGGTCTGCGGGCCGCG
This sequence comes from Pseudomonas sp. 05L36, assembly GCF_056398125.1. NCBI lineage: Bacteria > Pseudomonadati > Pseudomonadota > Gammaproteobacteria > Pseudomonadales > Pseudomonadaceae > Pseudomonas > Pseudomonas sp. 05L36. Next base: position 1,022 of record NZ_JBFTOU010000009.1, on the reverse strand, counting down.
CAGGAACATCAGCCCGGTCAGGATGACCTGCGCCGGCACCAGTTCCAGGGCCTTGTCGACCCGGTGCTCCCAGCGGTCGGCGCGGCTGCCCATCACCAGTCTGGCGAAACCGCGTCCTTCGAGGACGCGCAGGCTATGGCCGACCTGGCCTGGTGTGAGGTTCATCACCGGCTCGCGGCTGGTTTTCTGGTTGCAGGCAATCACCAGGGCATTGAGGGTCAGGGGATAGGTTTCCGGGCTGGTGGCCTGTTTCTCGATCAACGAGCCCAGAATGCGGATTTCCGTACTGTCGAGCCGCTGCTCGTCTAAAGTCGTCTCTTGCTCAGTGCTCATGGTTCTGCATCCTTACCCGATTCATGTTTTTCACTTGCGTGAGTGCACTTTAGATGGGCAAGCGCCAATGGCAACCGAATTCGTTGCGTCATCAAGTGAATGATGACAAAAAGTGTATGAAATATTAACGCCATTTTTACAATTGGCCGGGCACCGTATGCGGGGTCGCGCGCGAGTGCGTCCACAGGGCGGGATATTGTTGGCGTCATCGCCCAAAATAGCTGAACCCTGCATCGAGTCGGCCGGTGTACGACACCTTCATTCGCCTCTGATAAAAGAAATCCAATAAAGGCGAGAGTGACTCTATGAGCCAAGACATTTTTGTATCCGTACTGATCCCCGCCAAGAACGAAGCGAACAACCTCAAGCCATTGCTTGAGGAAATCCGCGTCGCATTGGCCGCTGAATCGTACGAAATCATCGTCGTCGACGATGGCAGCACCGATGCGACCCTGCAGGAATTGCGGCAGATCCGCCAGAACGGCCTGAACACCTTGCGCATCCTCCATCACGAACGGTCGCTGGGGCAGAGCACCTCGCTGTACCACGCCGCACGGGAGGCCCGCGGGCAATGGCTGGCGACCCTCGATGGCGACGGCCAGAACGACCCGGCGGACATCCCCGGCATGCTGGCGCTGGTGCGCGGCGAACCGGGCCAGGTTGACGTGCAACTGGTCGCCGGGCATCGG